>JANLYO010000128.1:0-18356 GCA_031365665.1 Rhodoferax sp. | reverse complement strand
CTTGTTTTCGATCACCACCGGCTGCCCCAGGGCCACCGACAGATTCAGCCCCACCGCGCGCGCCACCACATCGGTGGCACTGCCAGGGGCGAAGGCGACAACGATCTTGATGGGTTTGTCGGGGAAGGCCGCCAAGGCGCTCCCGCTGAACACCAGCACGGCGGCCAGCAACAGGCATTTTCGAATTGTCATGGGATCTCCCATAAACGGCATCCAGCGTGCCATAAAACCGCCACTAATCTGCCACTAATCCGCCTTAAAACCTGAGGCCTTGATGATCGGCGCCCAACGCTGCGTTTCAGACTCTTGCAGCTTTTGCAAATCTGCACCGCTGCCGCCGCCGGTTTCAAGCAGCAGCTTGCTGTAGCGCTCGATCACATCGGGCAAGCCCATGGCTTTGTTGGCGGCTGCGTTGATGGCCGCCAACGCGGCGGCGGGCGTGCGCGCCGGCGCGTACATGGCGTACCAGCCCTGGGCCTGGATATTGGTAAACCCAAGCTCCTTGAAGGTGGGTACATCGGGCGCGAGTTTGCTGCGTTTGTCGCCCGAGGACGCGAGGATGCGGATCTTGCCAGCCTTGGCCAGCTCAAGCTGCTCGCCCAACACGTCGATGCCGCTGGCAATCTGGTTGCCTGCCAAGGCCGTCAACAAAGGCGCACCGCCCTGGAAGGGCACCGGCACAATGTCCACGTTGGCCTCTTTGCCGACCATCAAACCGAAAAAGTGCGGCAAGCTGCCCGCTGCCGGCATGCCGAAGTTGGCTTTGCCGGGATTGGCTTTCAACCAGGCCAGAAATTCGGCGAACGTTTTGTAAGGCGCCTCGGCAGGCACAGCCAGGCCGAAGTGGAAATTGGCCACATGCACGACGGGTGCAAAGTCTGTGGCGGGGTTGTAGTTGAGTTTGGAGAAGGTCAGGGGCGCCAACACCGGCACCACGATGGGCGCGATCATCACCGTGTCGCCATCGGCAGGCGCGTTTTTCAGCAGTTCAGCAGCCAGACGCGTGCCTGCGCCGGGTTTGCTTTCCACAATCACAGGGCGCTTGAGCTCGTCCTTCATCTTGTCTGCCAACAGGCGGGCCACGGCATCCAAGGAACCGCCCGGTGGCACGCCGATGAGAATCTTCAGGGGTCGGTCCGATTGGGCCGAGGCAACCTGGGCAGCCAGCGTGGCAACCAGGGCAAGGGCAAGGATATGGCGGCGTTTCATGATGTGTCCTTATGGTTTGCGTGCGTCAGCTTGAAAAAATCCATCGAATTGTGCGCGAGAATTTGCCTGCGTTCGGCCTCAGTCAGAAAAGCCGCTTCTTGCACGAGTGTGCCGATGTGCGGCTCGCCCAGCGGAAACGGGTAGTCTGAGCCCAGCATGACGTGCCCCGCGCCCATCACCTCCACCAGGAGGCGCAGCGAACGCACATCGAACACGGCGCTGTCCACATGGAAGCGGTTGAGGTAGTGCGACGGCGGATGCGGGCAGTCTTGCCGCACGATGTCACGCTGCTGCCAGGCATTCTCAACCCGGCCCAGCAAAAAAGCAAAGGAGCCGCCGCCATGTGCGAAACACAGCTTGAGCGACGGCGGGATACGTTCAAACGCGCCGGACAGAATCAGAGACAAAATGCCCAATTGCGTCTCAGCCGGCATCGCGACGAGCCAAGGCAACATCCATTTCTTCATGCGCGTGCCGCCCATCATGTCCCAGGGGTGGGCCAGCACGGGGATGTTGTCACTCGCGCAGTGGACGAGAAAATCAACCATGTGCGCATCGTCCATGTCGCGTTCACCCAGGTGGTTGCCGATCTGCACGCCCACGTGGCCGCTGGCCATGGCGCGGCTGGCCTCCTGGCACGCGGCGTCTAAATTTTGCAACGGCACCTGCGCCATGACTTTGAGGCGCCTGGGAGCGGCGCTGGCAAAGGCAAGGGCATGGTCGTTCATGCGGCGTGACCAGTCTGCGGCCAGCTTGGCATCGGCGCTGTAGCCAAACATGACGGGGGTGGCGCAACTGATTTGAATATCGACGCCTTGCGCATCCATCTCGGCCAGGCGCGCGGCGGCGTCCCACAAGACGCGGTTTACCGGGCGGAAGGCCTTGTCGCCTTGCATGATGTGGCCACGCTCGCCATCCGCGTCCACACGCAGCCACGGCCCCATGCCAGCGCCCAACACATCAGCCTCCTGCTGGCTGACGCGCGGGAAGTGGTGCGCGTGCATATCGATTTTTTTTAGGGTTTCTTGCGTCCGTGCCATGGCGGTGATTTCTGCTGATTTGCGGTGTTTTTCTTATAACCCGTGTGCAGCATGCAAGCGCTGGTGCCAGGTTTTGAAGTCGCGCGCCGAATGCACTTCGCCGCAGTTGGAGCAGACGCGCTCTTCATCCGTCGTCGCATAAAAGCGGTTGAACGCGACCGGCAAGTCCTTGACAATGTTTTCCAATTGGAATTCATACCGCTTGACCACGGTGCCGCAGCTTGCGCAGCTCCACTGGAAGGCGTCGAGCTGCCCCTTGGGGCGCTGGCGCTCCACCACCAGGCACAGGCTGCCTTCCTCAGGCCGCTGCGGTGAGTGCAAGGTGTGCGGCGCCATCAAGAACATGTCGCCTTCTTTGAGGTCAACGCGGTCGTACTGGCCACGGTCCCACATCAACAAGTAGGCATTGCCCTTGAACTGGTAGAAGTACTCCTCCACCGGGTCATCGTGGAAATCAGAGCGCGCATTGGGGCCGCCGACCACCGTGACCATGAAGTCGCCGTCTTGCCAGATTTGCTGGTTGCCCACGGGCGGTTTGAGCAGGTGGGCGTTGCTGTCGAGCCAGTGCTGAAAATTCAGCGGTTGCCCGTATTTGTAACTTGCCTGGTGGCTCGCCATCTCACAGTCTCCTCATCACGATGCCGTCGCGCGGCGTTCCATTTCAAGCTTATTTCAAGGGTTTATAGGCCACAGCCTTGATCTCGATCACCAAATGCGGATGCGGCAGTTGGTGCACTGCCACCGTGGTTCTGGCTGGCCCGCTGCTGTCAAAAAATTCGCCATACACCGCGTTGTAACCGCCAAAGTCGTTCATGTTAACGAGGAAGCTGCTGATTTCCACCACATCCGCCAAACCGGCCCCGGCGCTGGCCAGAATGTCGCGGATGTTTTCAATCACCGCTCGCGTCTGCTCGCGGATGTCCAGCGACGTTGTGCCCATGGCATCCACCGTCGCCCCGACGATGGTGTTGTCCGGCCGCCGTGCACTGGTGCCGGAGACGTAAATGAAATCGCCCGCGCGTTTGAAATGCGGAAACTTGCCGCGCGGCGTGGCTTTGCCAGCGACCAGGCCGGATTGGGGGCTTGATGGGTTCAAAGAAACTCCTTCAAAATTGGGTACGGATCGACCATAGTTCGGGAAAAAAACGGTGCTCGATTGGGGCATGGCGATTCAGATTTTCAAGGGGATTCCAACAGTTTCATCGTGTGCTGACCGAGCGGCGTGGAGGTGTCAGCAAGATCAAGTATCACGTCAAAATGGTTTCTTCCCGGAATCTCGAAAGACTCACACAGCGAGCCTGCGGCTTTTAGGGCTTGTGCAAACGCCAAACTCTGGCGCTTGAATTCCGAGGTTTCAACGCTTCCCCAGGCGACCAGCGCAGCTTCGGCTTGTGTATGCCGCGATGAAGGGCTGGTAGTTGCCGCCAATGCATGAACTGGGCGAATATTCGCGCTCGCGTTCAGCGTGCGACAAGGCGCGCCAAGCGCCTCGGGTGTCAACTGCGGCGAAAGGCCGGGAAGCCATTTTCACAACAACGTCGTCAGGATGGCGCCAAAGCGGGCCACATCCTCAAACGAGTTGTACATCGGCACTGGCGCACAGCGGATCACGTTGGGCTCGCGCCAGTCGGGCACGATGCCCTGCGCCATCATTTTGTCCAGCAAGGGTTTGCCGTGGCCGTGCGCGACGATGCTGAGCTGGCAGCCCCGGTGCTCACGCGGGGTGATGATCTCCAGGCAGTTGCCTTTTTGCCGGTTGATGTCGCCGACGACAAATTCAAGGTAGGCCGTGAGCTTCTGGCTCTTGAGAACCAGGGCCTGCATGCCCACTTCGTCAAAAAGATCGAGCGACGCTCGGCAAGCCGCCATCGACAAGACCGGCGCGTTGCTGATCTGCCAGCGTTCTGCGCTGGGGATTGGCACAAAAGTTTTGCCCATCAAAAAGCGCGTGGCTTTGTCGTGCCCCCACCAGCCCGCAAATTGAGGCCGCGCGGTGTCGCGCAGATACCGCTCGTGTATGAAGGCACCGGCCACACCGCCCGGTCCGCTGTTCAAATATTTGTAGCTACACCAGGCGGCGAAATCCACGCCCCACGCGTGCAGCTCCAGCTTGATGTTGCCTGCGCCGTGCGCCAAGTCAACCCCCATTAGGGCACCCGCCTGGTGGGCCGCTTGGGTGATGCCTGCGATGTCAAACACCTGCCCTGTGAAATAGTTGACGCCGCCCAGCATCACCAGGGCCAGCGAGTCCTTGTGCCGTTCAATCGCCGCCAAAACATCCTCGTGCTGCAACGCCGCTTCACCCGCGCGCGGAGCCACCTCGATCAAGGCCGCGTCAACGCCAAAGCCCAGATACTGGCCGTGAAACTGGATCTGCGATTGCACCGCGTATCGGTCGCTCGGAAACGCCTGCGCTTCACACAAAATCTTGAAGCGCTGCTTCGTGGGCCGGTAAAACGACACCATCAGCAGATGCAGGTTCACCGTGAGGCCGTTCATCATCACCGTCTCGGCGGGCAAGGCCCCCACGATGCGCGCCATCTTTTCCGTCAACAGCTCGTGGTACGAGAGCCATGGGTTCTTCGCCATGAAGTGGCCTTCCACCCCGAACCGGGCCCAGTCGTAAAGCTCTTGCTGCACATAGGCTTGCACGGTTTTGGGCTGCAAGCCGAGTGAATTGCCGGTGAAATAAATCGCATCTGACGCGCCATGCTGGGGGATGTGGAAGCGGCTGCGGTACATGTGCAGCGGGTCAGCCAGGTCTTGCGCCTGCGCATAGGCGAGAGTGTTTTGCGGGGTCATTCCGGGCAAGTCATCGTGTCAATCCAACGATCCCATAAATCATACCCAATTTAGGTGCGATAAGGGCCTCAAACAGCTTCCGACATCGAGTTACATAAAATGTTGAGCACCAGGTCACATATTATATGGCTTTGTAGCTATAATTATAATAGCAACAGAAAACTGCGAATCGTCGCTTCAAGGTCGCAATCGGCGCGGGCGGTCGCCCAGACTCATGCTCGCTCATTGCCGCACCACGTCGGCCCCCGCAGGTGGCTTGAACTGGAAGGCGCTGGCCTCCAACGCCGGGTTAACCTGAAAACCGCTGAAACCCATGCGCGAGTTTTGCCCAAAGCTGTCGAGTATTTCCAGCGTCACGAGTTGGCCGCTTTTGAAACCGATGCGCACGTTTTGCACCTGGCCGTCTTTGTTTTTAGGTGTGGCCAGCACCCACTGCTGTCCGTCTTTGTCGGGCGCGTTGGCGAGATTGAAGTCGGCCTGCAAGGCTTTGAGGTCAGAAGCCGTTGCGATCAGCGCGGCCGGGCTTGACCCCAACACGGCGGCCTGTTTGCGGCTGGTAACCTGGTTCAGATCCACGTCATACAGCCAGAGCGTCTGGCCGTCGGCGACGATGGTTTGCTCAAAGGGTTTTCGGTAGACAAATTTGAACTGGCCCGGCCGCGCGAATTCAAAACTCCCGGTGGAGGTTTTGACGCGCGCCGTCTGCCCGGCCTTGGGTGGCGCAGTGACGACCTGGGTGAAATCTGCGCGGCCGGTTTTGACGCTGCGCACAAAGGCATCCAGATCTTCCAGGCCTGCAGCCCAGGAATTAAATGAGCAAGTAGCCACCAAAAAAGTGGCAATCGAAAATCTTGTGCACCGCATCGGGTTCAGCTTTCCGCCCGTGCCGGCACCAGGATGTCGCGCTGCCCGCTGGTGCTCATGCTGCTGACCAAGCCCGCTTTTTCCATGTCTTCAACCAGCCTTGCAGCGCGGTTGTAGCCAATCTTCAAATGCCGTTGCACCAGCGAAATGCTGGCCTTGCGGTTTTTCAGCACCACTTCGACGGCCTGGTCGTACATCGGGTCTTTCTCGCCCCCGCTGCTGCTGCCCCCCAGCAAATCACCTAACGCGCCATCTTCACCATCGACCGTGCCGCCTTCGAGCACACCTTCGATGTAATTGGGCTCTCCCTGGGTTTTGAGGTAAGCCACCACGCGGTGGACCTCTTCGTCGCTCACAAACGCGCCGTGCACGCGAATCGGCAATCCGGTGCCGCTGGGCATGTAGAGCATGTCGCCCATGCCCAAGAGCGCCTCGGCGCCCATTTGGTCAAGGATGGTGCGGCTGTCGATCTTGCTGCTGACCTGGAACGCAATGCGCGTCGGGATGTTGGCCTTGATCAGGCCGGTGATCACGTCCACGCTTGGGCGTTGCGTGGCCAAAATCAGGTGGATGCCGGCGGCACGCGCTTTTTGCGCCAGGCGGGCAATGAGTTCTTCGATCTTCTTGCCGACGACCATCATCAGGTCGGCCAGCTCGTCGATCACCACCACGATGTGCGGCAGGCGCTCCAGCGGTTCGGGCGCTTCGGGTGTCAGGCTGAAGGGGTTGCCAATGGACTCGCCGCGCGCCTTGGTCTCGTCGATGCGCACGTTGTATCCAGCCAGATTGCGCACACCCAACTTGCTCATCAACTTGTAGCGCCGCTCCATCTCCATCACGCACCAGTTCAGGCCGTGCGCGGCCTGGCGCATGTCTGTCACCACGGGCGCGAGCAGGTGCGGGATGCCTTCGTAGACCGACATCTCCAACATCTTCGGGTCGATCATCAAGAGCCGCACGTCGCGCGCATCGGCTTTGTACAAGAGGCTCAAAATCATCGCGTTGATGCCCACCGACTTGCCCGAACCGGTGGTACCCGCGACCAGCACGTGCGGCATTTTGGCCAGATCCGCCACCACCGGGTTGCCGATGATGTCTTTGCCCAGGCCCATGGTCAGCATGGATTTGGCTTCGTTATAGACAGCAGAGCCGAGGATTTCAGACAGCCGGATCGACTGCCGCTTGGCATTCGGCAATTCCAGCGCCATGTAGTTTTTGCCCGGGATGGTTTCCACCACGCGGATCGACACCAGGCTCAAAGACCGCGCCAGGTCTCTGGCAAGGCCCACAATCTGCACGCCTTTCACGCCCGTGGCCGGTTCGATCTCATACCGCGTGATCACCGGGCCAGGCTGCGCCAGCACCACCCGCACATCGACGCCGAAGTCTTTCAGGCGTTTTTCGATCATGCGGCTGGTCATCTCCAGCGTCTCGGGGGCCACGGTTTCCTGGCGCAACAATGCGCCGTCGAGCAAATCAACTTGCGGCAGTTTGCTGTCGGGCAGCTCGGAAAAAAGCGGTTTCTGCCGCTCTTTGGCGACCCGCACGCTGGTGGGCACGTCGGCCATCAACGGCTCGATCAGCACCGGCAGGGGGTGGGACTCTGCGATGACCTCGCGCTCTTCGAACACGGTCTCTTCACGTTCACGCGCCGCCCGCTGGCCCAGCGCCAGGTCTTCGGCGATTTCGCGTTTGGCGCGGCGCGTTTCAACCAGCGCATACAGCCAGGCGCCGATGCGCTCGGCCGCATGGCCCCAGGAAAAGCGAAACGCCATGGCAAAACCTGTGACCACCAGCACAATGGCCACCAGCCCGGAGCCGGTAAAGCCCAGCCATTTCATCGCCAGCGGCCCCAGCCAATAACCCAGCACGCCGCCCGCATGCCCCGGCAAAAGCGGTTCAAGTCGGTACAGGCGGCTCCACTCCAGCGCCACGCTGGCGCACAGCAGCAGCGCCAATCCGAACCAGAAGACGGCCTTCGGGCTGCCAAGCCGCTCCAGCTTTTTAGCGATGGGGAAAACGCGCGGCTGGCCCGGCATGGTGATAGGCGCCTGGGCCCGC
This sequence comes from Rhodoferax sp., assembly GCA_031365665.1. Taxonomy (GTDB): domain Bacteria; phylum Pseudomonadota; class Gammaproteobacteria; order Burkholderiales; family Burkholderiaceae_C; genus JANYCG01. The sequence continues at coordinate 10,380 of JANLYO010000128.1, read as the reverse complement.
TCGGGCAGTTCCTGCCCACGCATCCAGCGCGCGAGCGTGGCCAGCCAGGCGCGCAAGGCGGCAGCGACACACCACCAGACCGAGAACCCCAACAGAAAATAACTGATGTCGGCCAGCATGGCGCCGAGTTTGCCGGCTTTGTTAGCCAACGCCCCGCCACTGCCTGAGGTGGACCAGGCGGCATCTTGGGTGGAGTAAGTGAACAGTGCCAGGAGCCAGATGGCCAGCACGACAAAGCCGCCGATCAGGGCCAGCTCAGTGGCAAATCGCTGCAAGCCGGTGCGCGGCGCGACCTCACCCGACGGGCCACGCCCCGAGCGGGGGTTATTCAAAGTGTTGAGGGAATAAGTCATTCAGGTCTGACAAAGGCCCGCTTGAGGAGACCTCTGAAAAAACCGCAGGGCGACGAAACGCACAGGCCGACGCTGAAGCGGTAGTTCCTGCGCAAGTTCAACGCGGCAGCTTGCGCCGCTCTTTGACCCAGATCGCGCCATCTGGCTTGGTTTCAATGAAACCCTGCTCCTCAAAGTCTTTCATCACGCGGCTGACCATCTCGCGCGAGGCGCCAACCATCTTGGCGATGTCCTGGCGCGAAATTTTTTCGCGGATCACCCGCACGTTGGGGGAGTCTGGCGTGGGCACGCCGCAGTCCAGCAATACATTGGCGACGCGGCTGTAGACACCCATCAGCGCCAAGGATTCAATTTTGCGGTCTGCGCTGCGCAGGCGCTGCACCAGCCCACGCATGACCGACTGCATCATGGCCGAGTTTTCATTGAGGCAGCGGCCGAAGTCATCGCCGCCGAGCACCAATGCGTCGGTCTGCATTTCTGCTTCCACATTGGCCGAATGCGGTTCGCGGTCGATCAGGCTCATCTCACCCACGTGGTCGCCCGGCTGCAAAGTGGCCAAAATCACCTCGCGGGCTTTTTTGTCGGTCACCACCACGCGCGCGCGCCCGGCCAGGATGATGTAGAGCGCATCGCACTTTTTACCTTGCTCCACCAGCAGCTCGCCGCGTTTGAAACGCCGCTTGCCCACAGCATCTGCCAGCGACTCAGCCTGCGCCTGCGTGAGCACGGCAAACAGGGGCACCCGGCGGATCAGGTCAAGATTGGTCAACATCGACATTTGAAAATCCTTCCAACACCATCTTCAGCAGACAAGGTTTCACGCAAAAACACCGGTCAACGTCTTTTAAAATCGCGTGTCTCCCACTTTCCTAGAGCTTTGGAAATTTTAGAATTCTTCCAAGTGCCCAGCTCGGGCCACAAGCTTGGTAAATTGCGTATAGCCCCAAACTGTACACGTCCCACGGGTTAAACCGCTCCGGAGTTTTCCGGGTATTTGCAAAAGGTTCTCAATATGTCCGATTCTGGTCACGTCTCACGGCACATCAAAGTGCTGATTCTGGGCTCTGGCCCCGCCGGTTACACCGCTGCAGTCTATGCTGCCCGTGCCAATCTGAACCCGGTGTTGATCACCGGCATCGCCCAAGGCGGCCAATTGATGACCACCACCGATGTCGACAACTGGCCCGCCGATGTGAATGGCGTCCAAGGCCCCGAGCTGATGCAGCGCTTCCTGGAGCACGCCCAGCGCTTCAACACGGAAGTCATTTTTGACCACATCAGCGCCGTCGATCTCTCCAAGCGTCCCTTCACGCTCAAAGGCGACAGTGGCGGATACACCTGCGACGCGCTCATCATCGCCACTGGCGCGTCGGCAAAATACCTGGGCCTGCCGTCAGAGACCGCGTTCATGGGCAAAGGCGTTTCGGGTTGCGCCACTTGCGATGGCTTTTTCTACCGCAATGAGATCTGCTGTGTGGTCGGCGGCGGCAATACGGCTGTGGAAGAGGCGCTGTACCTCTCCAACATCGCCAGCAAGGTCTACCTGGTGCACCGGCGCGACAAATTCAAGGCTGAAGCGATCCTGATCGACAAACTGATGGAGAAGGTCAAGGCCGGCAAGATCGAACTCAAAACCTTCCAAACCCTGGATGAAGTGCTGGGCGACGCCACGGGCGTAACCGGCATCCGCCTGAAAAACACGAAAGATGGCGCCACCGAAGACATCACGCTCAAAGGCTGTTTCATCGCCATCGGCCACGCGCCCAATACCGAAATCTTCAACGGCCAGCTTGAGATGGCGGGCGGCTACATCGTCACGCAGTCCGGGCTGAAGGGTTTTGCCACCATGACCAGTGTGCCCGGCGTTTTCGCCGCCGGCGACGTGCAAGACCACATCTACCGCCAGGCCATTACGAGCGCAGGCACGGGCTGTATGGCGGCGCTGGACGCGCAGCGTTTCCTCGAACAGTGAAGAGCGGTCGCCTTAAAAAGTGGCGAAGTGGCATATAATCGAAGGCTTTTCTGAAATCAGGGTTACCGCCACCCATCAATTGGCGAGGTGAGGTTGCGGCGCAAAACAGAGGCTGCAACTGTTTAATCGGAGTGCATCTATGGCACGCGTATGTGAAGTCACGGGCAAAGGCCCCATGGTCGGAAACAATGTTTCCCACGCCAACAACAAAACCAAGCGCCGGTTCCTGCCGAACCTGCAATACCGCCGGTTCTGGGTGGAAGCTGAAAACCGCTGGGTGCGCCTGCGCATCTCCAACGCCGGTTTGCGCCTGATCGACAAAAACGGCATTGACGCCGTGCTCGCAGACCTGCGCGCACGTGGCCAAGCTTAATTCCGAAGGAGAAAAAACATGGCTACCAAAGGCGGACGCGAAAAAATCAAGCTGGAATCAACGGCTGGCACTGGCCACTTTTACACCACCAGCAAAAACAAGAAAACCATGCCCGAGAAAATGTTGATCAAAAAATTTGATCCCGTTGCTCGCAAACATGTCGACTACAAAGAGATGAAACTGAAGTAATTCGGTTTTTCCGGTCGAAAAAAAGCCCGCTCAAAAGCGGGCTTTTTTTGTTTTATTTGCTCAGGCCCGTGCTGCGCGCAGCCGCATTGAGAACTGCTCCAGCGCTGCGATGCCCGAGGCTTCAGCCCGGTGGCACCAGTCTTTCAGCTCAACGGCAAGATGTTCACGCGAGTGTGAGGTGTTGAGCCACATCTGGCGCAGCTCTTCACGCATGGTGACCATTTTGTCGAGCACAGGCGACGCCGCCCGCGCTTGATCGAGGTGCGCCACGGCATGGGCCGGGACTTTGTCGGCATCGCGGTGCAGCCAGCGGTGGGCGGCCTTGATGACGGCGGCATCGGCGCTGCGGGCTTTCAACACCTCAAGCTCATGTTGGAAGGCTTCGCGCATGTCTTTGGCATAGCCGGCCATGATTTCATAACGGTTGGAGATCAAGGCCTCGAGGGTTTTCTCGTCGGCCACGGGGCGAATGTCGCCAAAGGCCAGTTTGGGCGGCGTTTTCTTGACCTTGGCCAGACCCGCCATCTGCAACAGGCTGATATACATCCAGCCGATGTCGAACTCATAGGGTTTGACCGACAACTTGGCCGATGTGGGATACGTGTGGTGGTTGTTGTGCAGCTCTTCGCCGGCAATGATGATGCCCCAGGGCGAAATATTGGTGCTTGAATCCGGCGCTTCGAAGTTGCGATAACCCCAATAATGGCCCGCACCGTTGATGATGCCGGCCGCCATGATGGGCGTCCAGGCCATTTGCATGGCCCACACGGCCAGGCCCGCCGCGCCAAACAGCGTCAAGTCCAGAATCATCATCAAGCCCACACCCTGCCAGGAGAAAGGCGTGTAGAGGTTGTGCTCGATCCAGTCGTCTGGCGTGCCATGGCCGAATTTGGTCATGGTCTCGGCATTTTTCTGCTCGACGCGGTACAGCTCAGCGCCTTGCAGCAGCACTTTTTTGATACCGTAAATCTGCGGGCTGTGCGGATCATCGGCCTGCTCGCATTTGGCGTGGTGTTTGCGGTGGATGGCGGCCCATTCCTTGGTCACCTGGCCCGTGGTCAGCCACAGCCAGAGGCGGAAAAAATGCGCCGGAATGGGGTGCAGATCAAGTGCGCGGTGCGCTTGATGGCGGTGCAGGTAAACGGTGACGGCAATCATGGTCACGTGCGTCATCGCCAGCGTGAACAGGATGATTTGCCACCAGGCGAGGTTCCAGGCACCACGTGCCAAAAACTCAACGATGGCGTTGAGCAAAGACCAGTCAGGGAGGATCATTGTTTTGAAGTCTCTATGTTGGAATAAAGCCCGCCCCCACCTGCTTGCGCAGATGAACAGCCAGCTCGTCAGCCCTGTATTTTAAAGCCTGCGGGTATTTTTGGGCAAAATTTATTTGAAATCCAGCTAATTTCAGCCAATACCCACTAAATGACGTCAAATCGCACCAAATCAAGCCTAAATTTCATAACTTCTGCCAAATCGCTGCGAAAAATCCGTCGGTTTGATGCCGATGCGGCCACAAACGCAGGTATTTTTGCCCGTTTTCGCCGCCGGTGCACAAGGCATGGTGCGTCGCTCGGACGCTTGGGCCGTCCGGCACCGCGCCGCCTGCACTGGCCACACCGCCAGTTCCCCCACCGTCAACCTTCAACTGCCGAAGCAAGTCCCCCACCTCCACCACAGCAAATTCCGGGTTGGCGGCAGAAAACGCGTCGGCCACGGCCTCGTTTTCCTGCGGCAGCAGACTACAGCTGGCATACACCAGGCGCCCGCCCGGTTTGAGCAGCCGGGACGCGCTTTTGAGGATGGCCGCCTGCAAGACCGCCATCGCCTCAATGGTTTGTGGCGTTTGCCGCCATTTCAAGTCCGGGTTGCGCCGCAAGGTGCCCAGGCCAGAGCACGGGGCATCGACCAACACCCGGTCAATTTTGCCGGCCAGGCGTTTGATGCGGTCGTCGCGCTCGTGGGCGATGGCGACCGGGTGCACGTTGGAGAGCGTGCTGCGCGCCAGGCGCGGTTTGAGCGCGTCCAGGCGGTGCGCCGAGGTGTCAAAGGCGTACAGGCGACCTGAATTGCGCATCTGGGCGCCAATCGCCAGGGTTTTGCCACCGGCCCCCGCGCAGAAATCAACCACCATCTCGCCGCGTTTGGCGTCCAGCAGCAGGGCCAGCAACTGCGAGCCTTCGTCTTGCACTTCAAAATCGCCCCCGGTGTACCCGGCGAATTTGTTCAGCGAGGGTTTGCCTTCCACCCGCAAACCCCAGGGCGAATGCGGCGTGGCGACTGATTTAATTGCTGCCTGCGCAAGATCCTTTTGCACATTTTCGCGTTTCGCTTTGAGGGTGTTGACCCGCAGATCGAGCGGGCCAGGTTGGTTCAAAGCCTCAACCAGCTGCCAAAACTCGGCCCCCACCTGGGTTTTTAGCGCTGACGCGAGCCACTCAGGCAGATTGTGGCGGTGGCGCTCCAGCAAATCCGCCTGCTGGATGCTGTCACACTGGTCGAGCCAGTGTTTCTCTTGCTCCGTCAAGGCGCTTTTGAGGAAATCTCGCGGGCCGTGAAAACCCAAAATCGCCAGCCGCCGCTCTTTGGGGCCGCTGCCGCTGGGAGCGAAGTGGTCGAAGGTGAGCTTGTTGCGCAAGACCTTGTAGACCGTCTCGGTCATCGTGCCCCGCTCGCGCGGGCCCAGGCCTTTGTTCTCGCGGAAGAAGCGGGCAATGATGGCGTCTGCGGGGTGGTCGAATTTCAGCGCCAGGCGCACGAGCTCGCTACAGGCTTCGAGCAGGGTTTTAGGATGCATGTCGGGGTTTTTGGCGCATGCCGCGATTGTCCCACGGCCCTCTGATCACCCTCTGGTCAAATTGCGCCATGAACGATCCCACCTTTGAACCCTCCACCGAAGCCGCCCTGCCCCCGCTGATCACCACGCCGCCTGGCCGCTACCGCCACTACAAAGGTGGCCTGTACGACGTGGCCGGCACTGTGCGGCACAGCGAAACCCTGGAGCCGATGACGCTGTACCGCGCTTTGTATGGCGACCACGGCCTGTGGGTGCGGCCTGCGGCCATGTTCGAGGAAATCGTGGACGTGGTGGTCGATGGCCAGCCTGTGCGCACGGCACGTTTCACCCGGATTGACGGGCGAGGGCCTGACAGCATTTTGAATGCTATTTAATTGATAGCTACAAATCCATATAACGCGTGACCTAGAGGTCTGAAATTTTTTGAACATGAGTTCGCAAGCTGAAAATTGCTTCATAATTAACATGGGTGTTAATTATGAAACCTAAGCCTGGGCACTGTCCGACAGCCGCCCGAGCCAGTCTTCAATCGCCTTCGGGTACAGGCTGTGCTCGGCCTGCAGCACCCGTGCCCCCAGGCTCTGCGCTGTGTCGCCCGGCAGAATGGGCACGGCCACTTGCCCGAGGGCAAGGCCGTGGTCCAGCTGCGGCGTCACCTCATGCACCGTGGCCCCAGCGTGGGAGCAGCCCGCCTCAATGGCGCGCTGGTGGGTGTGCAAGCCTGGGAAAGCCGGAAGAAGCGAGGGGTGGATGTTGATCAAGCGGCCCTCGTAACGCCGCACAAAGCCGGGGGTGAGGATACGCATGAAGCCGGCCAACACGACCAGCGCCACCGGGCCGTGATGCTCAATCGCCGCCGCCAAAGCATCGTCAAACGCCTCGCGGCTGGCAAATTGGGTGTGATCCACCACCTGCGTGGCGATGCCCTGCGCTTGCGCCCAGGCCAAGCCCGGCGCGTGGGGCCGGTTGCTGACTACCACCGAAACACGCGCGCCGAACCGGCCCAGCCAGTCGTTGCGCTTGGCCGCCTCAACAATTGCGCGCAGGTTGGAGCCTTCGCCTGAGATAAGGATAATGAGGTGCTTCACGGCCTTGATTGTCGCAAGCTGGACAAACAAAAACGAACGACCGTGCTAAAAACCAGAAACCGCAATCGCTTTCGCATTCACATTCGCAATTGAGCCACAGGAGATTTTTATGGATTTGGCTTTCACACCCGAAGAACAGACCTTCCGCGAGGAGGTGCGCTCCTGGGTGCGCGCCAACCTGCCCGCACAGACTGCGCACAAGGTGCACAACGCGCTCAACCTCACGCGTGAAGACCAGCAGGGCTGGGCCAAAATTCTGGGCAAAAAGTGCTGGCTGGGTTACGCCTGGCCCAAGCAGTTTGGCGGCCCCGGCTGGAACGCGGTGCAGAAACACCTGTTTGAAGAAGAGTGCGCCATGGCCGGCGCGCCGCGCATCATCCCCTTCGGCCCGGTGATGGTGGCGCCGGTGATCATGGCCTTTGGCACGCCTGAGCAGCAACAGCGCTTTTTGCCCGGCATTGCCAGTGGCGAAGTCTGGTGGAGCCAGGGTTACAGCGAACCCAATGCGGGCTCGGACTTGGCGTCACTCAAGACCAAGGCCGAACGTGTGGGCGACAAATACATCGTCAACGGCCAGAAAACCTGGACCACGCTGGCGCAATACGGCGACTGGATGTTCAACCTGGTGCGCACCAGCAACGAAGGCAAGCCGCAAACCGGCATCAGTTTTTTGCTGCTCGACATGAAATCCAAAGGCGTCACGGTGCGCCCGATCCGCACGGTGGACGGCGGCGTGGAAGTGAACGACGTGTTTTTTGACAACGTCGAAGTGCCGGTTGGAAACCTCATCGGCGAAGAGAACAAGGGCTGGACCTACGCCAAGCACCTTTTGAGCCACGAGCGCACCAACATCGCCGACGTGAACCGCGCCAAGCGCGAGCTGGAGCGTTTGAAGCGCATTGCCAAATCCGAAGGCGTGCTCGACGACCCGCGCTTCCGCGACGAAATCGCCAAGCTCGAAGTGGACGTGGTGGCGCTGGAGATGATGGTGCTGCGCGTCTTGTCTGCCGAGAAATCGGGCAAGAACGCGTTGGACGTGGCCGGGCTCTTGAAGATCCGCGGCAGCGAGATCCAGCAGCGTTACGCCGAGCTGATGATGATGGCCGCCGGGCCCTACGCGCTGCCCTTGATCCGCGAAGCGATGGACGCGGGCTGGCAAGGCGATGCGGTCGGCGCGCTGTATTGTGCGCCGTTGGCAGGCACGTATTTCAACATGCGCAAGACGACGATTTACGGTGGCTCCAATGAAGTGCAGCGAAATATAGTCGCTCAGACGGTTCTCGGCTAACGCCGTAGAACCGTCTTCGCGGTGCGCAAGATTGCTCCCCCGGGCCCCCTCCAGGAGGGGGTTCCAGTTTGATGAATGCAGTGGACGACACTTTTCTTTCTTTTTAATGCCGGCTACATGCCGTGTTGATGCGAGAACTTTATGAACTTTGACATTTCAGACGAACAGCAGCAACTCCGCGACGCAGTCGCCAAGTGGGTGGAGAAGGCCTACACCTTTGACCGCCGCCGCAAGATCGCCGATGCGGGCGGGTTTTCTGCCGAGGCCTATGGCGAGCTGGCCGAATTGGGTTTGTGCGGCCTTTACGTGCCCGAAGCTGATGGCGGACTGGGCATGGGGCCGGTTGAAGGCATGGTGGTGATGGAAGAGCTGGGACGCGGCATCGTGTGCGAGCCGCTTGCGCAAGCGCTGATCGCAGGCGGCGTGCTTTCCGGGTATGCGCCAGCCGACGTGAAAGGGGCCTGGCTGCCCAAAGTGTCCAGCGGAGAAGCCATTGTGGCGCTAGCGTATCAGGAGCGTGCGGCGCGTTACCGGCTTGACCTGTGTGCCGCAACGGCGAAATTTTCAGACGGCCAATGGTCGGTATCTGGCGCCAAGAGTTTGGTGCCGGTTGGCGATAAGGCGCAGGCTTTTCTGGTCCCCGCGATGGCTGCGGGCAAGATGGCGATGTTTTTGGTGGATGCAAAATCTGCTGGCGTCTCTGCCCGAGCTTACGGCACGCAAGACGGCGCGCGGGCAGCGGAAGTGGCGTTCAAAGACGCGCCCGCCGCCTTGATCACCACCGAGGGCCTGGCAGCGCTGGAACACGCGGTCGACATCGGCATTGGCTGCCTGTGCGCAGAAGCCGTCGGAGTGATGGAAAAAACCTTGGCCATCACCGCTGAATACCTCAACACCCGCAAGGCCTTTGGCGTGACCATCGCCACCTTCCAGGCGCTGCGCCACCGCGCATCCGACATGAAGATGGAGCTGGAGCTGGGCCGCTCCATGAGTTATTACGCCACCTTGAAACTCAACGCCCCCGCCCCGGAGCGCCGCGCCGCGTTGGCCCGCGCCAAATACCAACTGTGCAACTCGATGCGTTACGTCGGCCAGCAAGCAGTGCAACTGCATGGCGGCATCGGCGTGACAGACGAATACATCATCAGCCACTATTTCCGCAAACTCACCCAAATGGAAATGACCTTTGGCGACAACCTGCACCATTTGGGTGAAGTGGCCAGCCGGATGCAGGAGTCCGCCGGCGTTTTTGCCAACTGATCGTTTTGGGGCTCCTTGGCGGGTAGCTCGTTGGCGGGCAGCCCCCGAGCCAGCCCAGGGCGGATGCCTCCGTGTCACCCGCAGCGAATAAGCCTCCGCCTCTTTAGCAGAAAGCCCGGCGCGCGGCTCCTTCTTTACCTGCGGTAGCCGCCCTGGGCTGGCTCTGGTGCATCGTCAAGGGAGCTGGGCGTCTTCATTTCACTTTACGCTGAGTTCCTTAAGCTCAATAACAGCGCCCTTCAAGTTGACGCTGTCGCCCTGCACCACAAGCCCCAAGGCTCGGGCACGGGCCAGCACGGCAGGCACTGAGGCCACTTCGAGAGAAAAGCCAGTCATGCGACTGATCGGGTCGGCTTCTGTTGCCGCCTCAAATTCGGCCCACCCTTCCCGCAAATCCAGGCGCCAGCCCTTGGCAGCGGCAACCGGCGGTGAAAGCCCCAACACTTGCGCCCAGCGCAGAGCCAAGGCCTGCGGGTCGGGGGCGCTCAAGCTCAGGCCCCGCACGCGTTGACGCGCCTCTACGTCGCCCATCGGCGGGGCGCCGGTCTGCCACAGCGGGCCACCCCAGCGCCAGGACGCGGCTGGCCGCGCTTCGTCGATAGACACGATGGCGCCACCGATGTCTTTGGGATGCAGGTGCATGGCGCTGATGTTGTCAAAGTCCGCGCTGCGCCAAACCCGCCGCACACCCAGCGCGTCCAGCCGACGTTCTTCGCGCGCGAAGTCATCTGTTTGCAGGATCAGCATGTAAGGGCTGTCGCCATGGCGCTCGATGTGGCGGCCACACGCAGTGCCGGGTCGTACCGGCGATATCACTTCAATGAATTGGTCGCCAAACGCGAAGACGGCGTTGTCTATGCCGAACTCGGCAACGCCAGGGTCGCGAAAGGGCGCCGCCAAGCCGAAGAGCTGGGCGATCTGCCCGCGGCCCTGAGCGAGGTCTTTGGCTGCGAAGACAATTTGGCGGATGCGCATGGTGTTCCGTGGCGGCCTCTGTCAAAACCTCACTGTAACAAACCGGATTCTCAGCAGGCAGCCCCTCAGCCAGCCCAGGGCGGAT
>JANLYO010000092.1:0-1538 GCA_031365665.1 Rhodoferax sp. | reverse complement strand
CATCGCCTCGATCACCGCGACCCGTTCGCCAGCGAGCACCTTTTGGCCAGGCTGGACAGCCACCTCAACGAGCAAACCCGGCATGGGTGACAACACAAAGCGGCTCATGTCCGGCGGCTGCTTGAAAGGCATCAGGGCATTCAGTTCAGCCATGCGCGGCGAAACCACCAGCACGTCAATCCGCGTGCCATTGTGTTGCATGCGCAGCGCCAGCGGATTTTTGGGTGTGCCGCGCTCCACTTGCGCAGTGAAGGGTTTGCCGTTCACGGTTCCAACGATGCCGATATCGTTCAGCCTCGAACTGCTTCTGATTTCGTAGCAACTGGATTTTTTTGCACTTGGGCCTACCCGAACACGGGCAGAACCGGTTTCGCCCTCAAATTCATCGACGTGCACCGGCACGTAAAGATGCTGGCCGTTCGCCGCCAGCGTGACCACCACATAGTCTTTGCCGGCATTGACCGCGTACCCCGGCAACTGCCCGCTGAGCAGGGTCGCACGCTCACGCGACTTGCGCCGCACAAAGGCCGCCAGCGCCACCAGAAACTGCGGGTCGTCGTGCGGCACATCTTCCGAACGGAAGCCCTTCGCGTAGTTTTCGGCGATGAAGCCGGTGTTGAAGTCGCCCGCCACAAACTTGGGATGCGCCAGCAGCGCCGACTGGAAGGGGATGTTGCTGCTGATGCCGCGGATCACAAAGCCATTGAGCGCCTCGCGCATTTTGGCGATGGCTTCCAGCCGATCCTTGCCATGCACGATGAGCTTGGCGATCATCGAGTCGTAGAACATCGGAATCTCGCCACCGTCCTGCACGCCGGTGTCCACACGCACACCGAAATCACCACCTTGCCGTTCAGGCTGAGCCTGTCGAAGCCCCCCTTCGACAAGCTCAGGGTGCAGGGTCGTCGAGGCGGCTGCAAACATGGTTTCTTTCGGCGGCTGAAACCGCACCAGACGCCCGGTAGACGGCAGGAAGTTGCGGAACGGGTCTTCCGCATTGATGCGGCACTCCATGGCCCAGCCATTGCGCTGCACATCCTTTTGTTCAAGCGGCAGTTTTTCACCCGCCGCCACACGGATCATCAGCTCCACCAGATCCAGCCCGGTGATGCATTCGGTCACCGGGTGCTCCACCTGCAAACGTGTGTTCATCTCCAGAAAATAGAAGCTCTGGTCCTTGCCGACCACAAACTCCACGGTGCCGGCGCTCTGGTATTTCACCGCTTTGGCCAGCGCCACAGCCTGCTCGCCCATGGCCTTGCGCGTGGCGTCCGAAATAAAGGGCGACGGGGCCTCTTCAATCACCTTCTGGTGGCGCCGCTGGATCGAGCACTCACGCTCATTGAGGTAGAGCACATTGCCCTGGCTGTCGCCGATCAGCTGGATCTCGATGTGGCGCGGCTCCTCGACAAACTTCTCGATGAACACGCGGTCGTCGCCAAAACTGTTGCGTGCTTCGTTGCGGCAACTGGTGAAACCTTCAAACGCTTCTTTGTCATTGAAGGCGACGCGAAGGCCCTTGCCACCGCCACCGGCAC
>JANLYO010000050.1:0-6267 GCA_031365665.1 Rhodoferax sp. | reverse complement strand
TTCTACATGGACACCTAGCATCCCTCAAAAACTGCGTTGCCGATAGACGTAGTTAAATGACCGCTTACCTTCTTCCAGCTCGGTACGGTGGAATGAATCCGGCGTGGTCTTGCGAAGCGTCAAGTCGGACGGCTCAACGTGAAGGCCCCTGGCAAGTTGCCACGCATCAGTCCCATGCGCAAGGTAGCCCGATGTGGACTCATGCTGGATAAAGATCACCATCGCACCGGCAGCACGCGCCTTGGCCGAAACCGTGTTGATGCGGGCAATGACCTGCGGTGACTCAAATGCGGCATGTTCACCCTCACACAGGCCCTGCTGGACGTCGATGATGAGCAGGGCGGCGGTCATATTGCGTGCTGCATGGTGTTGGCCTCAAACAAACGTCGCCGCAGCAACGCCAAAACGGGCGCCCAAGGCCTTCACCTGGCGGATATTGAGTTCCCGCTTGCCGGTCAAAATTTCAGAAACCACACCCTGGCTGCCAATTTCAGGCAGGTCACTTTGCTTGAGTCCGTTTTGCGTCATCAGGAACTTGAGCGCCTGCAAGCCGGTGGTCGGCGGCATGGCGTGGTGCTCGGCTTCAAAGTCGGCAATCAGGTCGCCCACAATGTCCACCAGCCCCATCGCGGGGTGGCTCTCGCTCAAGCCAGTCTCATCCAGCAAGGCATTAAGCATGGCCACCATGCGCTGATAGTGCGCCTCGTCGCGGATTGGGGCAATGTCGGTCGCGCGCCGAAACGCCTCCCAGGCGGGCAGCAGGTGTTGGATCTCGGTGTGTGCGTTCATGGTTTCCAGGCTCCTTTGTCATAGTCACGGTGCGTCAACACGGCTTTGATGTAGACGATCTGTTTCTCAAACCGGATGTAGGCAATCAGCCGGTACTTGTTGCCACCGATGTCAAACACCGTCAACTCGCCGACTTTGTCCACGGAGTTGAAGGCGGCTTTGAGCTCGGCCCAGTTGCTCAACCGATTCCTCTCAATCACCCGTCGCCAGCCTTGCAGAGCGTCATCAGCTTGCGGATGCTGCTCGGCGAAAGCTCGCAGGGCGCTGTTGCTGACGAGCTTCATGGAAGTAGTTTATTTCATTTTGAGATTAGAACATTGCGACGACTGCGTCGAAATTAATTTAAGGTAATTTACGTAAATATACGAATGTTTACGGTAATATATGACTTCTTAAAACAAGGATCCCATATGACTAGTCAAATTTCAATCCCAATCAAAACAACCCAGTTTCTCGATCTGGCAAGATTTCTCGAAACCAGTGGAAGTGATCGTGACCCAGTGAATGCCGTTTCCAGTGCAATCGACTATTGGATGGAAAACGCGAGTTGGAAGCAGGATGATCTGATGCCGGAAATCGCGACCCGGCACGTTGCCGGGTACATCTGGATGAATGAGAATGTGCCGATTTTCATGCCCCACGGTACTGCGATTCGGATGCGTTACAAGGGGAAAAACTACTTCGCCCACGTTCAGCAGGACGAAATCATCTATGACGGGATTGCGCTTTCACCAAGCGCGCTTGCGAACAAGATCGCAGGCGGAAGCCGCAATGCTTGGCGCGACCTCTACATCCAGAAGCCTGGTCAGTCCGCTTGGGAACTGGCAGACAACATGCGGCAGCAAATGGCTAAGCAGCTTGGCCTCTAAGGCGAAATTTAGAGGTTGACAAAGGTTCAAGGCGGATGCGAGGTGGGTTCCTGGCAATGAATTTTTCATTCCGTCAACGAAAAGGAGTAATCATGATTTCAAACTCTGAGAAAGAAAACCTGCTCGCGGTTTTTGCACGGGCTGAAAAGGATTCGAACCCTGAATCCAAGATTAACCATTATCACGATGCGCTCGAAATCGCCCAAAATTTGTGGGAACAGGCAGATACGGAGGAAGAGAGGCTTTTGATTTCAAATGTTCGCTTTGCAAACTGCCGCAGCATGGTCAATTTCTTGGCATCCACAGGGGCGCTGACAAATGCCCAGGTTACCCGCTGTATGAAGCTGATTCACGAATTTCGAGCCGAGCTTCAATCATTGATTGAGCAGGATGCAATTGTTCGGGATCAAATCAAACGCTTTCTGGGTAAGCAAACAATGGTGCCGCAAGATATGGCGATGGCCGTCACAAAAATACTGCTGGGCGAGGCAACTCCAGCAGCGAGTTGATTGACCTATCGAGAATAGGCTTGTGTTTCCAGCGGCGCAACACCACCATTCGCCGCATTCACATCCACCCCCGCCAGCATCGCACCCCAACGTCCCTCGGCGGCGGCGTCAAAACCGTAGCGCGGCGGTGGTGCGGGGGTCGGTGCCCGGTAGGTGCCAAAGAGTTTGTCCAGCAGCGGCAAGTCCGAATAGTTGCCCGCATGCACGCCGTATTCGTGGTGCTGCAGATGCGCTTCGGGGCGCTGCATGAACCATTCCAGCCATTCTGGGGTTTTGATGTTCAGGTGCTGCACCAGCGCGGCGATGGCGCCGTACAGGCCGACCAGGGCGGCGGCGTTCGGGTCAAGGCCCAGAATGCCCACGGTGACCCCGATGGACAGCAGCGTCAGCGACAAAATATCCAGCGGGTGCAGGATGGCAAAGCCCGCCGCGTCCACCCGCGCCATGCTGTGGTGCAACTGGTGCATCAGCCGCCACACCAGCGCGTTGCGGTGCTGGAAACGGTGCCAGCCGTAATAGAAAAACGAGTACACCACCCAGCCCACCACAAAGCCGCCCGCCACGCCCAGCTTGTAGCCTGGCAGCAGGCTGTGCTCCGCGATCCAGTCTATCGGCAACAGCAGGGGCGTGCCGATGTTGATGACAGCGGTGATGACAAAAAACACGGCACCCATGCTGCGCCACCAGCGTCGCTCGGGCATGGTGTGATGGGCGAAAAACCGTTCCGCCAGCAGCGCGGCGATGAACAACACGGTGAGGATGGGGCCTATGGCTTCTTCGATGGGCATGGTGAACTCCTTCGATCTGGTGGAAGGAATACGGGCCATCGAGCGGGCTGGATGCAACAACTGCCGGGTTGGCTATTGCAAAGAACTGACAGCGCCACGCCACCCGCACGCCCAGCGATCTCATCAAACCAGTTGAACCGGCCCCGGGTAACTGGCCACCACGCTGTCCGATGTCAGCAGCGTGATGCCTTCTGCGGTGGCTTGCGCAACCAGCATGCGGTCAAACGGGTCTTTGTGCAGGGCGGGCAGATCTGGCAGGTGAACGGCATGGGCGCTGGAAACGGCAAGCTCCTGATAACCGTTGTCCAGCAGGGCACGGCGGAACACACGGACATCGACTTTGAAATCATCCCGCCCCAACCCGGTTTTGATGGCGATTTCCCAGAGGCTGGCGGCGCTGAACAGGAGTTCGTTTAGAGGTTCATTGAAGACAGTCAAGGCTTTGCTGGACAGCCGCTCGGGCGCATTGGCGGCCCATAACAGCAGATGGGTGTCGAGCAGGTATTTCAATCGACTTCGCTTTGGGTGTTGCCTTCAAACAGTGCCGAGATGGCCTGGTCGCCCATGCGGTCAAAATCATCAGGCACTTGCATGGCGCCTTTCATGAAACCCAGGCGGCTGGGCGTAACTTGCCCCGCTGACGCGATAGCGCAAACAGTGACCATCGGCTTGCCCGCTTTGGCAATGATGAAAGGCTCGCCTTGACGGGCCTGGTCAATCAGCCGTGACAGGTGTGTTTTGGCCTCATGGATGTTGATGGTCTGCATGATGTTGTTGCTTTTCAATTTAAACTAAGTTTGTAAACTAAGTTTACTTTAGCCAAGTCAAAAAATCAATCGACAAGCTGATAAAGGATGCTTGGAATTATACTGTAATTTTAAACAGTAATATGCCAATCGCCACTATTCATAGCCTCTCTGAGCTTGGTAAAAGTGCAAAATGCCGACCT
Source organism: Rhodoferax sp. (assembly GCA_031365665.1). Taxonomy (GTDB): domain Bacteria; phylum Pseudomonadota; class Gammaproteobacteria; order Burkholderiales; family Burkholderiaceae_C; genus JANYCG01. Next base: position 2,363 of record JANLYO010000050.1, on the reverse strand, counting down.
ATGGGGGCTCAAGTCACGGTGGTGCCTCCCTACGCAGAACTACATTGCCTCACCAACTTCAGCTTCCAGCGCGGCGCTTCGCATCCGGAGGAGTTGGTAGCGCGGGCGCACGCGCTGGGCTACAGCGCGCTGGCCATCACCGACGAATGCTCGGTGGCAGGTGTGGTGCGGGCGCATGTCGAGGCCAAAAAGCTGGGTTTGAAGTTGCTGTTGGGGGCGGAGTTTGTGCTGCCCGCAGGCCAGAGCGGCGCAGGCTTCACGTTCATCGCACTGGCGCACAACCTGAAGGGCTGGGGCCATCTGTGCGAATTCATCACTGCCGCACGCCGCGCCGCGCCCAAGGGCAGCTACCAGGTGTCGTGGGCCGACAGCGACTGGGCCTCGCTTGCCGATTGCGAGATGCTGGTGGTGCCACCGCGCGGGGGCGGGCAGGCGGCTGGGCATCCGCCACAGGCGGGCAATTTCGAGAGTGCTATTACTTTAGAGGCAATATGCGCCCATTTGACGAGGGCCAAAGCGCTGTTTGGCTCAAGGCTTTGGCTGGTGGCCGAGTTGTTGCACCACATGGACGACGCCTTGTGGCAGCACACCCTCACGCAGGCCTCGGCGCTCACAGGCGTGCCGCTGGTGGCCGCTGGCAAGGTGCACATGCATGTGCGTTCGCGCAAGCCGCTGCAGGACGTGATCACCGCTGTGCGCCTGGGTTGCCCGGTGGCCGAATGCGGGTTTGCATTACAACCCAATGCCGAGGCGCATTTGCGCTCGCGCGGGCGGCTGGCCGCCATCTATCCGCCCGGGTTGCTGGCCAACACGCTGGTCATCGCAGACCGCTGCCGCTTCAGCCTGGACGAGCTGCGTTACCAGTACCCGCTGGAGACCGTGCTGCCCGGCCTGGACGCTGCGCAAACCCTGCGCCACTTCACCCATGAGGGCATGCTGCGGCGCTACCCGGATGGCTTGCTGGCCGAAGGAGCGCAGCAAGTAGAGCAGCAGGTGGAGCGCGAGCTGGCGCTGATCAGCGAACTGAAGTACGAGATGTACTTTTTGACGGTGCACGACATCGTGCGCTACGCCCGCAGTGTGGGCATTCTGTGCCAGGGCCGCGGCTCGGCGGCCAACTCGGCGGTGTGTTATTGCCTGGGCATCACCGAAGTGAATCCGGCCGACAGCAGGCTGCTGTTTGCCCGCTTCATCAGCCGCGAGCGCAACGAGCCGCCCGACATCGACGTGGACTTCGAGCACGACCGGCGCGAAGAGGTCATCCAGTACATCTATGCCAAGTATGGCCGCGAGCGCGCCGCCATTGCCGCCACTGTGGTTACCTATCGCAGCAAAAGCGCGATCCGCGATGTGGGTATGGCGCTGGGCGTGGAGGCGGCACTGGTCGATGCCGTGGCCAAAGACCACCACTGGTTTGACAGCAGCGTGGTCGGTGACGCGGTGCTGCAAGAGCGGCTTGTTGAACATTTATCCGTTCACCCTGAGTCCTTCGGCTCAGCTCAGGACAGGCTTGTCGAAGGGCCAGAAGGCTTCGACAGGCTCAGCCCGAACGGTCAACCATCAGTGCTTCAACCCAACTCGCAGCAGGTTCGCCAGTGGCTGCAACTGGCCGAACAGCTCGTGGGCTTCCCGCGCCACCTGAGCCAGCATGTGGGCGGTTTTGTGCTGACGCAGGATCAGCTGACGCGCCTGGTGCCGGTCGAGAATGCCGCGATGGTCGATCGGTCGATCATCCAGTGGGACAAGGACGACCTCGATGCCGTGGGCCTGCTCAAGGTGGATGTGCTGGCGCTGGGCATGTTGTCCGCCATCCGGCGCTGCCTCGAACTGGTCGGCCAGCTGCATGGCGCTGAATTTCGCATGCAGGACGTCCCGCGCGAAGACAAGGCTACCTACGACATGATCTGCGCCGCCGACACCGTGGGTGTGTTCCAGATCGAGAGCCGCGCGCAGATGAGCATGTTGCCGCGCCTCAAGCCGCGTTGCTTCTACGATCTGGTGATCGAGGTGGCCATCGTGCGCCCTGGGCCGATCCAGGGCGGCATGGTGCATCCCTACCTGCAGCGCCGCCAGGGGCTGGTGCCGGTGGACTACCCCGGCGCGGGCCTGCGCGCCGCGCTCGAGCGCACGCTGGGTGTGCCGATCTTCCAGGAGCAGGTGATGCAGATCGCCATGCTGGCGGCGGGTTTTTCCGCCGGCGAGTCCGACAGCCTGCGCCGCTCCATGGCGGCCTGGAAACGCAAGGGCGGGGTGCACAAGTTTTATGACCGCATGGTCAGCGGCATGGTGGCCAACGGTTATACCGAGGAGTTTGCGCAGGGCATCTTCAAGCAGATCGAGGGTTTTGGCGAATACGGCTTTCC
>JANLYO010000029.1:0-4720 GCA_031365665.1 Rhodoferax sp. | reverse complement strand
ATCTACCCCGGCTCGGGGTGGGCTTTGAGCGGCAGTCATCACAGCATTTTTACACCCATGGAGCTAACAGGATACCCCGTCATGAGTGTTAATTATAAGTTGCCAGCAACCCGATTTTCAACTATTTATATTTTTTAGGTCTCTAGGTCACGTGAAATATAGATAATTAGCTATCTATTATATAGCAATCATCGCTTACCGCTTACCGCTTGTCCAAACTCTGTACCTGCCGCGCCGTGGCACCGGTGAACAACTGGCGCGGCCGGCCGATTTTGTATTCCGGGTCGCCGATCATTTCATTCAGCTGCGCGATCCAACCCACGGTGCGAGCCAGTGCAAACACAGCGGTGAAGAGCGGCACCGGGATGCCGATGGCGCGCTGCACAATGCCGCTGTAAAAATCGACGTTGGGGTACAACTTGCGGGAGACGAAATAGTCGTCTTCGAGGGCGATTTTTTCGAGCTGCATCGCCAGTTTGAACAGGGGGTCGTTCTCCAGGCCCAGTTCGGCCAGCACTTCCTTGCAGGTCTCTTGCATAAGTTTGGCGCGGGGGTCGTAGTTTTTGTAAACGCGGTGGCCAAATCCCATGAGTTTGACGCCGGAGTTTTTGTCTTTGACCTTCTCCATGAATTCGCCGACTTTGGCAATGCCGCCCGATTTCTGGATGTCGCCCAGCATGTTCAGGCAAGCCTCGTTGGCGCCGCCATGCGCGGGGCCCCACAGGCAGGCCACACCTGCCGCAATCGCTGCAAACGGATTGGTGCCCGAGCTGCCGCACAGGCGCACCGTGGAGGTGGAGGCGTTTTGCTCGTGGTCGGCATGCAGGGTGAAAATACGGTCGACCGCGCGTTCGAGCACTGGGCTGACGATGTACGGCTCACAGGGTGTGGCGAACATCATATGCAGGAAGTTGGCCGCGTAAGACAGGTCGTTGCGCGGGTAGATGAAGGGCTGGCCGACGGTGTATTTGTAGGCCATGGCGACCAAAGTCGGCATCTTGGCGATCAGGCGGATGGCGGCGATCTCGCGGTGCTCGGCGTTGTTGATGTCGGTGCTGTCGTGGTAGAACGCGGAGAGCGCGCCCACCAGGCCGGTCATGATGGCCATGGGGTGTGCGTCGCGGCGGAAACCGCGCAGAAAAAACTGCATCTGCTCGTTGACCATGGTGTGCATGGAGACGAGTTTGCTGAATTTGGCTTTGCCAGCGGCGTCGGGCAACTCGCCGTACAGCAGCAGGTGGCAGGTTTCCATGAAGTCGCACTGGGTGGCCAGTTGCTCGATGGGGTAACCGCGGTACAAGAGCTCGCCCTTGTCGCCGTCGATGTAAGTGATGGCAGACTGGCAGGCTGCGGTGGAGAGGAAGCCCGGGTCATAGGTGAACATGCCGGTTTGGCCATAGAGCTTGCGGATGTCGATCACGTCGGGACCGACGTTGCCCTGGTAAACAGGCAGCTCGATGCTGGGTTTGCCGTTGCTGAACGACAGCATGGCTTTGTTATCTGCGAGTTTCATTTTTTGCCCTTCAGGTTGCTTCTCTATTTGCGGTATTCACCGGCCCATTTCAAGATTTCTCAACATTTCTCAACGCTTTTCAACATCTTCAGCACGGCTGCTGCGTCCTTGCCCTGCGGGGCTTCTGGCACATCTTCGAGCGCTTTGCGCCCGAGATGCAAATCCAGTAAATCATTGTCACTCAAGTCCATCAAAGCCGTGAGACCGGCCGCCTGCGAAACCGTAAGCGACGCTTCAAAACGCTTGAAAAACCGGTCGATGAACAGGTCGTTTTCCAGCAAACCCCGGCGGCAGCGCCATTTGAGTTTGCTTAAGGCCCGCTCATCGATCAGTTCATCTATCAACGCATCCATTTTCTCGGTCACACTGTCCTGAGGACCATCATTTCCTTGATCTTGCCAATCGCCTTGGTGGGGTTTAAACCTTTAGGACACACGTCCACACAGTTCATGATGGTGTGGCAGCGGAACAGGCGGTACGGGTCTTCCAGGTTGTCCAGGCGCTCGGCAGTGGCTTCGTCGCGGCTGTCGGCGATGAAGCGGTAGGCCTGCAGCAACCCCGCCGGGCCGACGAATTTATCAGGGTTCCACCAGAAGCTCGGGCAGGCGGTGGAGCAACTGGCGCACAGAATGCATTCGTACAGGCCGTTGAGCTCGTCGCGCTCTTCCGGGCTTTGCAGGCGCTCTTTTTCAGGCGGGATCGTGTCGTTGATCAAATACGGCTTGATCGAGTTGTACTGCTTGAAGAACTGCGTCATGTCCACGATCAAATCGCGGATGACGGGCAGGCCGGGCAGGGGCTTGAGCACAATCGTGCCGGAGAGTGTGCGCATGTTGGTCAGGCAGGCCAGGCCGTTTTTGCCGTTGATGTTCATGGCGTCGGAGCCGCACACACCTTCGCGGCAGGAGCGGCGGAAGGAGATCGCCGGGTCGATCGCCTTGAGTTTCATCAGCGCGTCGAGCAGCATGCGTTCGCTGCCGTCTAGTTCGACCTCGATGGTCTGCATGTAGGGCTTGGCATCCTGGTCCGGGTCATAGCGGTAGATGGAGAAAGTGCGTTTTGCCATGGGGTTTCCAGGGTGTTGGGTTGGGTCTGCGGCGCAGGTCAGGACATGGGGTTCAGAAAGTTCGTGTCTTCAGGGGCACGCTGTCCACCGTGAGCGGCTTCATCTGCACCGGTTTGTAGCTGAGCCGGTTGCCCTGGCTGTGCCACAGGGTGTGTTTGTGCCACTCGTCGTCGTTGCGGCCATTCGGGTATTGGGCGCTGTCGGCATAGTCGTCCACGCTGTGGGCGCCCCGGCTTTCGTGGCGGGCGGCGGCCGAGACGATGGTGGCCTCGGCGGCTTCAATCAGATTTTCGACTTCCAGCGCCTCGATGCGGGCGGTGTTGAAGATTTTGGACTTGTCCTTGAGCCCGATGTTCTTTACACGCTCACGCAAGGCGGCGACCTTGGCCACACCTTCGTCCATCGAGGCCTGTGTGCGGAACACGCCCGCGTGCTGCTGCATGGTGGCGCGGATGTCGTTGGCCACATCTTGCGCGTATTCGCCAGTGGTGGCGTTGTCCAACCGATCCAGGCGCGCGATGGTGGCTTTGGCGGCATCGGCGGGCAGCGGTTTGTGCAATTTGTTTTTGTTGTTGAACTCAACAATGTGGTTGCCCGCCGCGCGGCCAAACACCAGCAAGTCCAGCAGCGAATTGGTGCCCAGGCGGTTCGCGCCGTGCACACTCACGCAGGAGCATTCACCCACGGCATAGAGGCCGTTGACCACGACGCTTTGGTTGCCGTCGTTTTGCGTGACCACCTGGCCGTGGATATTGGTTGGCACGCCGCCCATCTGGTAGTGGATGGTCGGCACCACGGGAATCGCCTCTTTCGTGATGTCTACGTTGGCAAAGTTGTGGCCAATCTCGAACACGCTGGGCAGGCGCTTCATGATGGTGTCGGCGCCCAGGTGTGTCAAATCCAGGTTGATGTAATCCTTGTTGGGGCCGCAACCCCGGCCTTCCTTGATCTCCTGGTCCATGCAACGCGAGACGAAGTCGCGCGGGGCCAGGTCTTTGAGGGTGGGGGCGTAGCGCTCCATGAAGCGTTCGCCATTGCTGTTGCGCAAAATCGCGCCTTCGCCACGGCAGCCTTCGGTGAGCAATACGCCTGCGTTGTGCACACCGGTGGGGTGGAACTGCCAGAACTCCATGTCTTCGAGCGGAATGCCCGAGCGCGCCGCCATGCCAAGGCCATCGCCGGTGTTGATGAAGGCATTGGTGCTGGCGGCGAAGATGCGGCCCGCGCCACCGGTGGCCAGCAGCGTGGTCTTGGCTTCCAGGATGTGCAGTTCGCCGGTTTCCATCTCCAACGCGGTCACGCCGACCACGTCGCCATCGGCGTCGCGGATCAAATCCATCGCCAGCCACTCGACGAAAAAGCTGGTTTTGGCCTGCACGTTCTGCTGGTACAGCGTGTGCAACATCGCGTGGCCGGTGCGGTCGGCGGCGGCGCAGGCGCGTTCGACGGCTTTCTCGCCATAGTTGGCGGTGTGGCCGCCAAAGGGGCGCTGGTAAATCGTGCCGTCGGGGTTGCGGTCAAAGGGCATGCCCATGTGTTCGAGGTCATACACCACGTTGGGTGCTTCACGGCACATGTATTCAATCGCGTCTTGGTCTCCCAGCCAATCACTGCCCTTGACAGTGTCGTAGAAGTGGTAGTGCCAGTTGTCTTCGTTCATGTTGCCCAAGCTGGCGCCGATGCCGCCTTGCGCGGCCACGGTGTGTGAACGGGTCGGGAAGACCTTGGTCAAGACGGCAACGTTCAGGCCAGCACGGGCGAGCTGCAAAGACGCCCGCATGCCAGAGCCACCGGCACCGACGATGACCACGTCAAATTTGCGTTTTGTGGGGGAATAAGTCATGAAAATGCGTTTGAAATATTTTGAAAGGCGCGACCCAGCGTGATTACAGACGCCACAAGACCTGGATGGCCCAACCGGCGCAGCCCACCAGCCAAACGATGGAGAAAGTCTGCAACACGAGGCGCAGCGCCACGCTGGAGGTGACGTAATCCATCCAGATGTCACGCATGCCGACCCACACGTGCCAGATCAGCGCGATGATGACGGTGAAGGTCAGCACCTTCATCCATTGCGCGGCGAAGATGCCGGCCCACTGGTCGTAACCAATCGGGCCTTTTGCAAACAAAACCTGCGCCAG
>JANLYO010000184.1:0-10493 GCA_031365665.1 Rhodoferax sp. | reverse complement strand
CATGCAGGCCGCCGTGGATGAAGACCACGGTGGGTTTGGCGGCATCGAGAGGCTTGCCGCCGGTGTAGCAGAAGGTGGTGTGGCACCGGACTCGGTGGAAGCCGGGGCGGAATTCACTGCCGCGCTGATTCGCGCTGCGGGACTGGGCGCGGTGTCTCTGGCAGGCCACAGCTACGGCTCCCTGATCGCCATGGAAGTCGCCAGCCGCGAACCGGCCCTGGTCAACAAGCTGGTGCTCATTGGCACCGCGTCCCCGATGAAAGTGTCTGACGCGCTGCTTGAGGGTTCCATCAAAACCCCGGTCAAAGCCATGGAACTGGTCAACGTCTTTTCACGTTCCACACTGGCCGCGCCGCCTTCGTCCCTGGGGCCAGGAACCTGGGTCTACGGCGGCTCGCTGGCGCTGGCCAAACGGGTCTTTGCCAGCAACCCCGAGGCCAATGTGTTTCACGCCAGCTTCAAGGCCTGCAACGACTACACCGGCGGCGAAAGCGCTATGGCCAAGGTGCGATGCCCGGTGTTGTTCATTCTGGGCAGCGTTGACCAGATGACCCCGCCCAGAGCGGCGCAGGGTTTGATCAAGGCCGCGCAAGCGGGTGGCAAAGCGGTCAAGGTGGTCATGGTGAATTCCGGCCATCACCAAATGACAGAAGCGCCGGAGGAAACCCTCGCGGCGCTCCGGCAATTCCTGAACGGGAAAACTTAAGCCGTCAGGTCCTTGACAGTCGTTGTAGGCCCGTTGGTTTTGACCGACTTGATGCCGTTGTCGCGGCCCGACTCGTCCTTGTACATCTGGCTGGTGCCAATGATCTGGTTGTTGCCCGCTTTCAGGTTGAAGTAGGTGCGGCCGTCCTTGGCCGTTTCCCGGGCATAACGTGCATCGTCCGGGCTGTTTTTCTGCACCGAGGCAATGCCATTCGTGGCAGAGGCCTTGGCCTCATACTGCTCGCTGCGCAGGATCACTTCGGCATTGCCTGCCTTCAAGACAAAAGAGAATTGCCCTTTTGCGGACTTGGTGAGTTCGTACCATCCAGCCATAGATCCTCCAGAAACGAGAGTTGTGAAGTCCGCATAATAACCCCAGCCATTGCCGGAGAAAAAACCCGCCTTTCCATGACCGTCGTCGCCACACCCCCCATGAGCCGCGCCCGCGCCGGGCAGATTGCCGCCAGTTTCGACCTGCGCGATCTGCCGCCGGATTTCTACGCCAGCCCCTACCCGGTGTACGACGTGCTGCGCGAGATGGAACCTATCCGGCGCATGCCAGACGGCTCGTATTTCATGACGCGCCACGCCGACCTGGTCGCCGTGTACCGCGACGCGGCCCATTTCAGTTCCGACAAAAAGGTGGAGTTCGGGCCCAAATACACCACTACCTCGCCGCTCTTCGAGCACCACACCACCAGCCTGGTCTTCAACGACCCGCCGCTGCATTCGCGCGTGCGCAAGCTCATCATGGGCGCACTCACCCGCCGGGCCATCGACGCGATGGAGCCTGCGCTCATCTCGCTGGTGGACGGCCTGCTCGACCAGATAGAAGCGAAAGGTGGCGGCGATTTGATCGAAGACTTTGCCAGCGCCATCCCGGTCGAAGTGATCGGCAATCTGCTGGGTGTACCGCACGCCGAACGCGCGTCCCTGCGCGGCTGGTCTCTGGCGATTCTGGGCGCGCTGGAGCCCAAGCTCACACCCGCGCAGGAGGCGCTGGGCAATGCTGCGGTGACTGAGTTCACAGCCTATCTGAAGCACCTGGTGGCCGACAGGCGCCAGCGCCCCGGCGACCCGCAGCATGACGTGCTGACGCGGCTGATCCAGGGCGAAGGGGGCACGCGCCTGTCTGAGGCCGAGCTGCTGCAAAACTGCGTCTTCATCCTCAACGCAGGCCACGAAACCACCACCAACCTGATCGGCAATTCGCTGGTGGCGCTGTGTGAATGGCCTGAAGTGAAATCCGGATTGCTATCACAATTAGAGCAAACTATTGATATTGGACGAGATCCAGATGCCAAATTGACTCTGGCTGTTGACGAATTCCTGCGTTTTGAGTCTTCCAACCAGCTGAGCAACCGCCGCGCCGTGAAAGACGTGACCGTCGGTGGCCAGATGCTGCCTGCGGGCTCACTGGTCACGCTGTGCATAGGCGCCGCCAACCGTGACCCGGCGCAGTTTGACAGGCCGGATGTGCTGGACCTCTCACGCGGTGACGAAGTGCAAGGCAAGCCGCCCAACCGCCATCTCGCCTTTGGCCTGGGCATCCACCAGTGCGCCGGCCTGAGCCTCGCGCGCCTCGAAGGCCGCGTCGCCATCGGGCGCTTTTTGCGGCGCTTCCCCAACTACCAACTCACCGCACCACCACAGCGCGGCATGCGGGCTCGGTTTCGCGGGTTTTTGAATGCTGCGTTTTCGGTGGGCTGATCACAAGCCCTACTGCGGCTCCAGCTTCGCGTCCCGCGCAATCTTCAGAAACTTCACCGCCTCGTCTTTCACAAAGGCCGAGAACTCCGCCGGGCTTTGTTTCCTGATGGCGATGCCGCCCTTGGCAAAAGCAGCCACGACTTCGGGGTCTGACAAAGCCTTGTTCAAATCCGCATTGATTTGCTGGGACAAGGCAGCGGGCGTGTCGGGCGGCGCCCAGAGGCCGAACCACAGGCTCAAGTCGAAGCCGGCCATGCCTTGCTCGGCCACTGAGGGAATGTCGCTGGCGGCGTCGGCGCGGGCGACCGTCGTCACCCCCAGCGCCTTGAGCCTGCCACCTTTCACGTGGCCGATGGAGGCGTCCAGCGGCGCCATGTAAAACGCGGTGCGCCCGGCCATGGTGTCCTGCATGGCCTGCGGCGAACCCTGATAAGGAATATGCAGCATCTGCAGGCCATTGGTCTGGTTGAAGTATTCAGCCGCCAGATGCGTGGAACTACCCAGGCCTGCGGATGCAAAGGCCACCGCGCCGGGCTTGCCTTTTACATCGGTCACCAGGTCCTTGATGCTCTGGTAGGGCCCGTTGTTGGCGGTCACCATCACATACGGCGTCATGCCGATAAAGCCCACATCCACCAGCGGCTTGTTGAGGTCATACGGCAATTTTTTGTAGAGCGCCGGGTTGGCCGAATATGAGGCCGACTGCACCATCAGCGTGTAGCCGTCGCCCGGCGCCTGCGCCACCACGCCGGTGCCCACCAAGCCGCCCGCGCCGGGGCGGTTTTCCACCACCACCGGCTGCTTCCAGATTTCGGTGAGCGACTTGGCGACGATGCGCGCGGCGATGTCGGCACCCGAGCCTGCCGTCAGCGGGATCACCAGCTTCACCGGCTTGTTGGGAAAGCCCTGGGCCATGGCCAGCGGGCTTGCGAGCGCCAGAAAAACTGCGCTGGCAAACATGCCGGTGGCCATGGCGCGGCGAGTGAAAAAATCAGCGGTCATCTTAGTCCTTTTTTTGTTTCTGGAGTTGCAGGGGCAAGCTGCGGGAAAGTCTGTAGCCCCCAATTTACCCCAGCGTGCCAGAATCCGTTGGCGTCCCGAATGGGGCCTGCCTTTTCCCCTGCACTCTCACGGAGATTCCATGAAATCCATTCCCAGAGCTTTCGGTGTCTTTGTTGTCGGCCTCCTGCTGGCCTCGGCGGCGGGTGCCCAGCAGCTCTCCATTGCCACCGGCGGCACCGGCGGCGTGTATTACCCGCTGGGCGGTGCGCTGGCAGCGGCGCTGCAGAAAAACGTGCCTGGCATGACGGCCACGGCCGAAGTGACCGGCGGCTCGGTAGACAACCTCAAGCTGATTGGCAGCGGCAAGCCCTACTTTGCCTTTGCCATGGCCGACGCCTCGCTCGACGCCTACCGGGGCGAAGACAAATTCAAGGGCGCCAAAGTGCCGTTGCGTACGCTGATGGTGCTGTTCCCCAACCGCATGCACCTTGTCACGGTCGAAGGCAAGGGCGTCAACAGGCTGGCCGACCTCAAGGGCAAACGCGTCTCCACCGGCTCGCCCGGCAGCGCCACCGAGGTGATGGCCTTCCGCATCATCGAAGCCGCCGGCCTGGACAAAGACAAGGACATGAAACGCGAGCGCCTGGGCGCGGCCGAGTCCACCAACGCCATCAAGGACGGCAAGATCGACGCCTACTTCTTTGTGGCCGGCCTGCCCACGTCGGCCGTGACCGACCTGGCCAACACGCCCGGCCAGAAACTCAAAATGGTGGATCACGCCGAAGTGGTGCCGGCCATGAACAAGAAATACGGCAACCTGTATGTGGAAGACGCCATACCCAAAACCATGTACCGGGGCATGGACGCCGACAACAAGCAGGCGACCGTGATGAACATCCTGGTCGCGCCGGAGAACATGGACGACAAGACTGCCTACAACATCGTGAAGACGATTTTCGACAAAAAAGCCGACCTGGTGCTGGCTCACAAAGAGGCCGAGAACTTCAGGCTCGAAGCGCAGACCACAGCCGCCACCCCCATTCCCTTCCACCCCGGCGCCATCAAGTATTTTGCTGAAAAAGGCATCAAGCTCAATTGATGGCTGATTCTGCTGCAACGGCGGTCGTCAGTGCCGAGGCCCTGAAAAAGGCCGAGGAATTCGTCGAGGCCGACGAAGGCGCGGCCAACAAGTTCAAGGGCTGGCTGGCGGTGGCCGTCACACTGGCCGCCGTGGTGATGTCGGTCTTCCACCTGTACACCGCCTATGCCATCGTGCCCACACAGACGCTGCGGCCGGTGCATGTGGGTTTTGTGCTGTTCCTGTCATTTCTGGTGTTTCCGGTGGCCGCCAAGTACCGCCACCGCATCATGTGGTGGGATCTGCTGTGCGCCGCGCTGGCGATTGGCGTGGTGGTCTACCTGATCCAGGGTGGCGACGACTTCACCGACCGCAACACCTCGCCGCTGCCGTGGGACATCTTCTTCGGCATCGCGCTGGTCTTGCTGATCATGGAGGCCATGCGCCGCACCAACGGCTGGATCATGCCTTTCATCACGTCCTGCTTCATCGCCTACGCGCTGTTGGGCCCTTACCTGCCCGCGCCGTGGACGCACAAGGGCTACGAAGTGGGCCGCCTGGTCGGCATGTTGTACATGACGCTGGAGGGCATCTTCGGCTCGGCGGTCGATGTGTCGTCTTCGCTCATCATCCTGTTCACCATCTTCGGCGCCTTCCTGCAGTATTCGGGCGCCGGCAAGTTCTATATCGATTTCTCGTTTTCGGCCATGGGCGGCAAACCCACCGGCGCGGGCCGCACCGTGGTGCTGGCCTCCTTCCTGCTGGGCGGGCCCTCGGGCTCCGGCGTGGCCACCACCGTCACGCTGGGGGCCGTGGCCTACCCCATGCTGGCCAAAGTCGGCTATGAGAAAAACGCCGCTGGCGGCCTGCTGGCAGCCGGTGGCCTGGGCGCCATCATTTCACCGCCAGTGCTGGGCGCGGCGGCCTTCCTGATCGCCGAGTTCCTGAAGATTTCCTACCTCAACGTGTTGTTGATGGCCTGCATCCCGACGCTGCTGTTTTACTTCGCGCTGTTCCTGATGGTCGAGATCGACGCGCGCAAATACGGCATGGGCAACACGGTGTTTGACAAGGTCGATTCGGTCTGGACGCTGACGCGAAACTACTGGTTCCACTTCCTCTCGCTGATCTCCATCATCGTCTTCATGATGATGGGCTACTCGCCCGTGTTGTCGGTGTTCTGGGCCACCGTCACCTCGCTGGCCACGAGCTTTTTGCGGCGCGACACCGCGCTGCTGCCCCGCGACCTGTTCAGCGGCGGCGGTGTCCTCAGAAAATTCTGGCAGTCCCCCTTCATCAAGGCCATGGAGGGCGGCTCCATCGGCATGCTCAACGTGGGCGCCACCTGCGCCGGCGCCGGCATCATCGTCGGCGTGGTGGCCCTCACCGGCCTGGGCCTCAAATTCAGCACCATCGTGATCGACTACGCCGGTGGCTCGCTGCTGCTCACAGCCGTTTTCACCGCGCTGGTGGTGTGGATCGTCGGCCTGGCGGTGCCGGTCACGGCCTCGTACATCATCTGCGCAGTGATCGCGGCGCCGGCGCTCATCAAGCTCGGCGTGCCCGACTTTGCCGCGCACATGTTCATCTTCTACTACGCCGTGTTGTCAGAGGTGTCGCCGCCCACCGCGCTCTCGCCCTTCGCGGCCGCCGCCATCACCGGCGGCGACCCGTACAAGACCACCATGCAGTGCTGGAAGTACACCGTGCCCGCCTTTCTGGTGCCCTTCGTCTTCGTGCTGGACCCGGCCGGCCAGGGCCTGCTGCTGATGGGCTCGATGAAGGCGCTGATGGCCGCCAACTGGTGGTCCATCGCGCAAGTCACCTTCACCTGTGCGCTGGGCATTGCCGCGCTGGCCGCCGGCTTCCAGGGCTGGGCCTGGCTCAAGACCACGACGCTTGAGCGTGTGATGTTCATCATTGCAGGCTTCGCGCTGGTTTACCCAGGCGCAATTGCCGACCTGATCGGCATCGGGCTTGTCGCCGCGGCTTGCCTGATGCAATACTTGCGCCACCGTGCGGCGGCAAAAGTTGTCGCGTGAGTTGAGCCTGAAGACTCAAGCGGAACTCGACACGTCAAATTTCATACGGCATGATGGGAAGATTCAAAATTTCAGGGGACAGTCATGCCGAAGGAAGTCAAACGAAGCGAGCAGATTTCTCAGGCAAAAAAAGGCTGGCTGCCGCCGGGTGGCTACACGCAAGCCAATGCCTGGGCGCTTGAAAACCGTGCCGCGTTGGAGGACTACGCAACCCGCATCGCAACTTACGGCACTGCGGCCGATGAGCTGGAGCAGTACCTCACTTCTCAATCTGCTGCGTGGTGATTGAACCCAGACAGGAGCCAACCCATGGACACACGCTTCAATTCATTTGCAGACTTCTACCCGTTCTATTTGACCGAACACAGCAACCTCACCTGTCGCCGCCTGCATTTCGCAGGCACAACGCTGTCCATCGTCTGCCTGGGCATGTTGCTCTATTCGGGCCGCTGGCAGTACCTGCTGTACGCGCTGCTCTGCGGCTATACCTTCGCGTGGGTCGGGCATTTCTTCTTCGAGAAAAACAGGCCCGCCACCTTCAAGTACCCGTTCTACAGTTTTGCGGGCGATTGGGTGATGTACAAAGACATCTGGCTGGGCAAAGTGAAGATCTGACCGCTTCACGCCTCTGCATAGTAGGCGCCGACGACTTTGTGACGCTACTATTAATATAGCTAACTAACTATATTATACCAGGGATAGAGGAATTATTTTTCTTTAAACCTTGGTGGAAAGGCTGTTTTCTGCGGTTTGTTGACTTTCATGTTAGCAACCGTTGTCTCTGCAGAGTCCGCACGGCGACCGGGCCATGCGCATGCGGTTTTGGGGTGGAAGTTCCGCGCGGGTACGAAAAATTCGTGCGACACGGTGGTCGCGAAATTTTTTGCTGGCAACCTTGAGGCAGCTACCGCAACGCGTTCCACCCCAAAGCCCGGTCACATAACCCGATCACCGCGCTCAGTTGGTTTTTGAACGTTTCGCATCAGCCGCGCGCTAGATGGGCGGCAATTTTGCGTACGCAAATTTAATGACTGGCCGGGGCGTCGGCTGTATGTGTGACTAGGCGGCATCGCCCACTTCCACGATTCCAACAACACCAGGTACATCCAAGATACAGGGTTGAGCTTTTACCCCGAAGTAGCGCCAGACTCCTCGCACTTCTGCTTCCTGCTCGAAGTGACGTGGGGGACCGTGTGGCTTGAGGAACGCAGCATCGCGAAACGGATCGGCTAAGTAGGTCCGAACTCGCGAGCCATATTCGACGGCGTCGACGACGCACTCACCAAGCGCGTCGGGGGAAACTTTCTTCCTCAACGCGGCGTCAACCAGCTCGAAGAATCGGAGCGGATCGGTCACTCGTAAGCACTGGCCGCGGAACCGCCGTTTCATCATCTCATCGTTGCCCAGTGATGAGAGGCACAATACGAATGCTTCAACTCGCTCCGTACGGACTACTGCATTTTCTCCAACGGTAACGAACGCGTTTGGCCCTTCGATACGCAACACCGAGGCGTCCACTCCGAGCAGGCGCGCGACATCGGCAACGTTCAAGGAATGCTGACCTGGCAACGAGGTTATTGTAGAGAACCCCTCTCCTTCGTCTCTCGCCTCAGGTGTCTCTGCTCTCCGACAGTAGTCAAGGGTCGACACACGAATGCTCCCGTTCAATATGCGATCACACACCTCAGGACTATCGTAGCGATAGAGACCCTGGTGGATTGAGCGGAGAATTGTCAAGATGCCGCCTAACTTTGTTGTATTCGGTGAATTTGCCGGACACTTGAGTAAATCGCGGAATAACGTGGATCGCGCAGAGTCGAAAAACTGTTTGCTGCCACGGCTTTAAAGCAGTATGTTGTACGAATAAGCAGATATATTGAAAACGCTAAAGTCGGCGCTCGGGTTTTCCAGTCAACACGGGTTCTAGACCAGTTGCGGGAGCGTGTCCACCGCTGTTGCACTATAGCCCGAACCCCAACAAACCAGCCTAGCCCGGTGATTGGGCCATGTGACCGGGCTTTGGGGTGGAACGCGTTGCGGTAGCTGCCTCACAAGGCATCAGCAAAAAATTTCGCGACCGCCGTGTCGCACGAATTTTTCGTACCCGCGCGGAACTTCCACCCCAAAACCGCATGCGCATGGCCCGGTCGCCGGGCGGACGTCAATCAAGCACGCTGACTGTCAATCAATCCCCCACAACCCCGCGCAACATCAACTCATCCAGCGTCCCCCGCTGCCAAATAGCCTGAGTGGCAGAGCTTCTGGGCAGCAGCAAGCGATCCGCCAGCGGGGCCAGGCGGGTCTGGTCGAGATCGGCCAGCAGCACCAGGCGGGGCTCGGCGTCGGTGATCACTTCATCAAGCTGGCCTATCCAGTCGAGTTGCAGCAGCACGTGCAACGCGGGTTCGAGCTGGGCAGCATCGACCTGCAGCGCGGTGGCCAGCTGTGATTTGCTCAGGCCATTGGCGCCCCCGTGCAGGTGCGCAAACTCGCGCAGCACCTCGACAGCCAACTGAAAGTGCCAGCCGTGCGCGGTGGGGCTGCGCGTGGCGCCCAGGTTCAGCGAGGGCCACCAGGCCGCCAGCACGGCGCCGGTAAGCACAATCAACCAGGCCAGATAAATCCACACCAACAAAATCGGCACGGTGGCAAACGCGCCATACACCGCCGAGTAGGTCGGCATGGCGCTTAAATACAGCGTCAGCACTTTCTTCGCCAACTCGATGCCCGCCGCGACAAACAGTCCGCCCGCCCAGGCATGTGGCCAGGCCACGTAGGTATTGGGCACAAAACGGAACAAAGACGCAACGCCCCCGGCCAGCAGGCCAAATTCAAGCAGCGCAAAAAGCCAGCGCACGCCGCCCGGCAGTTTGACCAGGCCGTTGCCGGCCGACACCACGTAGGAAGTCATCGCCAAACTGGCCGCCAGCAGCAAGGGCCCGAGGGTCACCACCGCCCAATAAATCAACACCCGCTGGCGCAGCGGGCGCGCCTTGGGCACGCGCCAGACGCGGTTCAGGGTGCGATCGATGGTGAGGATGAGCGCCAGCGCCGTCACAAACAACACCGCTACGCCCAAGCTGCCGAGCTTGCTGGCCTTGCCGGAAAACTGGCTCAAATAACCCAAGACCTGGCGCGAGATGTTGTCGGGCACCAGGCTTTCCACCAGCCACTGCTGCAACACGGTTTGCAGGGTCGAGAACATCGGGAAAGCCGTAAACACCGCCAGCGCCACCGTGATGAAGGGCACCAGCGCAATGATCGTGGTGAAGGTCAGGCTGCTGGCCGTCAGCGCGAGCTGGTCATTTTTGAAGCGCTCGCGCAGGTTCTGTACGATCCGCTTCCAGGGAAAGTGCGACAGGTTTCTGGTCAGGTCTTTCGCCAAGTCTCTGGTCAGGTTCATGCCGGTATGATGCCACTCGAATGAACCTGTCTGAAAACTCTGCCCCTGACACCGCCGCATCGCCCGCTTTTGAGGCCACTGTTCCTGCCGATGCTGCGGTGAACCTCACCCGCTGGCTGGCGGTGGCGGGCCTGCTGGGGCTGGTGGCGCTCGGCCTGGCCTGGGAACTGGCGATTGCGCCGATCAAACCTGGCGGCTCGCTCTTGGCGCTGAAGGTGCTGCCACTGTGTTTTGCCTTGGCTGGTTTGTTGAAAAACCGCATGTACACCTACCGCTGGCTGAGTTTGCTGGTATGGATTTATTTCACCGAAGGTGTGGTGCGCGGCTGGGGCGACAAACCCCCCGGCAACTGGCTGGGCATGCTGGAAGTCGCGCTGTGCCTAGTGCTTTTTACCGCCTGCGCGCTGCATGTGAAGCTGCGTTTCAAAAACGCCAAAACAAAAAATGACGCTGCCGCCCTTGCAGCCGCACCTTGATGATGGCGAAGACAGCCACAAGCCAGGAACTGATCACCGCCCTGCGTCTCATCGTGGGGAAGGCCCATGTTCTTGCA
>JANLYO010000291.1:0-9153 GCA_031365665.1 Rhodoferax sp. | reverse complement strand
CTTGCTGGCGCTGGGCATCAGCCAATTGCGGGATCAGCAGCCCAGTCTTCGGCGCGTGGCTTTGGTGCCCATCGGCATGATGGGTTTTGGCCTTTACGGCCTGTGGTCGGCATTTGGCAGCAGCCCGCAAATCGCGGCGGTGATGCTGGTTTGGCTAGCTGCCACACTGGCCGTCAGCGGCGGGATGTTGTTTCTCCCCACCCGCTCTGGAGCGCGCTTTGAGGCTGCCACGGGGCAGTTCTCAGTGCCCGGCAGCGCCGTGCCGCTGGTGTTGATTTTGGGCATCTTCATGACCAAATATGTCGCGGGTGTCGAGCTGGGAATGAACCCTGCCATCGCACGCGACGCCAGTTTTGCCCTGCCCGTCAGCCTGCTGTATGGCGCATTCAACGGCCTTTTTGCCGCCCGCGCGCTGCGCCTGATTCGCCTGGCCCGCATCACAGCGCCCCATCATGTGGGCGCTCGCCAAATTACTCAAGGGGCCTGAACCATGACACGCGCCGAACACCTGGGCAGCCTGGCTTTTCTCTCACTCAGCGCGCTGGCCACACTGGCCGCAGCCGCCTTGGCGCTGGCCGTCACTTTCGGCGGCCCCAGGCCCATCGCCGCGATGGAGAGCATCAATTCGCCGTTCAAGGGCCTGGACTACCGCCAGATGCCCGGCGTCACCCGCTTCAGCACGCGTGACGGAGCGGCACTAGCCTACCGGCATTACGCGGCCACCCCGGCCACAGCCATAGCCACAGCCAACTCCAGCGCTGCGGTGCCGCGCCGCATCGTGCTGGTGCACGGCTCCTCGGCCAGCAGCCGCTCAATGCACCCGATGGCGATGGCGCTGGTGGCCGGTGGCTTCGCGGTGGACGTGCTCGATATTCGCGGCCACGGCGACTCCGGCACGCGCGGCCACATTGCCTACATCGGCCAGCTGGAAGACGACCTGGCCGATTTCATGCAAGCCGTGCCCCACGCCGGGCCCAACACACTGCTGGGCTTCTCGGCGGGTGCCGGTTTTGTGCTGCGGTATGCCGCGTCGTCCCAAACGGCGTCTGGCCAGACGGCATTGTTTGACCGTTACGTGTTGCTCGCGCCCTTCTTGGTGCAGGCCCCGACCAACCGGCCCAAGAGCGGCGGCTGGGCCTCGGTGGGGATGCCGCGCATCGTGGCGCTGACGGTGCTCAACCGCTTTGGCATTACGCGTTGGAACGACCTGCTGGTGACGCAGTTTGCATTAAGTGCCGAGGCGGCAAAATTCCTCACCAACGCCTATTCCTATGCCCTGGCGACCAACTTTGGCGCGCACCTGGACTACGAAGGCGACATCCGGCGCGCGCCCGCCGCCATGCAGTTGATCGCGGGGGTGGACGACGAGTTGATGTTCCCCGAGCGTTATGCGGAGGTCTTCAAAGCCGCAGGCAAAGACCTGCCCATCACGCTGGTGCCCGGTGCCAACCACATCGGTTTGACGCTCAACGCCAGCGCTTTGCAGACCCTGGTCGCGGCATTGAAGGCGGACGTGCCATGATGCAGGGCATGTTGGCCCTACCCGAACGGCAAGCTCCCCACCGGCAGTCCCTGCCGGCTTTTGTGCAATCGACGCTGTTGCACGGGCTTGGCACGGCGCTGTTTTGCGTGGGCATTGCGGTGGCCTTGGCTTTGTCAACCGGGCGCCGGTTTGACGTGCAATTGGCCTATTCTTTGGGCACCGGCATGCCCTGCTGGTTGCTGATCGAACTGGGGCGTTATACGCTGCGCCGCCCTGGCGACTTCAACTGGCCCAGCGGTTGGCGCGGCAGTGTGATGGTTACCTTAAGCATCGTCGTGAGTTTTTTCATTGGCACTGAATTGGGCGACACCTACAGCGGCCATTCCACCTGGGCCGCGTACACCCTCGCGCCGCAGCAGTTTCGCACCGCCATCGTCATCACGGTGCTGGCTGGCCTGGCCGGCTCCTTCATCTTTTACAGCCTGGGCAAAGCCAGTTTACTCAAAGCCATACTTGCCCAGGCAGAGCGTGACGCGGCCCAGGCGCAGCGTCTGGCGGCTGAGTCGCGCCTCAAACTGCTCGAATCCCAGATCGAGCCGCACATGTTGTTCAACACCCTGGCCAACTTGCGGGTGCTGATCGCCACCGACCCGCCGCGCGCGCAAGTGATGCTGGACTACCTCATCAGCTACCTGCGCGCCACCCTGGGGGCGTCGCGCGCCACCACGCACAGCCTGCAAACCGAGTTCGACCGCCTGCGTAATTACCTGGAGCTGATGGCCATCCGCATGGGCCCGCGCCTGCGTTTCAATTTGGATTTGCCCGCCGCGCTGGCCAGCCGCCCGGTGCCCGCGCTCTTGCTGCAGCCCCTGGTGGAGAACAGCATCAAACACGGCCTGGAGCCGCAAGTGGCAGGCGGCAGCATCGACGTGCGGGCCAGTCTGGCTGCGGGTGGGCTGACGCTCGAAGTGCGCGATGACGGTGTCGGCTTGACACCGCACAGAGCAGAGCAAAAAGGAGTGATGGACCCCACCAGCGGCTTCGGCCTGCAGCAAGTCCAAGAGCGCCTGGCCACGCAGTACGGCGTCAGTGCCAGCTTCTGCGCAGGCGCGGCCCCCGGCGGGGGCACCCGCGTTGTCATCACCCTTCCTATCCTTGCGAATGAGGCTTGAACCATGGACACGCTGATTCAGATCTTGAAAATCGCCGTACCCCTGGTGCTGGCGGCCTCGCTGGCGGAGGCGCTGGTGTTGACCTGGCGGCAGCTGTACCGCGACGGCCCCGCCTACAACTGGCGCGCCTCCGGCATCTCGGTGGTGGATTTTCTGGTGCGTGAATATTTACTGCGTATCGTGCTGCCGCTGGCTTTCTGGTTCGGCATCATGCAATGGTTCTGGGAGCACCGGCTGTTCACCGTGCCGATGGACCACTGGAGCGGCTGGCTGGCGTGTTTCCTGGTGCAGGAGTTTTGTTACTACTGGTACCACCGCGCGGCCCACCGCGTGCGCTGGTTTTGGTGCACGCACTCGATCCACCACTCGCCCAACGAGCTGAACCTCTCCGCCGCCTACCGTTTTGGCTGGACCGGCAAACTCAGTGGCACTTTGCTGTTTTTCATGCTTGCGCCGCTCTTCGGGCTGCCACCCCGTGTGATTTTGCTGATGTTGTCGCTCAATTTGCTCTACCAGTTTTGGATCCACGCCAGCTGGATTCCGCGCCTGGGTCCGCTCGAATGGATTTTGAACACGCCCTCGGCCCACCGCGTACACCACGCCGCCAACCTCGAATATTTGGACGGCAACTACGGCGGCGTGCTGATCATCTTCGACCGCGTGTTTGGCACCTACATCCCCGAGCGCGCCGACCTGCCCTGCCGCTACGGCCTGGTCACGCCGCTGTTGGGCAACAACCTGCTGAAAATCGAGTTTTCACAATGGCGCGCCCTGTGGCAAGACCTTCGCTGCGCGCGGTCTGCACGCGCCTTCTTCGGCTTTTTGTTCAAACCGCCGGGCTGGCAGCCTGAGGGGCCAGGCCAGACCACGGCAGAGTTGCGCGCACGTGCGCACCTGGGCGCTCCCACCGTGCACGACGCCACCGCGATACCTGCCGCACCATCTGAGCGGAATTTGAGCGGAATTTGAGCCGAACCGGAGCCTGAACCGGCATGTCTGCCCCCACCGCCCCCGCCGCCCCCACCGCCCTGATCGCCGAAGACGAGCCGCTGCTGGCCGCCGGGCTCAAAGCCGAGCTGGCCTTGGCCTGGCCGGAACTGCAGGTGCTGGCTACTGTGGGTGATGGCCACTCGGCCGTGGCGCAGGCGCTGGAGTTGCAACCTGACGTGCTGTTTTTTGACATCCAGATGCCCGGCCAAAGCGGCCTGGAGGCCGCGCTGGAACTGGTGGATGCCTGGCCCGATGCCGCGAGCGGCGGCAAACCTTTTCCAGCGCTGGTTTTTGTCACCGCGTATGACCAATATGCCGTGAAGGCGTTTGAAGTGCAGGCGGTGGATTACTTGTTAAAACCCATAAATCAATTGCGACTTGTAAAGACGGTTAAAAAATTGATATCAAGTCACGTAAATAATAAACAATCTGCTTCTGAATTTGAAAATATTTTATCTAAATTACGATCAATTTCAGAGATAAAATCTTTAAAGTTAGTTGAATATTTAAGCATCATCCCAGCCAGTGTCGGCAGCGCCATCCACCTCGTGAAGATCGACGACGTGTTGTGTTTTGAAGCCGCTGACAAATACGTGCGGGTGCTGGCTTTCGCAGACACCGGCGCCACAAGTGGCCCCGCCACAGGGTCGCCGCGCTCCGTGCGCGAGTACCTCATCCGAACGCCGCTCAAAGAGCTGTTGCCGCAGCTGGACCCGTCGGTGTTTTGGCAGGTGCATCGCGGCACTTTGGTGCGCAGCTCGGCCATCGAAGTCGTCAGCAAAGACGAGGCCGGCAAACTCTGGCTGAGCTTGCGCGGTGTGACTGAGAAATTTGCCGTGAGCCGCCTGTACGCGCATCTGTTCAAGGCCATGTAGCAAGCGCGCTGTAGCCGCGCTTTGGCCGTGCTGCAGCCGTGCTGTGGCCGCCAGGTAATCGCCATTCTGGAAACTCCGTCACGCTAACGCGCTTTATTGGTGCGCAAATACCCTGCTTATTGGGTAAAACCTCACGTTACGGAAGTTACTTCAAGGCTTAAACTGGCACTTTGGTCCGCTAAGGGGACGCCCAAGGGAAATTGCCAGCTGCTCAGAGCCAACGATGCCAAAGATGCCCGTCACGCCGCGTTTGAAAATGCCTGCACCGCTCGCCCAACTCGGGCGCTTGGCCCGGCTGCTGGCGTGGGTGTGCGCTTCCCACTTCGCTGCCGGCCTGGCGGTCGCCCAAACAACGCCGCCTGCGGGCTCGACCGCACCAGCGCCTGCGCCGTCGGCCCCATCGTCAACGCCAGCGGCAGCGACACAATTTGCCATCAAAGCTTACAAGGTGCTGGGCAACACGCTGCTCAACGCCAAACGGGTTGAAACGATCACCGAGCAATACACGGGCGCGCAGAGCGATTTTGAAACCATCCAGCGTGCGGTGGAAGCGCTTGAAAAAGCCTACGTCAACGCGGGTTTCGGCTCGGTCGTGGTCGAAGTGCCCGAGCAGGAACTGCAAGGCGGCGTCGTCACCTTGCAGGTGGTCGAAGGCAAATTGGGCGAGATCAAGGTCGAAGCCAATGCGCATTTTGACGAGGCGAATGTCAAAAACTCGCTGCCCGCGCTGCGCACTGGCGAGACCACCAACACCGCCGAGCTGAACCGCAACCTGGGCCTGGCCAACGACGGCGGCGTGAAAAACACCAGCGTCACCTTCAAACGCAACGCCGTCACGGGCCTGTCGGACGCGCTTGTCAAAGTCACTGCCGAAGACCCCGAGCGCTGGCTGGCCCTGCTGGACAACACGGGCGCAGCGGCCACCGGCCTGTACCGCGCCGGGCTGATCTACCAGCACGGCAACCTGTTCAACCGCGACCACGCGCTGTCGGTCCAGCTCATGAGCAGCCCAGGGTATTGGCGCCAGGTGGGCATTGTCGGCGTAGGCTACCGCATTCCGTTTTACGGACTGGGCGGCACGCTGGACGTGAACGCCAGTTATTCGAACGTGGACTCCGGCAAAGTGGCCGGCGCAGGCGGCGGGCCGGATTTGTCGATCAGCGGCAGCGGCAACACCTTTGGCCTCAAATACACGCATTTGTTTGACGCCACGCCCGAGTTGCAACACCGTGTGAGCCTGGGGCTGGAGCACCGCAATTTTGGCAACTCGGTCACACTCACCGGCGTGCCCGGCGCGAGCCTGGTGCCCGATCTGGCGACCCGCCCGCTCACGCTGGCTTACAGCGGCCAGTACCGCGTCGCCGAACGCGACAGCAGTTATTCCATCAGCGTCAGCAAGAACCTGCCTGGCGCCGCCAACGGCAGCACCACAGATTTCAACCAGCCTGGCGGCCGCGCCGGTGCCACGGCCAACTTCCATATGCTCAAGTTCAACCTTCAGGCCACCGAGCGCTGGCCCTCGCAGTGGAGCCTGCGCGGCGCAGTGAGCGGCCAGTTGACCACCCAGTTGTTGATCTCGCCCGAGCAGTTTGGCGCAGGCGGCGCGGACAGCGTGCGGGGCTTCAGTGAACGCGAAGCGGCAGGCGACCGGGGCTGGCGCGCCGGGCTTGAGGTGTGGGCGCCGCCCTTTGAAGCCAGCCCATGGCGTCTGGTGCCGCTGGCTTTTGCCGATGCCGCCGAAGCCGTGCGCAACCAGCCGGCCGCCGGTGAAATCGAACGCCAACAAATCAGCAGCGCGGGCCTCGGACTGCGCGCCACCATGGGTCGCCACCTGAACCTGCGCGTCGACTGGGGCCACGTATTGCGTGGCGTCAATGGCATTGCCGGCGCCCGTGCGGGCGACAGCCGGCTGCACGCCACACTGATCTGGAATTTTCAATAAGGGGGCTTTATGACAAGCTCTGCACATCAACTGCACCGCCACCTGCACCGCGCCCTGCATCGCCCGATGCAACGCACCGACCCGCGTTCTGGGCATCAACTGTGGCGGCGCCCGCGCCCCCGGCCATCCGGCCTGCTGCAACATCTGCTCTCCCGCCTGTGGGTGCTGTTGGCGGGCGTGCTGCGGCGCGTGTTTCAGCCGGGCTGGCGCGCGCTCAAGCAAGGCACGCTGGCCTCGGCGCTGGTTTTGGCTGGTTTATCGAGTGTTGCCCCGCTGAACCCTGCGCAAGCGCAGACGGCCGCTGTCAAGGGCGCGCCTCAGGTGGTCAATGGCCAGGCCACGTTCAACCAGGTCGGCAAAGAACGCATCATCACCAACAGCAACGGCGCCATCATCAACTGGCAGCAGTTCAACATCGACCGTGGCGAGCTGACGCGCTTCGTGCAGCAAAACGCGCAAAGCCAGGTGCTGAACCGTGTGGTGGGCGTGGACCCGTCGGTGATTTTGGGGGCCTTGCAGTCCAACGGCCGGGTGTTTTTGATCAACCCCAACGGCATCATGTTTGGCGCGGGCTCGCAGGTGGACGTGGCCGGGCTGGTCGCCTCCACGCTCAATCTCTCGAACGACGATTTTCTGAACCGCCGCCTGCGTTTCACCGACACGCCTGGCGCGGCTGCTCTCAAAAACGAAGGCAGCATCCGCACTGCGCTGGGTGGCGAGGTGCTGCTGGTCGCGCCGCGTGTCGAAAACTCCGGGCTCATCTTCGCGCCCGAGGGCAAGATTTTGCTCGCCGCCGGACGCAGCGTGGAAGTGGCCGACATCGACAAACCGTCGATCCGTGTGGAGATCAGCAATGCCACCGAGGAGGCGGTCAACCTCGGCACGCTGATGGCCAAACACATCTCCATTTACGGCGGCCTGGTGCAGAACAGCGGGCGCGTGCAGGCGAGCTCGGCTGTCATCGGGGAAAACGGCAAAGTCATTTTGCGCGGCAAAGCCAAGGTGGAACTGACGCCTACCAGCGTGATCACCGCCACCGGATCCAGCGGCACCACGGGCGGCGACATTGATATTTCTGCCGAAAACGCACTGGGCATCAACGCTGGCGGCGAAGTCATCGTGCAAGGTGTGTTGTCGACCAAACCCACGTTGGATGGTAAAAATCTTTTTCCAACACCTGTTACTGAATTGAATTCGGCATCAGGCCACGTGAATAATATATTTACCGCTACTGAAATATTACTGAAACCAGCCTCTACCGGACAAGTTTTTTCATCAGATGTAAACCCCACGGCGAATAATTCGTCTTTGGGGGCTGCATCGAACGTCAGTGGCACGGGAGCTTTAGGTTCGAATGTGTCGCCATCACAGATTGCTGCCAACGGTGGCGCGGCAGTGCCTGCGGCGGCGGATGTGGCAGGGCCATTCGCTGCAACGGCAGCAACGGCAGCCGCTGGCGCTGCTGGCGGCGCAGCGGCGCCACGCGGGGCGCAAACGGCGGCTGTTTCAAGCGCCGCTGGGGCTCCTGCATCACCCCAATCACCCACATCACCCACATCACCTGAACGTCCGCAGCCGAATTCATCCAACCTGCCTGCGCTGCCTGCATCACCCACACCAGCGCCGTCACCCGCCCCTGCCGGCAACGGCCAGGGCGGCACCGGCTACGGCGTGGGCGGCAACATCCGCGTCAGCGCGCGGGGCCGTGTGACGGTAGGCGACGACGCCCTCGTCGACGCCAGCGGCCCCTTGGGCGGCGGCAGCATCATGGTGGGCGGCGGCTGGCAGGGCCTGAACCCCAACATCATCACCGCCCGCACCACCTACATCGCCAAAACCGCCACCCTGTACGCCAACGCCGATTTGAAGGGCAATGGCGGCTTGGTCGTCGTTTGGGCCAATGACACCGCGCAGATTTACGGCAAAGTCGCGGCCAGAGGCGGCGCGCAGGGCGGTGACGGCGGGCAGATCGAGACCTCGGGCAAACGCATGCTCGACATCGCCGACGGCTGGATTGCGGATGCCAGTGCGGGCACGTTTGTGGATGGCAGCAAAGGCAAGGCGGGCTTGTGGTTGCTGGATCCGAACAATGTGACGATTCAGGCCTCTGGGGTGGATACCAATGTCACTGGCAACCCCAGCTTTTCAAGCACGGGCGACTCGGCCATCATCACGGTCGCCACCATCCAGGCTGCCTTGAACGCAGGCATTAACGTCGCCATCACCACATCAGCAGGCGGCGCGCAAAACGGCGACATCACCATCAGCAGTGCCATCAGCAAGACCGCGGGAGGCGATGCCACGCTGACTTTATCGGCGCACAACAACATCAATATCAACGCGGGTATCTCGTCTTCCTCGGGGCGGCTCAATTTGGTATTGAATGCGAATTCGGATGCTTTAGGAGGTGGGGCAGCCACTTTGGCCAGTGGCGCCACGTTGGCACTGAACACTGGAACCATCAGCTCCGGCAACGGCAGCATATTGGTTTGGAATGGCGGCACTCTGAACAATGTGAATCTGGGTGTCAACGCCACGGTCTCGGGTACTAGCTACATCGCAAACAACTTGAACCTGGTGGGCGGCGTCACCGTTACCCTCGGTGCCAACGTCAACCTGCAGTACGTCGGCAACACCAGCATCACTGGCTCGGGCACGCTGGACCTCTCGGGGGTCAACGCCCAGGTGTAC
>JANLYO010000266.1:0-5621 GCA_031365665.1 Rhodoferax sp. | reverse complement strand
GGCCCCACTGGAAGGATTTGGTGACTTTGTTGAATAGGCTCATGGTGTGCTCCTGGAGTAAAGGGAGGCTTCAGAACCTGAAGCCTGGAAGGTTTGCCACCTCGCCCTGGCCCGGAACAACCGCACAGAACACGATGCCATTCCAGATGGATTCCCCTTTTGTCATGGGGCCTGAATCCAGTTGGAATGACACAGCTTCGCTCCGTTTTGGTACTTTCCGGAAATTTGTCGCTATTCGAGTTAAAAACGCCTGCGCTTCGGTTGAAGTCAGGCGTTTGTCCTTCGACGGGCGCTTATTTGCGCAGGCTGAGTTTGGTGATCAGCGCGGTGTAACGGTCTGCGTCTTTGCTGCGCAGGTAGTCGAGCAGCTTGCGCCGACGGCTCACCATGCGCAGCAGGCCACGACGGCCGTGGTGGTCTTTGGCATGGGTTTTGAAATGGGGGGTGAGCTCGTTGATGCGCGCTGTGAGCAACGCAACTTGAACTTCCGGGCTGCCGGTGTCGCCGGCTTGGCGTGCGTTGTCTTTGACGACAGCGGCTTTGATGCTGGATGCGATCATGGTACTTTCCTGTTGGGCTGGGCCATTTCCTGTCGGTTGGCCCAAATGATGAACTTGCGCCAGACGCTGGAACTGCCCCTGACGTGTGTCATGCAACTGGCTTGGCTGCTAACTGCAAAACCATGGAATTATAGCGCGAGCGACGCCGCCTTGGCTTTTCCACATGCTGGTTTGTAAGCATGTGGGCTGCGACCGGCGGCCCAAAATAGAGCTGTGTTTGCCGATTTCAAGGCCTGTTTCACAACAATAAATTGAGTCCGCCGCCTCTTGAAAGCGCGTTTTCCACTGCCAATTTGAAAGCGTGCGGCAAACATTGTGCGAGCCGCAAAATTCGAAGGAGTTCCACCATGTTTTTTGCTTCCACCACCCTGCCCAGCCTGCGTCGCCACGCCTATTCACCTTACGCGCCAGTCGGTCGCTCATTGGAGCGTTTTCTGGACGATACCGTTTTGGCCACGCGCCAGAACCCCGGCGCCTTCAAACAGGACGACACCAGTTTCACCCTGACCTTCGACGTGCCCGGCATCGCCAGAGACCAGTTGTCCATCGGCATCGAAGGCGCCGTCGTGCGCATCGAGAGCAAAGAAGGCGCACCGCGCCAGTACAAGGCCGCTTACGAGTTGCCGCAGGACATCGACGCGGCTGGCAGCGGCGCCAAGCTGGACAGCGGCGTGTTGACCCTGACGCTGGCCAAAAAGGTCGTTGTCAGCCCGGTGACGGAACTGGTGATCAGCTGATCGGGTCGATCTGGTCTAAGCTCCAGCGCGGCTTCACGTCAAAAGCGTAAACCGTGTTGGCGCTTTCAATGCCAGACTGCAAACGCATGGCAGCGGCCATGGCGATCATCGCGCCGTTGTCGGAACAAAAATGCAGCTCGGGGTAATGCACCCGAGTCCCTTGAAGCGCGCAGGCCGCATTGAGTTCTTGCCGAAGACGGCGGTTGGCACCCACGCCGCCCGCCACCACCAAGCGCTTCAAGCCGGACTGCTCCAAGGCCTTAAGCGACTTTTTCAGCAGTACCTCCACAATCGCCGCTTCCACCGATGCCGCCAAATCGGCTTTACGGCTTTCCAGCGCCGCCCCGAGTCTCTGCGCCTGCACCATCACGGCAGTCTTAAGCCCTGCAAAGGAAAAATCCAAATTCCCGCTGTGCAATAAGGGCCTGGGCAATTTGAACGCTGCGGCGTCGCCGCGCTCGGCCATTCGAGACAAGGCCGGGCCCCCGGGATACCCCAGACCCATCAGTTTGGCTGATTTGTCAAACGCTTCCCCGGCGGCGTCGTCTATCGTTTCGCCCAACAATTCGTAGCGGCCCACCCCATCGACCCGCATCAATTGGGTATGCCCGCCCGATACCAACAAGGCCACGAACGGGAACTGCGGCGGGTCGGCGCTCAAAAAGGGTGACAACAAATGCCCCTCCAAATGGTGCACCCCCAACACCGGTTTGTGCAGCGCGGCCCCCATTGCGCACGCCGCCCCCGCACCCACCAGCAGCGCACCGGCCAGGCCCGGCCCGCGCGTGTAGGCCACCACATCCACCTCTTTGATCCCACAGCCCGATTGCGACAGCACCTGCTGCGTCAACGGCAACACCCGCCGGATATGGTCGCGGCTGGCCAGTTCGGGCACCACCCCGCCATAGGCCTGGTGCATCTCGACCTGGCTGTACAGCGCGTGGGACAACAACACCGGCACGCCTGCGGCCGAGGTGCGCACCAGCGCCACGCCGGTTTCGTCGCAGCTGGATTCGATGCCGAGCACCAGAATGGGTTGTTTCATGGGCCGCAAGTTTAGAGCTTTGCCTCCAGGGGCATCAGTTCTGGCCCGGAAATTGCGGTTGTTGTTGCATGACTGAAAGTTTGAGAATCGTTGTCATTGCGCCTGACCTCGCGGTGGAGGAGCAGACCGACGCGGCTCTGGTGGTGCAGGCAGAACGCTCGCGCAGCCTGCGCATTGCCCTGTTAGAGAACGGCTACAACCTGATCGCGGTCTTGCCCGGCGACATGTACCTGCACCAGCGCTTGGCGCAATTGCAGCCCGACATGGTCATTGTGGACGCACAAAGCGAGGCGCGCGACTCGCTCGAACATGTGGTCATGGCCACCCGCGATGAACGCCGCCCGATCGTCATGTTCACCGACGACGCCGACACCTCACACGCCGCGCAGGCCTTTGCGGCCGGCGTGACGACCTACGTGGTCGCCGGGCTGGCGAGCGAACGCATCCGCCCGATCCTGGACGTCGCGATGGCGCGCTTCCAGCACGAGCAGGCCCTGCGCGAAGAACTGGCGAACGTTAAAACCGAGCTGCAGGACCGCAAGGTGATCGACCGCGCCAAGGGCCTGCTGATGCAGCGCCAGCAACTCACGGAGCAAGCCGCGTTTGAAAAGCTGCGCAAGACGGCCATGGACAAAAACCTCAAGCTGGTCGAGGTGGCGCAGCGCATGCTGGACGTGGCAGAGCTTCTGTCGTGACGCGCCAGCATCAAATCTGGCTTGATTTGGTGCGCTGCACAAAACTGGTGCTGGTTTTTCACTGGATTCCGCAGAAAAAGCTGGCATGGCAATTGCGTAAACCCTGACAAGACCAATGACGGTCAATTGACATGCCCCATCCAATGGCGGGTGGAGCAGGTCAAACCAGGACAACGGCGTCCCCATCCGGTTGCAGCGCTTCGAAGCGCACTGCAATGTGATGTGGACGCCTTTTTTTTCACCTTTTTTTTGGGAGCTTCTGATGACTGACCTGCTGAAAACCTCCATGAGCCGCCGCGCTCTGTTGCAATCTGCCACCATGGGCGCCGCCGGCATCACCCCCGCGCTGCGCGCTGCTGTCTACGCCCAGGGCTCAGATGCACCGGAGAAAAAAGAAGTCAAGATTGGCTTCATCCCGCTGACCGACTGCGCCAGCATCGTGATGGCTTCGGTGCTGGGCATTGACCAGAAATACGGCGTCAAGATCATCCCCTCCAAAGAATCGAGCTGGGCCAGCGTGCGCGACAAGGTCATCAGCGGTGAAAACGACTTCACCCACATGTTGCTGGGCATGGCCTACGGCTCACACCTCGGCATCGGCGGCGCCAAGAAAGACATGGCTGTGCTGATGACGCTGAACCACAATGGCCAGGCCATCACGCTGTCCAAGAAACTGGCCGACAAAGGTGCCGTGGACGGCACCAGCCTGGCCAAACTGATGGCCACCGACAAGCGGGAATACACCTTCGCGCAGACCTTCCCCACCGGCACCCACGCCATGTGGCTGTATTACTGGCTGGCCGCGCACGGCGTCAACCCGATGAAAGACGCCAAAGTCATCACCGTGCCGCCACCGCAAATGGTGGCCAACATGCGCGTAGGCAACATGGACGGCTACTGCGTCGGAGAACCCTGGAACCATCGCGCCATCGCCGACGGCATTGGCATCACGGCGCAGACCACGCAGGACATCTGGAAAGACCATCCTGAAAAGGTGCTCGCCACCACGGGCGACTTTGCCAAAAAATACCCCAATACCTGCCGCGCCGTCACCGCCGCCATCATTGAAGCCGGCCGTTGGATCGACGCCGGTTTGCAAAACAAAAACAAAATGGCTGAAACCGTGGCTGACAAGTCCTACGTGAACACCAGCGTGGACGTGATCAACCAGCGCATCCTGGGGCGTTACCAGAATGGCCTGGGCAAGACCTGGGACGACCCGAACTTCATGAAGTTCTACAACGACGGCGCCGTCAACATGCCCTATTTGTCCGACGGTATGTGGTTCATGACGCAACACAAGCGCTGGGGCTTGCTCAAGGAGCACCCGGACTATCTGACCGTGGCCAAGCAGGTCAGCCAGATCGACCTCTACAAACAGGCCGCCACCGCCGCCAAAGCGCCCATCCCCAAAGACGTGATGCGCACTGCCAAGCTGATGGACGGCGTGGTGTGGGACGGCAAAGACCCGAAAAAGTACGCCGACGGCTTCAAGGTCTCGGGCCCGGCCGCCTGAGCGCACCCCATTTTCAACGCCAAGGAGCCCATCATGGTCAGTGCCGTTTTTCACACCCCCTGGGAGACCTCTGCCGACACAGAGCCGCTTCGGGTCAAAACCCGGAGTGCTACTTTTTCAGGAGCTGGTGATGCTGCATCCCAGAGAGCTGCAGCCCCAAAAACTTTGAAGGAAAAAGTCAAAACACCGCGCCAACCCATCCCCTGGCAGGGTTTCGTCATGGCTGCGCTGCCGCCGCTGCTGGGCCTGGGCCTGCTGCTGGGCATCTGGGCGCTGGTGTCTATCACCTCGGCCAGCAGCATCCCCTCGCCGCTGGAGACTTTCAAACAGGCCGTCACGGTGTTCAGCGACCCGTTCTACCGCAAGGGCCCGAATGACCAAGGCGTAGGCTGGAACATCCTGATGTCGCTGGAGCGCGTGGCGGTGGGCTTTGGCATGGCGGCGCTGGTGGGCATTCCGGCGGGCTTCATGATTGGCCGCTTTGATTTTCTGAGCCGCATGTTCAACCCGCTGATCAGCCTGCTGCGCCCCGTCTCGCCGCTGGCCTGGCTGCCCATCGGCCTGCTGGTCTTCAAGGGCGCGAACCCGGCTGCCATCTGGACCATCTTCATCTGTTCGATCTGGCCCATGGTGATCAACACTGCCGTGGGGGTGCAACGGGTGCCGCAAGACTATCTGAACGTCGCCCACGTGCTGAATTTGAGCGAATGGAAAGTCATCACCAAAATCCTCTTCCCCGCCGTGCTGCCCTACATGCTCACCGGCGTGAGGCTGGCCGTGGGCACGGCGTGGCTCGTGATCGTGGCCGCAGAAATGTTGACCGGCGGCGTAGGCATTGGTTTCTGGGTTTGGGACGAGTGGAACAACCTCAACGTCAAGAACATCATCATCGCCATCTTCGTGATCGGCATCGTCGGGCTGATTCTGGAATACGCCTTGATCAAAATCGCCACCGCTTTCACGTACGAAGAAGTCAAAACCTGATCAATTCCCGTTCGGGCTGAGCTTGTCGAAGCCTGTCCTGAGCAGGGACGAAGGGCCTTTCGACAAGCTCAAGGCGAACGGCCC
>JANLYO010000207.1:0-18714 GCA_031365665.1 Rhodoferax sp. | reverse complement strand
CCAGGAGCTGGGGTTGGAATAGTTTCAAATCGATTGCTATATTATTAATAGCAAACTATTCATATACTACGTGGCCTAGAATTCAAAAAAACCTTAAGAATTCAAAATACTCAGGAAAACCTGATATTTGTTAACACCCATATTAACTGAAAATCAGTTTAAAACCCAGCCCATTGCAAGCGAAAATTGATCGCTTGAATTCACTTGAATTGTTTGTCCATTTTTAGACCCGCAGGAACTCCATGACGCCCACGCCCCCACCGAACGCGCTATTTGCCAGCCGATTGCCCGCCAAATCAGGCCGCAGGACCGGTCGGCTGAAGGGCTGGCTCACGGTGCCGTGGGTTGCGCTGTTCGCGGGGCTGACTTTGCATGCCAGCTTCGGCCTGGCCCAAACCTACCCGTCCCAGGGTGTGAAACTGGTGGTTCCCTTCACGGCTGGCACCGGCATGGACACCATTGCCCGCGCGGTGGCGCCCAAACTTGCCGAGCGCCTGGGCCAGAGTGTGGTGGTGCAAAACGTGCCCGGCGCCAGCGGCAATATCGGCACCGACCAGGTGGCCAAG
This sequence comes from Rhodoferax sp., assembly GCA_031365665.1. Classification (GTDB taxonomy): domain Bacteria; phylum Pseudomonadota; class Gammaproteobacteria; order Burkholderiales; family Burkholderiaceae_C; genus JANYCG01. Next base: position 18,148 of record JANLYO010000207.1, on the reverse strand, counting down.
GGCAATGCCGACGGCTACACGCTGCTGGTGGGCGCCAACACCATGCTGATGGCCTCGCAGCTCTACGCCAGCGTGCCCTTTGACCCGCTGAAAGACTTCGCGCCCGTCTCCATGGCCGCCTACGGCACGCTGATGCTGGTGGCCAACCCCAAGACCAATCTCAAATCTGTAGCAAACTTGCTAACAGTGGTGAGGGCAAGGCCCGGTTCCATTGCCTACGGTTCACCCGGCATCGGCACGCCGCACCACATGGCCATGGAGCTGTTCAAAACCCAAACCAAAGTCTTCATGCTGCACGTGCCCTACCGCGGCACGGCGGGTTACACGCAAGACCTGCTCTCGGGCGAGGTCAACGTCGGTTTTTTGCCGGTGCACATTGCGCAGGGCTTTGTGGCGGCGGGCCGCCTGAATGCGCTGGCGGTGGGCTCGGCCAAGCGGCACCCGGTTGCCGCCGGTGTCGCCACGCTGGAAGAACTGGGTCAGAAAGGCGTCGAAGTGGACATGTGGTACGCCTTCATGGCCCCCGCCCAAACCCCCGCGCCGGTGGTGGCCCGGCTCAACAGCGAGATCAGCGCCATCCTCAAACTGCCCGAAGTGCGCGACGCGCTGGGCCGCGCCGGGCTGGACGCTGTGTCGTCGTCACCCGACGAGCTGGGCAATGTGATGAAGGCCGACTACCCGCGCTGGGGCAATGTGATCCGTGCCAACGGCATCAAGGCGGAGTAGGGTGGCGTGCGCGAGGCCTGCCGCATTGCGGCGCGGCGTTAAAGGGGGAAGGCCCTGAGGCTCCAGACCACGGCCACCAGTTGAATGAGGTTGATCAGTATCGCGGTGATGTGGATTTTGCGAAACCGTGAGATCGCGTCCATGTCGTTGTCCTGGATCCGTATCCGAAGCTGGTCCATCCTGGGGATGACTGTGTTGCGCAGCACCGCTGCCATGATCGCCAGCGCGGTCGCTCCGGCAGCCAAGGCAGGCCGCCCCGCGAGGGCGAAGCTCACAGCGGTTGCGGCGGCAATGAACATCCCGATCAGGTAGTTGACATTGAAGAAGCCGCGGATGAAGCGCGAGTCAAGGGGCGTGTCATGCTTGAGGATGAGCAGGGGCACCGAGCCCATCAAGGGGTATCCGGTGGCCACCAGCAGTGCCACTGTGAAGGCCAGAGCGGCGTACATCGTTGCAGACATCACATGACCTCATAGAAAATGTGGCGAAGGGGGCTTGCCGGCTTGGTTGGCAAGGCATGCCAACGCATTTTCAAGGCCAAGCACAAGGGCCGCCCACTCGCCGGGTTTGCCCACGATGGCGATCAGGCGACCGAAGACGTTGAATCGCAGTTCGGTCACGCCGTTGGCGCTCCTCTTGAGCGAGGGATTATGCTCGGGTTGTGGCCTTGCCAGGGACGCGTATTTTCTCGCCAGACCCCGATACTTGCTAGAGCACGCGCTGACCTGAAATATGCTTCCCGCTGCGCCACACTTATGCAGAAATAGTTTCTTGCGAGGTACTATTTTTTGGCGCGTTCTTCCCGGACGGTTGTGTCTTTGTTCTTTTCCGCATAGCCCTTCTTGACGTACTTGCCAGATTTGGCGCTGCGGTAATCTGCCTTTGATGCGCCTGATCCAGCCTTCTTCGCCGAGGCAGGACTAGCGGAAATGCAGACGGCAATGCCAACTACTATTGCTGCCATCAGTCTTGTAGTCATGACGCCTCCAAATAATGCTCGATCCGTAAAGTTACTCGATTCAAAGTGCATTCGATCATGCGCATTCGGCGCATGGCTGGCCATTTCGAGGTGCTCAGCGCGCGGTTTCGTTAAAGAAGTAACTCACTTCAGCAAAGCATTTGCTTGCCGTCGCACTTCTTCTGCAGGAATGCGTTTGGACAAGCCTTGATCCATTTCTGCAGCCCGGTGTGCCGCTTCTTGAAACCAAAGCGGTTCAATTTCGGATTCGGACAGCGCATCAAGCCTGGACAAAAGCTGCGCTGCCAATTCCGCCCGCTGTTGCACAGGGAGCGACAGCGCTTCGCTGGTAATGGTTGCAGTGTTCATGGGCAAATCCTAGCACTTATCGCTAAAAAGCTTGAACGTTTGAGTTAGGCTGCATCACGCGAAGTATGGGGTGTCGCCGTCCTCCGTTTCGTACCTCCACACAGTTTCGTCGATCTTTACCACTCGCGCCGATGCGCCAGGCTGCAGTAGTAGGCGAGCGGGGCGCTTTTGCCACGCGATCGATCCGTCCGTTCCCCACGAAGATGCGAAGTCGAGCCCGGAGAACGAACCGTCAGCGTGGCGCTCGACCCATTGCACGTTCTTCAGCTGCAGTAAGGTCTGCCCCAAGTCATTGAACGCGAAGTTGATGGCATCCTTGTCTGCTCGTGTGCTCGCGTACGCGATCGCTGCGAAGGGGTAGCGGCCAGTCCACTCGGTGGCGCCAGCGACTTCGGACGCCCCGGTTCGTTCACAGGTGCTCGCGAAGCCGCAGGCGAGGCCACATCCGATCGACCAGCGATATAGCTCGGAATCACTGTCGACTCTCAAGGCGAATATCCGTTGAAAGAGTTCGAGCACCCGTTCGTCGCTACCTAGTGCGGGGAGGGGCGAAGAGGAACTGAAGTCAGTGGGAAATCTTGCTCTTAAGAGTGACTCAGAAATGCCACCGTTTGCGAGTGCCACGCGCGGCGGACGAATCTGCCACTCTGCAAGGCTGTAGCAGCCGGCGCCCGCGCGTGCTTCAGAGAAGGCCGTGTCGGGTGAGTCGGCAACATAGAGAACACTCTGGTTCACATCATTCAGACGCCCGATAGGGGCGTCTTTGGGCGGTCGTGCGCCTACATCCGAAATGAGTCCCGGCTTTCCACACCAGTTTGTGATCCGGAATAGCCGTGCGCCGGAAGTCAGCACAGGTATTACCTGCAGTACTCCATTCGTAAGAGGACTGAGGTGCAGCTCGGCCATGGCAAGCGAACACGGGAGTCTCGCATCCACATCCCGGAGCAGTGCATCGATGACAGCGGCGTCGTGACTCATGCAGCCCAACTCAATGTATCCCGCAAAACCTGCGGGATAAAGTGGCAACCTCAAGTGAATAAACAGGCCTCAGCCCTTGCCAAATTTGAATAGCATGCTCTATTAACAACAGCGAAAAATCTGGCACGTTGAAGGAGCGAACACCTTTCTGTGGAGTGCCTATGACCGCGAAGCTGAACAAAGTATCCTCCATTTCGTGACTCAGTAGAACTGCTGTTCACCCCGGATGAGTGGCGATAAATTGGCATCTGGCCCTTGTGGAATATCCACGGAATGCTGAAAAACGCTCCATTCTGAACTTGCATCAAGATCAAATGCGCGCAAGTTGTTTCGAGTATGATTAAATCCTATAAAAAGAGGCTCTGAAAACCATGCGTTCCACCCAACAGTTCAGCATCACCTTGCCCAATGAAATGGCGGGGCTGGTCAAAGCCAAAGTCGCCGCTGGCGACTACGCGACGGAAAGTGAAGTCATCCGCGACGGCCTGCGGGTACTGATGGCGCGCGATCGGGCGATGGAGCAGTGGCTTCAGACCCAGGTGGCCCCGGCGCTGGACGCGCTTCAAGCCAATCCGGCAAGCGCCGTGCCCATTGCACAGGTGCGAAAGCGCTTGTCTACAGCGCGTCGTGCTGCGGGCAGCAAGGCGTGATGGCGCCCAGGATATTCCCAGTTGTCTTCGCGCCAGAAGCCGTCGAACAGCTTGAAGAGCTTGAGGCTTACATCGCCGACGCGGCTTCGGCGGCGGTTGCTGCGCGGTATGTTGATGCCATCGTCAGCTACTGCGAAACTTTGCAGACGTTCCCACTGAGGGGTGCGCAGCGCGATGACATACGTCCCGGCCTGCGCGTCACCAACTACAAGGGCAGAGCCGTGATTGCGTTCACTGTCGGCGACGACAGGGTGTCTATCGTTGGCGTTTTCTATGGCGGGCAGGATTACGAAACGGCATTGAACCCGCCAGACGCCGATGCCACCCAATGAATTCGCTGGCTGACAGTGCAAAAAAAAGGGCTGGTCTTGCGACCAGCCCTTAAGGGATCCCTGAACCTTGAGGTTTCGAAAGGACCCGAGGAGACAACCTTTACTGGGACTTGATTCGATGAATCAAGTTCCCTTCATTCTTGGTTGCTAGTATCTCAGGGTTTTCCCTTCTGTGCTTTGGATTGGCTAGAGTGCTCTCTCCAATTTGTGCAGAAACCCAACTAATTCTCAAAACGCTTGTGGTTTTTTCCCTGTTCGTGTGACAGATTCACGCCCCAGGTTTGCGCCCGTGGCGTGAGGGGTCAATTAACGCTTTTTGCTGACAGTCTTGGAAGCGTTCACAGCGTTGGCAGCAACGGTGTTGAAGTTGGCTTCAGCGACTTCGGTGGCTTGCTTGACGGCTTTTTGCACAGATTCCAGCGCGTTGTTGGCGGCAGACACAGCAGACTTGAACACGGCCACAGCGGTTTCAGAACCGGCAGGTGCGTTTTTGGCAGCGGTGTCAACCACGTCGGCGAATTTCTTCTGGGCAGCAGCGGCCTGGCCTTCAACGGCTTTGGTGAACTCGGCGGTCGAAGAGGTGGCGATGTCATACAGGTGACGGCTGTAAGCGGCGGTTTTCTCAGCCAGGGGCTGGAACATGCCGGCTTGCAGGGCCATCAGTTCTTGTGCGTCTTTGACAGACAAGATAGATTTGGCGGTGTCGGTGGCTTCAGACAAGGCGGCTTTGGAGGCCGTCAGGTTGAGTTCAACGAGTTTTTCGACGCCTTCGAAAGCCTTGGCGGTCAGGCCAAACAGGGTTTCGACATTGGCTTTTTGAGCGGCAACAACTTGGTCAACGGTAAACATATGAAAATCTCCAGTGAGTGAATAAAAAAGTAAAAATAAGAAAACCTGCTTGCTCCGTAACCGTTTCCAACCTGTCCCGTCTCGGGGCTTAGTTCATGTTGCAGTGCAGCATGGATTGAATTTTAGGGTTTACCCGGAATATTGCAAGCTCTTTTTGTTGCGTTGCAGCATTTTTGGGCTTGTTTAGAGTCCAATTTCTAATTCATCACTCTATTGCGGAAATATGTCATTGCTGTGAAAGCCTTTTTTTCTGGTCAATTTGTCTTGCCGCTGCCTGTGGGGCACCGCTTCCCCATGGGCAAATACGCCCGCCTGCGCGAGCGCCTGGCCCAGGAGTGCTCCCGCGTGCAGGTGATTGACGCCCCGCGCGCCGAAGACGCGGCCTTGGCGCTGGTGCACGAGCGGGCTTATATCGACGCCATCACCACGGGCAGCATTGCAGCACCTGCGATGCGTGAAATCGGCTTTCCATGGAGCCCGGCGATGGTGGAGCGCTCGCGTCGTTCGGTCGGGGCCACCATCGCGGCAGTGAACGCGGTGCTGGCAGGCGGCGAGGGCGTGGCGGCCAACCTGGCGGGTGGCACGCACCACGCTTCTGCCCGCAAAGGCAGCGGTTTTTGTGTGTTCAACGATGTCGCGGTGGCGGCCCGCACAGCGCAGGCGCAGTGGCTCGTGACGCAGCCAGGCCGTCGCCCCTTGCAGATCGCCGTGATCGACCTGGACGTGCACCAGGGCAACGGCACGGCCGAGATTTTTCAAGATGACGCCTCGGTGTTTACGTTGTCGCTGCACGGCGAGAAGAACTTCCCGTTTCGAAAGGTGGCAGGCGATCTGGATGTGGATTTGCCCGATGGCTGCGGTGACGTGGATTACCTCGGCGCACTGGAAGGCGCCTTGTTTGAGTTGGACAACCGCTTCAACCCTGGGTTGGTGATTTACCTGGCGGGCGCCGACCCGCACGAGGGCGACCGGCTGGGACGGCTTAAACTGAGTTTTGATGGCCTGATGGCACGCGACCGGCGGGTGTTTGACTGGTGTTTCGAACGCTCGATTCCATTGGCCTTTGCCATGGCGGGCGGTTACGGCAAGCAGTTGGAAGATTCGGTGCAGGTGCAGGTCAACACATTCAGTGTGGCGCAAGATTACTGGCAGCGCTGGCAGAATCGGCGTTCCATTGCCCAAATAAACCCCTAAAAATCCGTACATGACGCCTTCCCCAACCGCCACGGCAAGCCAAGCCGAGATTTCCCACTTCGTCGATGACGCCATCACCTCGCGAAGGTCCACTCGCGCATTCACGCAAGCAGCGGTGCCGCGCGACACCATTGTGCAAATGCTGGAGGTCGCCAGCCGTGCCGCCTCAGGCACCAATACCCAGCCGTGGCAGGTGTACGTGTTGCAGGGGGCCGCGCGCGACAGTCTGGTGCAGAAGGTTTGCACCGCCCACGACGCGGTGCGCGCCAACCCGGAATTGGGTAAAGAATATGTGGAGGAATACAGCTACTACCCAACAAAATGGACCAGCCCCTACATTGAACGACGCCGTGAAAACGGCTGGGGCCTCTACAGTTTGCTCGGCATTGGCAAGACCGACAAAGACAAAATGCACGCCCAGCACCAAGGCAACTACCGGTTTTTTGACGCGCCGGTGGGTTTGATGTTCACCATTGACCGCGTCTTGGAGCGCGGCTCGCTGCTGGACTATGGCATGTTCCTCGAGGCGCTGATGGTGGCGGCGCGCGGGCGGGGCCTGCACACCTGCCCGCAGGCGGCGTGGAACGGGTTTGCCAAAATCATCCTGCCGCACATTGGCGCGGGGCCAAGCGAAATGCTGGTGTGCGGCATGGCGCTGGGCTACGCCGATGCAAACGCCCATGTCAACACCTACCGCAGCCCCAGGGTGGCCGCCAGCGAGTTCACGAAGTGGCTGGACTGAGCTGGGGCGGCAGCGCTGGCCCGGAGTTCTTGACCCCCGCCGTTCGCCCTGAGCCTATCGAAGGGCCCTTCGACCAGCTCAGGACAGGCTCCTTCGACAGGCTCAGGGCGAACGGATACTGAAGCTGCAATGACGGCCATCTCCCTCCAGTTTCTCAACGGCCTGAGTTACGCCACGACGCTGTTTTTGATGGCGGCGGGCCTCACGCTGATTTTTGGCGTGACGCGGATCGTCAATTTTGCCCATGGAAGCTTTTTCATGCTGGGGGCCTTGTTCACCGCGCATTGGGTGACGAACTGGTTTCCCGCCTGGGGGCAAGACCCGGTGCTTTACCTGTTCGCTATGTTTTTAGGAGCTTCTTGCGCAGCCATTGCGGGAGCTGTTGCCGAATTTGTCTTGTTGCGACGGATGTATGGCGTGCCCGAGTTGTACCAACTGGTGGCGACTTTTGGCCTTACGTTGTTCATGTCCGACGCAATGCGTTGGGGTTTTGGGCCGGACGAGGTGTTTGCGCCGCGTTTTCCGGGCTTGAAGGGCTCGGTGGAACTTGCGGGCGAGTTCTTCCCGCAGTACCAGTTGGTGACGATTGCGCTGGGGCCGCTGGTGTGGCTGGGTTTGCACCTGCTGCTGCACAAAACGCAGTTTGGCGGCCGTCTGCGCGCCGCAACGCAGGACCGGGTGATGCTGGACGCTCTGGGCGTCAATCCCAAACCGCTGATGCTGGGCGCGGTGGTGCTGGGCTGTTTTTTGGCCGGCCTGGGCGGTGCCTTGCAACTGCCGCGTGAGCCCGCCACCTTGCAGATGGACGTGAACGTGGTGGTGGAGACCTTCGTGGTGGTGGTCACCGGCGGGCTGGGCAGCATCGGCGGGGCCTTTGTTGCCGCGCTCTTGATCGGCTTGATCCACGCTTTTGGCACCGCCTATTTTCCGCAGTCCACCTTGGTGCTGGTGTTTTTGACGATGGCGCTGGTGCTGGCACTGCGCCCGCAGGGCCTGATGGGCGCCACCCAGGATGCTGGCCCGAAGGAGACGGCGCAGAAGTTCGTGCTGTTGCCCGCAGGGCGCGCGGGATCCATCGCCGTGTCGGGTGGCGTGCTGGCGCTGGCCTGGGCGGCCTGGCTGGCCGGGGACTATTGGCGCTCGCTGGCCTCCGACACCTTGATTTTGATGATTTTTGGCATCAGCCTCCAGGCTGTGATGGCGCTGGGCGGGCTGGTGAGTTTTGGGCACGCGGCTTTCTTTGCGCTCGGTGCTTACGGCGCGGCGCTGGCGCACACCGCCTGGGGTGCGTCCTTGCCAGGGGCATTGGCGGTGGGCTGTGGCGCGGCGCTGGTGGTGGCGGTGGTGTTTGGCGCGGTGGTGGTGCGCAGCGGGGGGGTGTACCTGGCCATGTTGTCGCTGGCGCTTTCGCAAATCATTTGGGCGGCTGCCTCGCAGTGGGTCGGTTTGACGGGCGGCGACAACGGTGTGATTGGCCTCACATTGGTTGTGCCGGAGACGCGGGCGGTGTTTTACGGCTTGTTGCTTGGCTTGGCGCTTCTGAGCGTCTGGATGTTAGGGCGGCTGAGTCAGTCTGGCTTTGGCGCGGCGCTGCAAGCGGTGCGAGATGTGCCTGCCCGTGCCGCCGCCAGCGGTTTGCGGGTGAACTGGATCAAATACCGCATGTTTGTGGAAAGCGCCGCGTTGGCGGGCCTCGCGGGTGCTTTGTTCGCAGCGCACAAAGGCGCGGTGTTTCCCTCGGCGGCGAGTGTGGCGACCTCGGTCGATGCGCTGCTGGTGGTCCTGCTGGGCGGTGTGCACCAGTTGTGGGGTGTGGCCGCGGGCAGCGGCGTGCTGGTGCTGGCTGGGGCGGAACTGGGCCGCAGTTTTGACTATTGGCGCGGCGCCTTGGGCTTGTTTGTGATGCTCATCATGGTGGCGGCACCCTCCGGCCTTCTGGGGCTGTTGCAGTCTCGGCGGCAACCTCGCGCCAGGCTTCGGCTTGATGCCGCACGCCAGGACCCGACGCCATGAGCCTGCATGTTCGACAGTTGGTCAAACATTTTGACGGTGTCAAAGCCGTCACCGGCATCAGTTTTGAGATCCAGCCCGGCGAGTGTGTGGCCCTGATTGGCCCCAACGGCGCCGGTAAATCGACCTGTTTTGCCTGCATTGCGGGGCAACAAACGCCGGCCTCCGGTGAGGTGAGCTGGGCGGGGCGGCGCCTGGATCGTCTGCCGGCGCAGGCGCGGCTCCAACTGGGCGTGGCCCGCACCTTCCAGGTGGCACAGACATTTGAGGCGCTTACGGTACAAGAGAACCTGCAATTGGCCTTGTCGGGCGGGCGCGGTTTGTCAGCCTGGCGGCCCTTGCGGCGGGTGAAGCCGACTGTAGCCATGGAATTGCTGGCGCAAGTCGGGCTTGCTGATTTGGCAGATGCGGACGTGTTGGGCCTGGCCTACGGCGCCAAGAAGCGGCTAGAACTGGCCATCGCACTGGCGGGAATCACATCGCGCGGTATTGCCGCTGGCAATTCAGCCGCGCCCAAGTTGTTGCTGCTGGACGAGCCCGCCGCCGGATTGGCCGCGCCTGAACGCGCCGACCTGATGCGGCTTGTCAAGTCGCTGGCCCAATCTGGCATGGCCGTGCTCTATACCGAACACAACATGGACGCCGTATTTGGCATTGCCGACCGTGTGCTGGTGTTGATTGACGGCCATCTCGCGGCAGAAGGCGCGCCTGACGACATTGCGCACAACCCGGCGGTGCGCAGCCGTTATCTGGGGCAGCACTTTGGCGAGCCGCCAGCCTCCAAAACAAAAAGCGCGACCGATGCTTGAAGTCAAACACCTCAACGCCTGGTGGGGCGCCGCGCAGGCTTTGTTTGATGTCTCCTTGGCCGTGAAGGCTGGCGAACTGGTGGTGCTGCAGGGCTTGAACGGAGCAGGTAAATCCACCTTATTGCAAGCCATAGTGGGCATTGGACCACGCGTTGCGGGCGTAATCAACTACAAAAACAGTAGTATCTCTGGTCAGCCGGCTCACCACCGCGCACAACTCGGGCTGGGTTTTGTCGCTGAAGACCGGCGCCTGTTCGCTGGTTTGACGGTGCGTGAAAACCTCGAAGTCGCCACGCGCGCGAAGCGTTCCAAAACGGCAGAAAACCTCGACAAGGCGATCGCCCTGTTTCCGGCCCTGGGCAACATGCTCACGCGCCGTGCCAGCCAGATGAGCGGCGGCGAGCAACAAATGCTGGCCATTGCACGCACCCTCATGACTGAGCCGCAACTGCTGTTGCTGGATGAGCCCTGCGAAGGTATCGCGCCGGTATTGGTCGAATCCATCGCGCTGGCCTTGCTGAGCCTCAAGGCGCAAGGCATGCCGATGCTGGTGGCGGAGCAAAACCAGATCCTGGCCAGCCAGGCAGACCGGGTCATTACACTTGCCGCTGGCCAAATGGCGCATTGAGCTTTGACATAACCCATGATCATCAGCAGCCTTCTCGATACCGACCTCTACAAATTCACCATGATGCAGGTGGTGCTGCACCAGTTTCCAGGTGCGCAGGTCGAATACAAATTCAAGTGCCGCAACAGCAGTGTGGATGCTTGCGGCCGCGCGCAAGTGAATCTGGCGGCGCATGTGGGCGAGATCCGCGACGAAATCCGTGCCTTGTGCAGCCTGCATTTCCAGGAGGCAGAGCTGGTCTTTTTGCGCTCAATGCGCTTCATCAAAAGTGATTTCGTCGATTTTTTGGGCATTTTCAAACTCAACGAAAAATACATCACCGTCACCCCCTTGCCCACGGGTGAAATCGACATCAGCATCCAGGGGCCGTGGCTGCACACCATCCTGTTTGAGATTCCGGTGTTGGCCATCGTCAACGAGGTGTACTTCCGCAACACCCACAAGGTGCCAGACTTCGTCGAAGGCCGCCGGCGGCTGGCGTTGAAAATCGAGCAGTTGCGCGGCGGGGGTTTGAGCGATTTGAAAATCGCCGACTACGGCACCCGCAGGCGTTTCTCGCGGGCCTGGCAAGACGAGGTGCTGCGTGTGTTGTCAGCCAAACTCGGCACCCTGCAAAGCCCCGGCAACACCAGTGGCGTGCAGGGCCAGCTTGCAGGCACCAGCAACACGCTGTTGGCCATGAAGCTGGGCCTGACGCCCCTGGGCACGATGGCGCACGAGTATCTGCAGGCCGCGCAAGCCCTGGGACCGCGCCTGAGGGACAGCCAGGTGTTTGGCTTTGAGTCGTGGGCACGCGAGTACCGGGGCTTTTTGGGCATCGCGCTCTCTGACGTGTATGGCATGAGCGCCTTCCTGCGCGATTTCGACATGTATTTCTGCAAACTCTTTGACGGCGCGCGCCACGACAGCGGCGACCCGTTCCAGTGGGGCGAACGCATGATCGAGCACTACCTCCACAACCGCGTGGACCCCAAAACCAAGACCCTGATCTTCAGCGACGGCCTGACGGTGCCGCGCACCATCGAGCTGTACCGCCAGTTCAAGGGCCGCGCGCAGTTGGCCTTCGGCATCGGCACCAACCTGACCAACGACCTCGGTTACGAGCCGCTGCAAATCGTCATCAAGATGGTGCGCTGCAACGGCCAGCCGGTGGCCAAACTCTCGGACACACCGTCGAAGAACATGTGTGACGATGAAAAATACCTGGCCTATCTGCGCCAGGTGTTTGAAATTGCGGCTTGATAAAAACTGAAAACCAAAAACGCTGGAGACGCCATGTTTGTATTCGGAATTCCGCTTGATTTTTTTCTTTTTGGCTTCACGCTGCTGGGTGTTGCGCTGTTCCACCATTACACCCTGCAGGTGGCGCTCACGGGGCTGGCCGTCATCACCTTGTACAAGCTGGGGTTTGGAGATTTCGCTGGCACGGCGGGCCTGGCCGGGCTTATGCAGCTGCTGCACCACGAGTGGATCATCATCGCCAACCTGCTGGGCCTGCTGCTGGGTTTTGCGCTTTTGGCGGACCATTTTGAGAAGTCGGAAATCCCGGCCATCCTGCCCAACTACCTGCCGGACGGCTGGATGGGCGGCTTCGTGATGTTGATCCTGGTGTTTGTGATCTCCAGCTTTCTGGACAATATTGCAGCGGCCATGATCGGCGGCAGCATGGCGGCGGTGCTCTTCAAACGCAAGGTGCACATCGGTTTCCTCGCGGCCATTGTGGCGGCCAGCAACGCCGGTGGCGCGGGCAGTGTGGTGGGCGACACCACCACCACCATGATGTGGATCGACGGCGTGGCCCCTTTGCAAGTGCTCGAAGCCTATGTGGCGGCGGTGCCGGCGCTCATCATTTTTGGCATCATCGCCGCGCGCCAGCAACATGCCTACCAACCGATCATGAAAGACGCCCCCAGCGGCGTGCGCCTCGAATGGGCGCGGCTGGCGATTGTGGCCATCATCCTGGTGGCGGCGGTGGCGGCCAATGTCTACTTCAATATCAAGGCGCCCGCCGTGCTCGATGCGCTGCCGGTGATCGGCCTGGCGGTGTGGGCGGCGATTCTAGTCACCGCGCCGTGGCGTGCGCCCACCTGGAGCCTCTTGCCCGGCGCGTTCAAGGGCAGCGTGTTTTTGCTCTCGCTGGTGATGTGCGCATCGATGATGCCGGTGCAGCATTTGCCTGCGGCGTCGTGGCAATCGGCCTTGGGGCTGGGCTTTTTGAGCGCGGTGTTTGACAATATTCCGCTGACCGCGTTGGCGCTCAAACAAGGCGGTTACGACTGGGGTTTTCTGGCCTACGCGGTCGGTTTTGGCGGCAGCATGATCTGGTTTGGCTCGTCCGCAGGCGTGGCCTTGAGCAACATGTACCCCGAGGCTAAATCAGTCGGCGCCTGGATCAAAGGCGGCTGGCATGTGGCCGTGGGTTATGTGGTGGGTTTCTTCATTTTGCTGGCCGTGCTCGGCTGGCACCCGGAGCCCAAAAGAAATAAAACTGTTGAACCTCAAAAATCTAGTTTAAATAGTATTAAAACTGCGAAATGATGTAAAATAATTCAAAAATTAATTGAATTTATATAGCAATAAATCTATATTTTACGTGGTCTAAATGCCAAATTTTATTGTTTGTAAAATGAATAAAAAGAAAATTTTGATTGCCCGAGCCAACTTCCCCGAGATCATCAGCAAACTTGAGCAGCATTTCCAGGTTGAATCCAACCAGGCGGACGTGTTGTGGAGCAAAGCCGAGCTGATCCAGAAGCTGCAAGGCAAAGTAGGGCTCTTCAGCACCAGCGGCGAGCCCATGGACGCCGAGGTCATCAAGGCCTGCCCCGATCTCAAAATCTGCGCCAGCATGGCCGTGGGCTACAACAACTTCGACGTGCCCGCCATGACAGCCGCAGGCGTGCTCGCCACCAACGCGCCCGACGTGTTGACAGAAACCACCGCCGACTTCGGCTTTGCGCTGTTGATGGCCACCGCACGGCGCATCTGCGAGAGCGAGCATTTTTTGCGCACCGGGCTGTGGGAGAAGTGGGCGGTCGACCAGTTTGCCGGCAGCGACATCCATGGCAGCACACTGGGCATCATCGGCATGGGCCGCATCGGGCAAGGCATCGCCAAACGCGGCGCACACGGCTTTGGCATGAACGTGATCTACCATAACCGCTCGCGGCTGGATGCCGCCACTGAAAGCCAGTGCAAGGCGCGTTATGTCACCAAGGACGAGCTTTTGCGCAGCGCCGACCACGTGGTGCTGGTGGTGCCGTATTCCAAGGAGGCGCACCACACCATCGGCGGCGCGGAGCTGGCGATGATGAAACCCACGGCCACCCTGGTCAACATTGCGCGCGGCGGCATTGTGGACGACGCGGCCCTGGCCGACGCACTGCGTAACAAAAAAATCGCTGCCGCCGGGCTGGACGTATACGAGGGTGAGCCCAAAGTCCACCCCGATCTACTCACTGTGCCCAACGTCGTGCTGACCCCGCACATCGCCAGTGCAAGCATTCCCACACGCAAGGCCATGGCGCATCTGGCGGCAGACAACCTGATTGGCTACCTGCTCAACAACACTGCCTTGACGCCCTTGAATCCGCAGGTGATGCAAACCTGACACAGCGCCTGACACAGTGCCTGACACAGCCCCTGAAATAGCGGCCGTCTTGGCCGCTGACCAGCGCACGAATCAAGTCAGAATAAACTTGATGCCCGCGATCAGCAGCACCGCCGCCAAAAACGCCTTGATCAGCGTCGCCGGAAACCAGCGGCTCCCCAGCCGTGACCCGATATAACCGCCCACGCCCGCCGCCACAAGGAGTGGCAACAGAAAATCAGGAATCTTGCCGCCACCGATCAAGTTGCCAGCCAACCCCGCGACGGAATTGAACAGGATAAACAGCGCAGACACCGCAGCCGCCGGTTTGGCCTTGGCCCAGCCCATCAGCAACAAAAGCGGCGTGAGGAAGATCCCGCCGCCGGTGCCGGTCAAACCCGACAGCAGCCCGATGCCGGCCCCCGCGCCCAGCGCGATGGGCAAAGACGGCAAAGTTGCCGGTTTTTCGCTGCCCGCAGGCAAGACCAGGCGCAGCGCGGAATACACCAGTACCAAACCCATCAACACTTTGAAAGTGGGCCCAGGCAAAGTCACATAGCCGCCTATAAATGCCAGGGGGATGGCCAGGAGCGCAAACGGCCAGAAGAGCCGCCAATTGAAATGCCCCGCGCGGTAAAACTGCCACGAACCGATCAAGGCCACCAGCACATTCAGCGCCAATGCCGCCGGGCGGATGGCGGCGGGTGCAAAACTAAGCAGTGACATCACCGCGATGTAACCCGACGCCCCCGCGTGGCCGACGGAGGAATACAAAACAGCCACAACAAAAACGCCGAGCAAGAGTGGCAACAGGGTGTCAACAGGCATGCGGCAACTGTAGCCGATGGCGCTGCCGGGCCGTGTCGGCGCGGCTCGGCCATTGCTCCCCAATATGGGGGATGCCCGTTTGCCACGCGGCCTGTAGACTGCGTCAGTCCATCCATGGATCAACGCAGGAGTTCCCGCATGAATGCAGTCTTGTCCCCAAGGCAGCTTGTCATCTGCTGTGACGGCACCAACAACAACCTGACTGGCGGTGTCTCGGACACCAACGTCGTCAAATTGGCCCAGTTGGTGGCCAACGCACAGGTGGGCACGGGCGATCTTCTGTTCTACGACCCCGGCGTGGGCAACCCCGGCGAACTGCCCGGCGCCACGGTTCTGGACACTTGGGGGCGTATGGCCGAGCGCCTGGGCGGGCTGGCCTTCGGGCGCGGCGTGTATGAAAACATGGCCGAGAGTTATGCCTTTCTGATGCAGCACTACCGCACAGGCGACGAGATTTACATCTTCGGCTTTTCACGCGGCGCGTTCACCGCGCGCAGCCTGGCAGGCATGGTCAACATGTTTGGCGTGCTGCAGCCGCACATGGCCTCGATGTTGCCAACCCTTTTGCACGTCTATTTTTCAGACCGCGAAACGCAAAAAGACAAGATGGACGACATCGCAGGGCAAATCTCAAATTTGTTTGCGGGTGGCTCCGCCCGGAAGGTGGAGATCAAATTTGTGGGCGTGTGGGACACCGTGGACTCCGTTGGCATGTGGCCATTCAACGCGAAGATCACCGCAGTGCCGACGGTGGAAAAAAAGATGTTCCTCCATGTGCGCCAAGCCATCGCGCTGGACGAGCACCGTGCCCAATTCAAACCGCGGCTGTTCATCAATGACAACGGCAGCAGCGGCAGCAACGGCGCCTACCTCACCGCCACCGGCAAACCGGTGACGGTCGAGCAACTGTGGTTTCGCGGCTCCCATTGCGACGTGGGCGGCGGCTATGAAGCCGGCTTCACCGCGATCTCAGACCAAGCCTTCGCCTGGCTGGTGAGCGAAGCCGTGAGCTGCGGGCTGGCCTTGCGCGCCGGTGCGACTCTATTGGACACAGAAGCCGCCGTCCTGGCGGCTCTGGCAGCCGCTAGCGGAGCCCAAGTGGGTCCGCCGACCACCATGCCGGTGGTCAGCAGCACCCTGCGCAAAACCAGCCTCTGGGCACTGACGGGCCTGGCCGTGCGCGACACCCAAAAAGTGGTGTTGGACGACGACCGGGTATTTTTCGTCAAACCCGTGGAGCACGCCAGCGTGGCCGCCACGCTGCCGCAGTTTCCAGCCGACACGGTGTGGGCTACGCCGCGCCCTAAAACGGCGCTGGTGGCCTGCACCGTCACCATGCTGGTGGTGATGTTGGCTTTGGGGCAACTTTTGTCCGGGCGGGCTTTTAGCGGCAATGTCCTGGCTGACATCGGGCACTACCTGCACCAAAACGCCAACTTCGCCCGCTGGCAGTTGGGGTGGTGGCTAGACCTGAACCCCTTCAAAGGACTGGCCCAATTCGCAGCGCCGCTGTGGGCGGTGGTGTGGGACTTCGTGCTGATTGGCTTTTACGGCTACGTGTTGTCCTGGTTTGTGGTGCTCAGCTTTGCCCGCAAGGCGGGGCTGCGGCGCGTGGGCAGCCCGGTGTCTGCCTGGCTCAACCGGCTGGGTTGGGCGCTGCCGCTGGCTGTCTTGGGTGATGTGTTGGAAAACCTGGCCACATTGGCCGTCATCGCCTGCCGCACGGCAGATTGGCTGGTGGTGGGCTGGCTCATGGCCATCCCGATGACCCTTTTCGCCCTCGCCAAGTGGGTGGGGCTGGCTGGCGTGCTGGCGCTGGTCTGCCTGCCGTCAAAGCAGACCCAAGGCCCGTGAATCGACAAGCGCCTGGCGCAGGTTCGCCCTAGCGCGGTCTTCCAAAAGCGCGCGGAAATGCGCTGTGCTGTAGATGCGCGTGCGATCCAAAAAGCTTTGCAGCACGGCGCGGCGTTTGGTGTTGAACAAGGCCTCGGGCACAAAGGCATATTCACGGCGGATTTGCGACTCGTATTCTGCAAAGCGGGCGTCGCCGGCGCCCAGAATCGACAGGTCAATGTCTACCAGCAGCTTTTCGTCGTCCAACTGCGGCAGCGCCGTGTGCCGCGTCGCCATCACCAAAGCGTGGACGCGCGCCGCCGCCGCCGGGGCCACGCCAGCATCCAGCAGGGCACGGCTGGCCCAGGCGGCGCTTTGGGCCTCGTTGTCATGCGCTTGCAGGGCGTAGATCGCATCGTGGAACCACAGCCCGGCCTCGACCTCGCCAGGGTGCTGCGCCAGCGCACGCACGGGGCTGAAATAGTCCAGGCATTCACCCAAATGCTGTAGCGTGTGGTAGTGGCGCTGCGGCTCCGAATACCGCGCCACCAGTTGCGCGAACGCAGCCGCGCCGTCGCCATGCGCGCCCAGATTGCGCCACATCGTGCGCCATGAATTCAGCATCGGCTCGGTGTTCATGTTACGTTCATTTAAAATACCCAAAATGGGTATGATTGGGCAATTTTAAACTGCTTGAACTCATGATTTTAATAAAAATGGTCTATAGGCCACGTAAATATTCAATAGTTTGATATCAAAATAATAGCATTTGAAAAAAACCGGATTCGCACCTCGTGTCGCTTTATTCACCGCGAAATCGTTCTGCAATATCACACTGGCGTTCGTGGTCATGAATCACGGGAAACTTGCAGAACGGCCAAAGCGCTTGAAGATCAGAACGGTCTTTCGCGTCACCAAGATTGACGATTCGCGCCTCGAACGCAATCTTGTTTTCGTACAGCGCGATGAGCACCTTGTGGCAGTAAGACGCCAATGGGTGGTAATACAGCGTCAGTCTCATGATGGCTCCCTACGGCACCAGAACTAGGCCCGGCGCGAATCTTAAGGCCTGGAGCCGCCTAGCGTCGAAATTCAGCGGGCGGCGCAGCCGTCCGATGGAATGACCCGTTAACGTGTGTCCTCTTCAGGCAAAGCTTTCCTGCAAAGCCTCTTGTGCCAGGGTGTTGATGCTCTTGCCTTTTGCCTGCGCAGCAATAGCGAGTTTTTCATGCAACTGCGGCGAAATTCGCAAGTTGAATTTGCCAGAAAAATGACGCTTTGGTTCAAGCCCCTTCTCGGCACAAACCTCAAGAAAAACCTGAAGCGAGCGCTTGAACTCCAAACGAAGTTCCTTCGGATTCTTTCCGTAAAAATCTGCGCCACCGTTGAGGCCGAGAATTTCCCCCCTGAACATATCAAGGTCAGGGTCGAATTCAATTGTTGCGTGATAGTCGTCAACAGTCATGACGTTCATGGTTCTACTCCGTGTTGTTCCAGCCATTTGCGGACAGATGCCACCGCGCCTTTGTCTGTGTTGGGTGATGGATGTGGACGGTGGAAGACCCGCACCTCATCAAACAAAAAGACAGAAACCCTGCTGCCTGCCCGCTCTTCAATTTCCGCACCCAGTTCAACGAAAAGGCCCTCAACATC
>JANLYO010000183.1:0-13226 GCA_031365665.1 Rhodoferax sp. | reverse complement strand
CGTCTTTGTAGGCCATCAGTTTGAACAGGTACCGTGCTACGGATTCGGTCAGCAGCAGGGACTTCTGGCCGAGCTTCTCCTCTGCCGCTCTCACGCGGTTGACAAAACCAGCATAAGTTTCGGCATACGCCGAGTTTTGGTAACTGGTCAAGAACTCAACACGCCGCGCCACGAGGGTCTCGATCGACTCACGTTTTTTGAATTCGACCACTTGGCCTGGATTGAGCAGTTTTTGCACTTCGCCCCAGTTGTGTGCCGCGCGGCAGCCCCATTCAAATGCCGATTTGTTTTGCTGCACCGCGACGGCATTGAGTTCGATGGCACGAATCAAGGACGCTTTTTCCAACGGAATCCAACCCTTTTGCCAAGCATAGCCCATCATCATAGGGTTGGTATAGATGCTGTCGCCCATCAATTTGGTGGAGGCCCCGTCGGCATCGAAAGAGCCCACCGCTGCGGCCCCCACCAGGCCCGTGATTTCCGCTACACACTGCTCCGACGGATTTTGCCAATTGCCATTTTTGACAAACGCTGCGGTGGGCGTGCTGCTTGAGTTCAGGGCTACGCGGGTGCGCCCTGCGCGCATGCGCAGGACGGTTTCTTTCGCGACGGCAACGATCGGGTCGCAGCCAATCACCACGTCTGCCGCGGCCATGGCCACACGGGTGGTGCGGATGTCGGCCTGTTGGTCACCGATCAAAACGTAACTCCAGGTCGCGCCGCCTTTTTGCGCCAGTCCACCAGCGTCCTGGGTCACAATGCCTTTGCCTTCCAAGTGGGCCGCCACGCCGAGCAGTTGCCCAATGGTGATGACGCCTGTTCCACCGACGCCGCAGACCACGATGCCCCACACCGAGTTGGCGTGGGTGTCTGGGTGTCGCGCAAAGACAGGTGACGGCAAGGCCCCCAACTCAAACGGCGACGGCACGCCTGAACTGGCAGCGGGAACCGATTTTTTCTTGAACTCACCACCCTCGACTGTCACAAAACTCGGGCAGAAACCTTTGACGCAGGAAATATCCTTGTTGCAGGTGCTCTGGTTGATCTGGCGTTTGCGGCCAAATTCGGTTTCCAGCGGCTCAACACTCAGGCAATTGCTCTGCACACCGCAATCGCCGCAACCTTCACACACCAATTCATTGATCACCACCCGTTTGGCCGGATCCACCAGGATGCCGCGTTTGCGGCGGCGGCGTTTCTCGGTGGCACAGGTCTGGTCGTAAATGATGACGGTGCAGCCCTTGATTTCGCGGAATTCGCGCTGCGTGGCATCCAACTCGTCACGGTGCCGCACGGTCACGCCTTCTGCCAAACCAACGCCGCTATATTTTTCAGGCTCATCCGTGACAACAACGATCCGCGCCGCGCCTTCGGCCTTCATTGACATGGCAATCTGCACTACCGAGTGGCCTTCGGGTCGCTCACCCACCTGCTGGCCGCCGGTCATGGCGACCGCATCGTTGTAGAGGATCTTGTAGGTGATGTTGACGCCAGCCGCAATCGATTGACGCACTGCCAACAGGCCGCTGTGGAAATAAGTGCCGTCGCCCAGATTGGCAAAAATATGCTGGTCGTGGCTGAACGGCTGCTGGCCCACCCAGGGCACACCTTCGCCACCCATTTGCGTGAACCCTTCTGTGCTGCGGTCCATCCATACGGCCATGAAGTGGCAGCCAATGCCGGCCATTGCGCGCGAGCCTTCAGGCACTTTGGTAGAGGTGTTGTGCGGGCAGCCTGAACAGAACCAGGGTTGCCGATCCGCACCCTGCACGCCGGTGGTTTCCAGCACCAGCATGGAGCGCTCTTTCGCATCCAGAATCGCCAGATGCGCGTCAATACGCGCCGTGGTGTCAGCGTCCACACCCAGTTTCTTCAGGCGCAGTGCAATCGCCCGCGCAATGATGGCAGGCGTGAGGTCGGCGTTGGCGCGTAACAGCGTGTTGGCAGTCGGGTTGGGCATCGACCATTCGCCGCCGCTGCCGTAAACGTTGCCGCCCTGGCCAGTTTCGACTTCGTTGAACTTGCCCACCACAGTAGGTCGGACGTCCGCGCGCCAGTTGTAAAGCTCTTCCTTGAGCTGGTATTCAATGACTTGCCGCTTCTCTTCCACGACCATGATTTCACGCAAACCTGTTGCGAACTCGCGCGTCAACTGCGCTTCGAGCGGCCAGACCACGCCGACTTTGTGCAATCGCACCCCAACGCGCTGGCACGTGGCGTCATCCAAGCCCAAATCGAGCAAGGCCTGGCGCGTGTCGTTATAGGCTTTGCCGCTGGCGATCAGGCCAAAACGGTCGTTTTTGCCCTCAATGGCGTTGTAGTTCAAACGGTTGGCACGGATGTAGGCCAGCGCCGCATACCACTTGTAGTCAAAAAGGCGCGCTTCCTGGTCCAACGCGGCGTCAGGCCAACGGATATGCACGCCGCCTTCGGGCATCAGAAAATCAGTCGGCAGCTTGGTCTGCACCCGCTCGGGGTCAATCATGGCCGTGGCCGACGATTCGACAATCTCCTGGATCGTTTTCATGCCCGCCCACACGCCTGAAAAACGGCTCATGGCGAAGGCGTGGACGCCCAAATCCAATATCTCCTGCACACTCGCCGGAAAAAACACGGGCGTGCCGCAAGCCTTGAAAATGTGGTCGCTCTGGTGGGCTGCAGTCGAACTTTTCGACATGTGGTCATCGCCTGCCACGGCAATCACGCCACCCCAGGGCGTGGTGCCGGCCATGTTGGCGTGTTTGAACACGTCGGAGCAGCGGTCCACCCCAGGCCCTTTGCCGTACCAAATGCCGAAAACGCCATCAAACCGGTTGGTGCCCGGCGGCGCAAAACCCAGTTGCTGCGTGCCCCACAGCGCGGTCGCCGCCAGTTCTTCGTTGACGCCGGGTTGGAACACGATGTTCTGCGCCTTGAGGAACTTCTCCGCTTTCCACAGCGCCTGGTCGTAACCCCCCAGGGGCGAACCGCGATAGCCGCTGATGAAGCCAGCAGTGTTTTTGCCCGCCAATTTGTCACGCAATTGCTGCAGCATGGGCAGCTTGACGAGGGCCTGCACACCGCTCATGAAGGCGCGGCCATAGTCCAGGCTGTATTTGTCGTCCAGCGTAACTGTTTCTAGCGCTTTGCGGATGTGCTCGGGTAGCGGTGCGTTCATGGTGTTTGGTTCTCCAGATTGCTAATAAGTCGCCTTGTGGGCAACGTAGGCAGGATCGCTCGGGGTATGAGTTTTCCTGTGGGCAAAGTGTAGGGCTGAAACGGATGCAAATTCCTACTTGGGCCACAACACCCACATTTTCAGTGCTTGTTTGAGCCGCCCAGCGAGTTCGCCCGCCTGCGGGCCGATGCCGGCAAAATAGTCGGCCCGCACGGCGCCGGTGATGGCGCTGCCTGTGTCTTGCGCCAGCACCAGTTTTTGCAGGCTGAGCAGCGGCCCGCTGGAAGCCAGCCACACCGGCGTGCCGTATGGGATGCTGGCCGGGTCTACCGCGATGGAGCGCCCTGCGGTCAGCGGCACGCCTTGCGCGCCGCGCGGGCCGGTTTGCGCATCGGCATCGGTCAACGCCTCTTCCTTGAAAAATACCACGCGCGGATTGCTCCGCAACATGTCTTGCACACGCACCGGGTTTTGCCGGTTCTGGTCTACCCAGGCCTTGATGCCGGGCCAGGAGCCGTCGCGGATTTCGCCTTGGTCGAGCAGCCAGCGCCCCACGCTCTTATACGGCTGCTCATTGGTGCCCGCAAAGGCCAGGCGGATCACGAGCGGGTTGCCTTGCGGCGCGCCGGCAGGCGGCGCCAGGCGGATGCGGCCTGAGCCCTGGATCTGCAACACCAGCGCATCGACCGGGTCTGCCAAAAAAACAAGTTCGCGCCCCGTGAGCGCGGCTTGGGCCGCGGGCAAGGTTTCGATCTCCTGGCGGGTGAACCAGGGTTTGCGGGGCATCAGGCCTGCTGGCGGGCGGTATAAAGGGACATTGAATTCGGGCGTAGCCGTGCGCGAGCCCTGCATCACAGGCTCGTAATACCCCGTGAGCAAACCGGCATCTTCACCACGCAACGCTTCGACCCGATACGGCTGAAACCTCAATTGGAGCCAGGCCAGTTGTTCGTCGTTGCTGCCGATGCTCAGGCGGCGCACCTCGGCACACAGCGCACCCACCCCGGCAGATGGTTTTTCGCAACTCTTGAGCCAGGCGTTCCAGGCTTCAAACAGCGGGTCTTCTAAGAGGCCCGGCAGCTCGCTCCACGGCACCGCCACCCAGCGGCTGCGTGGCTGCAGGATGGAGGGCGGCAAGGGGGCTGCAGACGCGGCAGTTGCAACGGCATTCAAGCTGGCATGGGTCTCTTGCGCATAGGCGCCAGCAGGCATCAAAACCGCCAGCGCCAAAACCAGACGCCCCAATGACTTGCGGCTCAGCACAGTGCGGCCCCCAAGCGGGTTGTTCCTACAATCACTGTTTTGCGCCGCACGGGTGTGGATTGACCTGGGAGCTTTGTCATGGAATTGCTGTTGCTTGAAGCCCTGGGCGCCCTGGCGGCGCTTGTTTTAATTGTGTGGTGGACGATGTTTTCAGGACGCAAAAAGGGCGAAATTGACGATGGCAAAGACGACCAGAAGGAATAGTTCAGGATGAAATTTAACAGTTTATTTAAGATTTTTATTTAAATATTGATTAATTTTATATCTATACAACAATTAAATTAATAGCATAATATTAAATAAATATGTGGCCTAAAGCCAATTTTGGACGTTCAAAACATTTTATAAATATTTATTTAAATTTATTCCTGAATGCCTTTAGCGCCCCCACAGGCCCCGCAGCAAGTTGGCCAGCTCGACCGCTGATTTGGCCTCCATCTTTTCGAACACGCGCGCACGGTGCACTTCCACGGTGCGAACGCTGATGTCCAGTTGGTCGGCGATCAGTTTGTTGGGCAAGCCTTCGATCACCAGCTTCATCACATCACGTTCGCGCTCAGTCAACTCGTCCACGCGCGCTTGCAGCAGGGTGCGGCTTCGGTTCGCGGAGAGCCACTCAGCAGATTTTCTGAGCGCCTGCTCAATGCGGTCGACCAGGGAATTGTCTGAAAACGGCTTCTCACAAAAATCAAACGCGCCGCGCTTGACCATCGCCACAGCGGTAGGCACGTCGGCGTGGCCGGTCAAAAAGATGACCGGCATGGCCTCATGCAGACCCCGTTCGACCAGCCAGTCAAACAGCGCCAGCCCGCTCATGCCCGGCATGCGCACATCCAAGAGCAAGCAGTGCGGTTGGGTGAGCGCCTGGGTCTGGCCGCGTTCCGCCATGGCGACAAAGGCCTCTGCGCTGCCAAACACCTGGCTTGGGTAATTGCGCGAGCGCAAGAGCCAAGCCAGCGCGTCGCGCACGCTGGCGTCGTCATCGACGATGAACACCCAGGCGTCAAGAGCAGGCTGCATGGCCGGATGTTAATGGAGCCGGCTGGCTGGCTGGCAGCGTGAAGCGGAACACCGTACCGCGCGGCTGGTTGGCTTCGAACTCCAGCGCACCGCCATGTTGCTCAATCACCGTGCGGCAAAGACTCAAGCCCAGCCCCATGCCTTCGGCCTTGGTGGTGTAGAAGGGCGTAAACATCTGCTGCTTGACCTCTGGCGCGATGCCGCCACCGAGGTCGGCCACAGAAAAAACCAGCCAGTGGTTCTGCCCACGCACGGTGGCACGGTCGGCCTGAATCAAGAGCACACGCTCCACGATGTCCGGCGCGTCCATGGATTGCATTGCATTGCGCGCGAGGTTCAACAACACCTGCTCGACCATGGTGTAGTCACACATCACCTGGGGCATATCGGCTGCGATGCGGGTTTGGACCTGCACTGAGAGTTTTCTGGCCTGCAAACTGATGAGCGGCAACACGGCGTCCAGCAGGGCTTGCGGTGCCACCGCCTGGCGTGTGCGCTCGCGCCGGCGTACAAAGTCATTCACGCTTTTGATGACCTTGCCAGCGCGTTCGGCTTGTTGTGCGATGCGCTGCATCGCCAGCGCCAGATCGCGCCGCAAACCGGGTGTGACGGCGTCTGACGCCGCGCTGGACGCCGCGCCAGATGCGGAACCGTTCAGCAAATTTTCCGAACCCGTGGCATAACTGGCGATCGCGGCCAGCGGCTGGTTGAGCTCGTGGCTGAGCAGCGACGCCATTTCGCCGATGGTCGCCAGGCGCGCCGTGGCGGCCAGGCGCTCCTGGCTGGCGCGCGATTGCTCTTCAACGCGGCGCTGCTCGCTGATGTCCAGAAACGCGCTCATCCAACCGGTTTGCACGCCCTGGGCATTGATCAGCGGCGCTTCGATCACCAGCACCGGAAACAAGCTGCCATCTTTGCGCATGAAGACCGACTCGAAGCCCTCGCGCGGCGGCGCATTGCCCGCCAGGCGTATGGCCTGGCGCTGGGCATATTCATCGATCAGACTCGTCGGCCAATACGGCGCCGGGCCTTTTTGCATCAGCTCATCAGCGCCAAAGCCGACCATTTGGCAAAAGGCGGGGTTCACATAGGTGGTATTGCCAGCCAAATCCCGCGCGCGCAGGCCTGTCACCAATGAATCTTCCATCGCTTTCCTGAACGCCAGCGCGTCAGCCAGGCCGCGTTCGGCGCGCAAGCGGCGCCGCATGTCTTTGCCCAGGAGCGCCAGCACCGAAATCAGGGCAATTGACATCAAGGCGACCAGAGCCGTCAATATGTTTGGGAAAAGGTCGGGTGCACCGCGCCAGCTATGCATGCGCAGGATCATGGATTTGCCTGGCAAATCAAGGATTTGCTGGGTCGAGAACGCGCTGCTGCCACGCGAGCCTGCGCCGCGCGCCGCCAAGCGCGTACCGTCGGCCTCGGTCAGATACACATCCTGGTTACGGGTCAGTGTGCGCCCCAGATGCTCAGTGAGTATTTCTTGCAGCGAATAGGTCGCCACCAAAAACCCGGTCACACGGCCAGCCGTGGCCAAGGGCAGGCACACGTCGATCACCTCCAGCCCGAGTCCATCGGCCAAAGGGACGAAGTAGCTGTTGGAGTAAGCCGGGCCGCTGAATTTGCGCGCGGCGCTGCAAGCCTGAGAGACTTCGGAATAAGCGTTTTCATGCCCCAGATAGGCAAAAATAGGTGGCCGAAAAGGTGAATCTGCAAACGCCAGCAGGGCCAACCCGAGTTCACGCAGTTCAATGCGCATCATTTCGCGCCGCTCACGCAGCAGCCCCGCAGCGCCGGCGACCCAGGCGTCGCGCCCGGGCCCGTTGTACTGCAAAGCCTGCAGGCTGTGGACATTGCGCGTCATGGCCGTGCCTATGTCAGCGACAGCTTCTGCCGCGTCACGTTCAAGTTTGCCCTGCACCTGGCTGGCTTCGTAACGCCCGGCCAGCCAAATCAACATCATCAAAAGCGCCGCCACCAGCGCGACCAAGGCCAGCCATAGCAGGCGGCGTCGGCCACTCAAGGGCGGGGCGTCGTCGGCACCCGTCTTGTGGTCGACCATCAGCAGCTTGCCTGGCTTGGCGTCAAACAATGTCGCATTCCACTTCCAAATCATTCGTGAAGCAGGCGCATCGGCGCAGACTGCGCTGTGGCACTGCCAGGAGGGTGCAAGGATCTGCACGGAAGATTTGGAAATGGTGTCACAACACGCAGTAGTCCAATGCAGGCAGCTTGGCGCGGCAATCGGCGCGCGCAGCAATGGGAAGATCGGCACACACCACCGCCGCGTCCGACTCTTTTTGTGCCAGCACCTCGCCCCAAGGCCCGGCCAGCAGGCTGTGCCCCCACGTGGTTCGGCCGTTTTCATGCAGCCCGCCTTGGGCCGCCGCAGCCACGAAGGCTTGGTTTTCTACGGCCCGCGCACGCAGCAGCAATTCCCAATGCGCTTGCCCGGTCACATAGGTGAAGGCACTGGGCACCAAAAGCAGGTCTGCGCCTTGCTCTGCATACTTGCGGTAAAGCTCCGGAAAACGCAGGTCGTAACAAACACTCATGCCAATCCGCCAGGCATGCCCATCACGCGAGGGCAGTTCAAACAGCGTGGGTGTTGACCCAGCCTGCAACACGCGGGATTCGTCATAACGCTCGACACCGCTGTCAAAACGGAAGAGATGAATCTTGTCGTACCTTGCAGCACAACGGCCGTCTGGCGCAAAAACCAAGCAACTGTTGGTGACTTTGGGGCTTGCCGCCGGGTCGCCTTGAAGATCAATACTGGACAGCGGCAAGGTGCCGCCCGCAATCCAGAGGCCCAAGCGCTGTGCTGTGGTGGCAAGAAAGTCCTGGATCGGCCCCCGCCCGAAGGACTCCTGGATCGACAGTTTGTCGGTGTCACGTCGGCCCATGATGCAGAAATACTCGGGCAAAACGGCAAGTTCTGCCCCCATGGCGGCGGCCTCTTCCAGTAACTGCCGGGCGCTTGCCAGGTTGGCTGCAAGTCCCGTTGCCGACACCATCTGAATCGCCGCCACTTTCATCGCGCAGGCTCCACTTTGACATCCGCCGCATTGTCGGTTTTCCGGTTCACCCGCACGACACGTGGGTCAATCCAGGTGCCATCAACGTGGAATTCTTGCGTCGCAGTTTCAATCAGGGGGCGGCGCAGGATCAATTGCGCGAGAAAGGTACCCAGGCCAATCGCCGGGTTGATCACTGTGGCGATCAGCGATGCCGTGCCCGCGTTGATTTCCGGCACGACCACCACGCGCAGGTCTTGGGTCTCCTTCGCGATGTCCGCACGGCCCTCCATCAAGACGGCTGCGTTCACGCCTTTCATTTGCAAATTATTGGTGACGGCAATGCCTTGGTCGATGCTGATGTCACCGCGCACAAAATCGAATGAAAAACCTTCGCTGAACACGTCTCGGAAATCCAGGGCCAGTCGCCTGGGCAACGACTGCAAGCTCAAGACGCCGAGCAGTTTGGCAATGCCAGGGTCGGCCTTGAGGAATTGACCGCTTTCGACGTTGACATTCACGTTGCCGCCAAGGCTCGGATAGTCCAGCGCCAGGGGGGAGCCCACCCACGCCACCTGGCCTTCGAGTTTGCCTTTGCCCATGCGAACCACATCTTTCATGCCCACGCGCGCCAGCAATGCGCCAGAGTCGTTGATGTCGAGCTTGAAATTCATCACCGTGCGCCGCCGTTCGGCCCCCGCGCGCGCTGGCGCAGCCGTCACGGGCCGGTTTTGCGCATTCAGGGTCGCCCAGTTGCCGGTGGCCGTGAACGTGGCCTCGGGCATCTGCACGTTGAACTTCGCCAAACGCCATTCGCGGGCTGTGCCTGCGACCCGGTTGATGGCTTCGATTTCCACGCGGCCAAATTTTTTACCTCGCAACTCCAGGTCGTCCACCATGATGTCGAGCGCCGGAATGTTGGCCGGCGGCTCGTCGAGCAGCGCCTCAACTTCCTTTTCAGACGACGCCGCCAGTGTCAAACGGGCCAAGCGCGCATAAATCCTGCCCGGGCTGCCGCCCGCAGGTTGGCGGTATTCCGCATAACCGCTGAATTCGGTTGATTCCAGGTTGGCCCGCCAGATCGAAGCCTCACGCGACGCGCCCACCACCACCTGATGGAACTTGCGCCCACCGGTCGACAACTCGCCAGCCCGCACAGCGAGGGTCGTCGGCAAGTAGGCAAGGGCTGGGTTGACCGCGGCGCCCGGCGCAGAACCGCCTGCGGGCGCGGGTGTGGCGACGCCCGCGATGTCCGCAGCGCGCAGCCCCGCTGTCTGGGTGAAAACCTGGCTCCAGGCGTCCAAGTCCAACACCGCCAGATTAATGTTCGCCGCAACACCCTGGGCAGGCAGCAGCACAGTTTCATCGCCAGCCAAGCCGACCGCAATGCTGCCGGACAACACCCGCGCCACGTCGCCGGTCAGATCCCGCACATAAGCGATTGAGGCGATTTTTGGAAAATCAATCTGCACGTGATCGGTCAAACGCGGCGGCCCACGCCCGGCGGCGGCCGAAGCCTCCAGCGTGTTGGTGATTTGAATGCGCACAGGCATGGCGCTTTCCGCCGATTTGGCAAATGGCGGCGGCAGCGCGAGCGCCAAACCGGTCAAGTTGCTCGCAACTGATACATCTGCTCCGCCTACGCCAAACTTCAGTGCCGCTGTGTAGTCGGTCGCGCCCGTGGCTTGTTGGGCCAACTTATGCACAAGGCCAAGGTCTTTGGCTTGGCGCAGCGCCTCGGCGTTCAAATTGCCTTTTGCCTGCAAAACGACGCCACTGAAAACACCGGCTTTGCCAAGACTCCCGGCCGACGACGAAGCATCCGCTTTCCCAAAGTTGGGCGAACCGCCTTGAATGGCTACGTCGCCACCGTATATGCGGGCTTGCAAATTCGGGATTTGGAAGCCCCGCTCATTGAAATTCACGACACCTTTGGCCTGCGTCAAGGCCGGCGCTTTGGCAGAAACCTGTACATCGCTGTCCGTGAAGGCCACATTGCCCTGAATCGCTGTCCGATTGAAAGCGCCCAGCGGAATGTTCAGTTTCAATTTAAGTTCGCCCTGGCCGCTGGCTGTCATTTCACTCAAGGCCCCGGCGCTGAGCAAGCGCAACGGTGAGTCATTCACCAAAGCCAACATGCTCGACATCAAGCCCTTGGCGTCACCGGAAATCATCACCGTCGGTGAATGCAGCAGGTCTGGAATCTGCCCCTCTGCTTTGACGATTTGCAGCGGCGTCACGCCTGATTTTCCTGCCAGGCGACCTGATGCGTTTTTGAGCTGTAATTGCAGTCGGTCAATCAGAAATTCTCCACTGATCTGCGTCAGCTCTGGCCATGGCAATGCACCTTCTTCTGCGAAGCGCGGGGGAACGAACGCAAAATTGACATCGGCCACAGTGGCAGAAATGCTGAATTCGCCTTGTTTAGCGCTTTGGAAGGGCATGTCATAAAGGTCACCCTTGATCTTGAATTTGACGTTGCTGGCCTGACCTTTGCGCACCGCCTCTCGCACATAGGCGCGCACCTCGGGCAGGATGGCCACGGGCAAATACCGATGCACGCTGGCGCCTTCAAACCGGCTCATGGCCACCTGCAGATCCAGCACTCCTGGAAACCGGCCCCGTCCCAGCGCAGCGTTTGGCGTGCTGGTCTGCCACTTGAACTGGCCCTCGCCTTGCGCATCTGAATTGCTGAACTTGAGGTTGGTGGATTGGGCGACGATGTGCTCAGCCTCGCGCTTCCACTGAACATCGGCTTTTAGATCGGTCAGCGGCACTTTGGGGTCCTCCAAAAACCCCGGTAGCTCAACCGCGCCTGCGATGACTTCCACTTTGACCCGCCCTGCGCTTTCAGTCAAGTCGAAGTCTGCTGTCAACCCGCGGATGCCGGGGGTTTTGGGGCCTGCGGAGGAGAGCTCAAGATCTGTCACCTTCCCTTTGATGCCAAACTTTTCTGGCGCATCAATTTCACCCATCCAGTTGGCCCGGATGCCATCGATCCGCCCTTTCGGATTTATGGCGGAAAGTTTGGCCCTTACATCTTCACCGATGGGCAACTGTTCCGCCACCTGCGCGATCAAAGCCAAATCAAGTTTATCGATTTCAAGCTCAAATTTCCGACCGCTTTGCTCGAGTTTGAAGTTACCGCCTGGCCAAGCTTGGCCCAGCGTTTTCTGCATCACCAGATCCTGGGAGTGAAACTCAAAACCATCCGGCTTGAGTTTGCCACCGAGACGTCCACCGAGGGAATGCAACTCCAATGCGGACGATTGGCCGCCAATGCGCGTGCTGACGTCGGCCAAAGCAAGGTCGGCAACCGCCAATTCGGCCCGCCCTTTGCGGATGTCGACCCAGGCGCGCAAGGCGCCCGTTCCCCGGCCTACTTTGATATCGGGGCTGGCATAACGGCTCAAGGCGGCCACATCCACGCGATCAAAGTTGCCAAACATCTGCCCACTCCAGTCCTGCCAATAGCCGGTCTGGACAGACCATAAGGGTTGGCGGAATTTCCCCATCAGGGTGAAGCGCGAACCTAAAAGCGGGTCGGGTGTAGCGTCCAGGCGCAGGTCGTGTTGGCGAAAGCCGTTGCGCAACACGAAATCGACCTGGCTTAAGGTGAGAGGCGCTTGCGGGTTGCGCTCATCGCTCCAGCGCACGACGCCATTGCGGATCACCACTTCTTTCTGCGAAAAAAGCCAGTCCGCCACCTTGCCATCGTCTTGGCTTGAGGAACCCGCCAACACCACGCCGGCCACAATAAATTTTCCATCCAAGAGGCGACGCACATCCAGTTGCGGGCCATCTATGTAAAGTTGGTCGAAACTGAGGCTCAGCGCGGACTGGGGTGACACAGCAAGCACCACCCGCCCTAAAACCAACGCGTCTTTCCCCTGCGCGTCAAACAGCCTAACATCGCTGAATTCGAAGGACGGAATCAGCCCGCTTGACTGCGCCGTGATATCGCCAATTTTGACGGGCATGCCCAGTGCCATCGACGCCTGCCGTTCCACCAGCACGCGAAAATCTCCGATTCGCGGCACAATGACCCAATGCAAAGCGCCCCAGATCGCCGCCAAAAGAATCCAGGCAGACAAGGTCAGCACGAGCAGCCATCGCGCAACGGCACTTGCAAATTTGAGCAGCTTAGACGGAACTGGAATCAGGGCGGGCATCTGAACCTAGAAACAAGACGGGAATTATGACCCGCATTGAAAGCACGAGTTCCCCTCTGGCGCAAGGCCAGCCAGCACTTCCAGTGACCGGCGAAGCCGGTGACGGCGACCAGTCTGCTTATTCCCGTTTTGCGCGCCGCATTCGGCGGCGCTATGCGCGTGAACTTCCGCTGCTAAGCGCGGGTGTACCGGATGGTCTGGCGATTACGCGTCTCTACGCCGCTTTGACCACGGCAGGGAACCAGGTGGGCGAAGCCCTTCGCATCACCCGCAACCTGGTGGTGGAGCGGATACTCACCCTCGATTGTTGTGGCGACTTGCCGGTTGAAACAGTGACCGTGGGCATGTCGGTGTTGGCCGAATTCACATTGGGTGTCGCCGACGCCCATGCGCGGCAAATGCTGGAGGCAGTTCATGGTGCGCCACAGGGCGCAGACGGTCAAACCGCCCGCGCCTGGATTCTCGGCATGGGCAAACTCGGCGCAAGGGAGCTCAATGTCTCGAGCGACGTGGATTTGGTCTACGTCTACGATGTTGACGGGCAAACCCAAGGCCTGGCGGACGGTCGTGGGCGGATTTCAAACCATGAGTTTTTTG
>JANLYO010000179.1:0-9113 GCA_031365665.1 Rhodoferax sp. | reverse complement strand
TTCAGACGCGAGCTCTTCATATCCAATCGTCTAGACTTTTTCCGGCTGTCTGGCAATCGCTTCTGGTGTTCCGGCCAGAGCGCATATCCCAATCGTCTAGACTGTTGCAGTTCATGGGGCGGCGCAGTGAGTGGTTCCGGCCAGAGCGCATATCCCAATCGTCTAGACTAGCGCTGCGGTAACCCCTTGATTCGTCAAGGGGTTTTCCGCTTTCTGGAGCTGAAAAATCGGGTTCATTTTCAGAAAAGATCGAATTGATCGGGCGTTTTATTCGCCGGTTGTTTGGCTTTTCCGTGAAAACTGATGATGCGTTCGTACTGCTTGTCGGTGAATTGCAGCACGTTGACTTTGCCGCCTTCTGGCAACGCTGTTTCCACCCGTTTATTGTAAGTGTCCACCTGCGCCTGGCTGGTGCAAAAACGCATGTAGACGCTGAACTGGCTCATCTGGAAACCCATGTCCAAAAGACTGTTGCGAAACTCTGTGGCAGCTTTGCGTTCGGCGCGTTCGACCACTGGCAAGTCGAACATCACCACGACCCACATCAGTCTGTACCCTGACAACATGGCTTGCACCAGTTTTTGAGTTGGTTACTCATCTTGAAGCTGAGATGCGAGCGCCAACGGCAAACCTGGCAGCGGCAAGTCGAGCTTGTCGCGCACACCCAGGTACACTTGCGCGAGTGAGGTCGCGAGCTTCTGGATGCACACCATTACCGGCGTGGCGCCTGCGTCGGTCTGCATGTCGTCATACAGCGTGCGCACCAGGGCGCGTTTGGTTTCGGGCGTGATTTCTTTCTCACCATTGCGGTTGAGTTGCCATACTTTCAAATCGATCATCGGGCGAAACGGTTCCATCACGTCGTCCACCAGGCGCATGGCGTTGGTGTCGTTGCTGTGGTGGAGGCCGATGCTGGTGTGCAGCCCGGCGGCCACGATGGCGCGGGCCGTGGTGGCGCGCAACACGGTGTAGCCATAGTTCAGCATGGCGTTGAGGCCGCCGCCGTCCTGGTCGCGGCGGAAAGATTCGCCAAACAATAGCCGCCAATAGCGCTGCGCACCCTGGGCCTCCAGATTTTCCGGATCGCCGCTTTTGACTTTGGCCGCAAGAGCCGTCAGCGGCGCAGTCGGCGCGCCGGTGGCTTCCAACGCTGCTGCCTGCTGCTCCAGCTTGGAGCGCACCACGGAAGCCCACAGGCGCTTGTGGGTAGGCTGCGATGCAGCAATCTGTGCTTCGATGCGTTTGGCCTGCTCAAAGTTGCCTTCGATGGGTATCAGCATACCCACGGCGTTGTGGCGGGCGTTGCACAGCACAAAGGGCGCACCGCGTTCCGCCAAAGCCACCAGCAGGTTGTTGGTGTACGACAGGCCATGCGCGTTGGCGATGACGGCGGCAATGTCGTCCAGCGGCACTTGCCCAAGTTCTTTGCGCTCACCCGCCGTGTCCTGCACCACCATGAAGCCGCGGTGCATGCGCAGGTGGCGGTTGTCATCGGCCACTTCTACGATGCGACCGATCATGGTTGACTTTCGGCTGAGTTAAGGGCTCAGTGGACAGGCTGCGCCGGTGTGGCCTGCATCTGGATGCCCAGTGCAGCCATCACTTTCATCACCGTATCGAACCGGGGCTTGGCCCCCGGCGTGAGCGCTTTGTAAAGGCTCTCCCGACCCAGGCCCGAGTCTTTGGCCACCTGCGCCATGCCACGTGCGCGGGCCACGTCAGACAGGGCAAGCAGCAGCAAGTCGGGGTCACCCGTTTCAAAAGCCGCGCTCATGTAGTCGGCAATGGCGGCATCGTCTGTTAGGTAACGGGCCGCGTCGAAAGGGACAAGCTTGCGTATCATTTTAGTTTTTGTCACGATTGCTCCAATTCCTTCGCCAATAGACAACGCCCAAATGGTATCTAATTGGATACGAATTGCAAGCGTCACGCCTCAAAGTGACAGCGTCACGCCTCAAGGCCGGGGTCTCGGACCTCGCCAATACGTGAAACCATCACTTTTCGCCCCTGCGCTTTTTGCAAAGACCCCGCCAACTTAGATGTGTAGGCGAACGCTTCTGCCTTGTCGGTATTGCGCTTGTCCACATTGGCTTCGTGATGTTCTGCAAAGAATACCTGTCCATTGGCGGTCATCTTGACCACGCGCATCAACTTCAGTTTTTCGTCCACCATCATCCGCACGGTGTCACCCGATTGCAGCCGCATGACCAGGGATTTTCCTGAAATGCTGTGTGTTTTCGACTGGAGACGCTGGATCGCCATCTTGTAGCCGACGACCGCGCCATGAAGCCCTTCCATCTTCCGGACCAATTGGTAGGCTTCAAACGTCGATACCACCTCACTTTCCCATTTTCCTTTTTCGTTGCAAACGATGTCCATGCAAAAGTTGCTGCCCCCCACGTAGCCCTTGTAAGCCTTTGGGTTGCCGAGTTGGTCGAGGCCGTGGCGATTTGGCAGGGGGTCTCGCCCAGCAATCGGAATCAAGGTGCGAGCTCTTTTCTCTCTATGCCGCAATCCATCTTCACCTCGGGTTCGTCGAATGGCGTCCCCATCCGGCGCAAATCCCCAGGCAGAGTCCTCATGCATGGCGCCTTGGTGGCCATGGTCTGGTCGATGGCTAACGACAATTTTGCCTATAGCTCGCGCAACGTGGTCGCGATAGGTTTCCCATGGTCTGGGCGCCCGTTGAATGGTTCGATCCGGGCGGTTCGTTTGACCCTGGTTTGCATCGGCAAATGCCTTGAGCATGCCTCGGTCGGTAATACCGATCACGCAAGCGTCAACAGCATGATGGCGATGGTCGTTCCGGTTTTTTTCACCGGTTAGGCCCAATATCTTGTTCAACCCCATTTGATGACGCAACATGCCGGTAAGTTGCCCCGGAATGACCCACGTAGCTTGCGGGCAAATCAAGCTTAAATATTCACTTGCCACGCGGGACAAATGACCCGTGTCATTCAACGCACGGGCCAAAAATCCAGCATCGTTTTTCAGCCAATTTTCATAGCCGTCTGCGGCAAAACGGCTGCGCTTTTTTGCCGACATATACCTTGCTCGCTGAAGAATTTCCTCGTAACTCCAGCCTCGCTTCTCAAAATCGGCCTTCGCTTCATACGGTGTTCTTTTCCGTTTGATTCGATTGGCTTCGCGGGTGCATACCGTCTTGTTGCCCATGCTGTCGTCCAGCGTCAACGCAAACGGCAGAAGATGTTCAATTTCAATGTCGCTGTGCGAGCCAAACAACAGTTGCTTGCCAATCTGCACGCCGCTGAACGGGCACTTTCTGTCCATCACGTCTTTGGGATTGAGTTCGACCCACAACTTCCATTTCTGCAAATCGGCACGGGTGACGTCGTCGCGGCTGCATCCCCGAATTTGGGCAACCTCACTGCGGATTTCATCGTTTAGAGCTTGGTTTGCGGCCTGCGTTTCCTGCATCAACCTCTTTTGATCGCGGCTTTGCTTTAGTTCCCGTGCTACTTCAACTACAACTTCCTCCGGATGTCCGTAGCGTTCAATCAGCGCGTTGACGACTTCGCGCACTTGATTCAGGCCAATGTGAACGGTTGGGTTTGCAATGCGGCCGAAGCGTTTTTCTGGAAGATCTGACGCTGTGGCCTTGACGTCAGCAAAACCAACATGCCGAGTCAAATATTCGCCGTAGTAGGGGAGTTTTTCAAAAGTGTGAAAAATGCGAATTTCGCCAGTGCTGGGCATGACCCTTTCAATCGCCACGGTTTTCCCTGGGACTTCGCTGGAAAATATGATTTTGCTATGGTGATATCCGGCTCGTTTGGCCGCTTCGGCGTAGTGAATGACTTCGCGGCGCAGCTCAGGCAGTATTTTTGAGAGCGCCAAACGGCTTAGGCTGCCGTAACCTTGCGGCAATCGGGCTTGCGCAATGCGTTCGGCGCGATCCAGATCAACTGTGCCAAATTCCCTTAACCAGTCAACCAATTTTTGCGTGCTTTCTTCGTTGAGCAGTTGCTCAACGATGGTGCTTTGAAGTTGCTCGTCAAACTGACACCACTTGTCGCCAAACAAGTCTTTTTTGGACAACGCAGCTGACGTGGCGTTGCCTTTTAGCTCCTCCCTTTTTACATCCTCCAAATTAAATTGAGTCGTGCCTGACAATCCGAGCAGCGTTTTTATCCCTTTAAACGTGACTTTTGCTTTGCGCTCAAGTTCGGCCACAACCGCGTCGCGTTGAGCCAACGTCAAGTTGATCGGGTCGAGGTTTGCGGAGAGAATTTTCAGGCTGTTGACTTCCTGATAAATGCGATATCGCTGGGTGCTGGGCAAAGCTAGCGGTGCGCGATGCTGGTCTGTTTCAAAGGTACAACGGCCAGGTAACACGGGTTTGAGGTCACGTTGATAAGTCAGGATGTCGCGCAGTTTGTCCCGCGCCTCTTCATTGAAAAGCTGTCGATTGAATTCGGCTTGCTTTTGCCACAACGCATCAAACTCGGCTTTGATCATGTCGCGGTCTATATAGAGTTCGTAGAGCAGCTTCTTGCCAGCGAGGCCGTTGTTTTTGGCCCGCACTTTCGCGCCGTTTTGCATGCGATGCCACAACAGTTGCCCTACGGTCTTGAGGTCCAATGTTTTGATCTCATCCCGCACACGGGAGATCGCCGATTTCATTGCACCTTCATCGGCATCAGGGTTGTCTGTTTTGCGATTGCTTTGAAAGCCACGGCGCTGATTGATGTGAAACAAGGCGCGTGCAAATTCTTCGGGTTTCAAAGCCGACTGAATTCCTTTCGCCCGCAATTCGTATGGATTGACCGTGAGCATGGCTTCTCGGGCCGCTGTGTCGGTTTGGAAAAAACCCAAACCAATAAGCGCCTCCATCATTTTCTCTTTTCGAAGGAGCAGCCGATCCCGCCGCCTGCGCATAGAACGGGCCAAACGTCGCTCCACCGCCAAAGAGGTGCCTTTTTTCGGGTGTCGCCCAGCACCGTGCTCGCTCGTACCAAAAATGCGGACACCGGCTTTGGCGATGGCCTTTGGGCGCGGCGGTTGCTCTTCGTTCAGCATCAAGATGGCCCATCCTAGCGAGGTGGTGCCCAAGTCGAGCGAAAGTCTGTACTTCATAAGTGCCTTTTACAGTGGGATGGGGGCCGGATAGTGATGGTTTTACTATTTGCTCAGTCAACGCTAAAATGTAGGTGCTGGTCTGGCCGTAATTTGAGCTTAAACCCAAGGCATCGGCAATAGCTTTGAGGTTACCCGGACGGATCTGGATGAGCCGATCATCCAAGAGGCGGCGGCATTTGCGTGTTGGCTTTCGACCCTGCGCGTAGCTAAGAAAGCGCTTCGACCTCTCCAGACCAGCACTTTTTTCATATTTCTTGAGTTAGGTCAACCGCCCGATCAACTCACCTATGGGCTGCCGCCGACTGAAAGCGGTGATGACTGTATAAAAACAACCCGTTGGGGTGACCTTGTATTCCAGCACTGCATTTCCGATGCGAACATTGACAGCGTGGGTACGCGGCTTGCCTTTCATCTGATCAAACTCACAGTAGATCGGGCTACCCGGTTTGATGATCGAGGAGACGAACGACACAGCATCCAGTTTAAGGCGACTCATTTCCCGACTGTGCACCAATTCGATGTGACTCAACCCCCACCGGGCATTGCCGACCTGCAACCGAACTGGGGCAGTTTCAAAGGTGCATAACGCATGATCTATGTATGGAAACACAGCAAAATCCACAACCCCAGAAGAATTATTGATAAATTTGTACATTCATATAGGGGTCGAGGTTTAGAAAGATTATAATTTGATTTTTGTAACTTTGGAGGTTTAGGTTTCGGTCAGAGCTCATTTCTCAATTTGGCTGAAAAAATCAGAATTCCGATGCCATAATTTCACTACCAAGTCGATTGGGATATGCGCTCTGGACGCTAACAAGCTGAAAGATGCACCAAATGGAAGGCCACGAACTACGCGTGGCCTTCGTCTTTTCTGGTTGCGGAATGGTGCGGCGGTCGTGGTGCTGTCGCCTTTGATCCGCGCTGATGGCGAAGATCGACCCTGCACAAAAGCGGGATTGAATCAACATTGAAAAATGTTGATATGGGTGTTAACTTTATGCAATCAAACCAGAGATTTACAAATTTTCAGCCACTGGGCCTCGTATTTATTGGATTTTTTGCTATAAATCAAATAGCGTCACGAAGTCCGAGCTCGCCCACCTTTTTCCGCCCAGGTCCGCGTCCAGCGGATCTGCATGAAACGCAGCAGCAGCAGCATGGCGGCGGAGCAGATGGCAAAGGAAAGGAAGCCCCACAGGTAACTGCCGGTGTGTTGTTTGCTCATACCCATGGCGTTGGGGATCAGGCCGCCGCCCAGGGCGCCGATCTCGCCGATCATTGAGCCGGCCACGGCCGTGGTCAGCGGCCAGCGCAGCGGCACAAGCTGGAAGAGGGCGCCGTTGCCTGCGCCCAATGCGGCAAAGCAGACCAAAAAGAGCAGCATGGTGGTGGGCAGCGAGTTCTCGGCCAGGCCACAGCCCATCAGGCTGACGGTGACGACAACCAACACGGCGGTGAGCGTGTTCACGCCGCCCCAGTGGTCGGAGATCCAGCCGCCAAACACCCGCACTGCCGCGCCCATGAAGGCCGCGAGCATGGTGAGCTGGCCAGCCTGTACTTTGGAGACGCCGAACTGGTCGTAAAAATAACTCGGCAAAAAGGTCACCAGGCCGATGAAGCCGCCGAAGGTCACCGCGTAGATCAGGCTGAAAGCCCAGCCGTCTTTCTCAAACAGGCAGGCGACATGTTCTTTGAGGCTGGCGTGTTTGTCCAGGTCGGGCGGCTCCTGGGCGAAGAAAACCATCACGGCCATTGGCACCAGCACGGCGATGGCGGCAATGCCGTAAACGGTTTGCCAGCCGAAGGCCTGCGCCAGCGGCGGCGCAAAGAGCGCCGACACCGCCGTGCCCACATTGCCGGCGCCCACCAGGCCCATCGCCAGGCCCTTGTAACGCGGCGGGAACGAGCCCGAGCCGAGTGACAGCGCCACGCCAAAACTGGCGCCGGCAATTCCGAGCAACACGCCCATGGCGAGCAGGTCGTTGAAGGAATTGACAAAGAAGTAGCCATACAACAACGCGATGGCGATCCCACCCATTTCGACCAGTGTGGCGTTTTTGCGGCCAATGTATTGCGCCAGGATGCCCAGCGGAAAACGCATCAGCGCGCCGGCGAAGATGGGTATGGACAACATCAAACCCTTTTGCGAGGGTGTCAGGTTGTAGGTCTCGGAGATGAAGGGCGCCATGGTGCCGTTCATCACCCAGATGGCGCAGGAAAACATGAAGTAGAAAAAAGCAGCGCCCAATGTCGGGGCGTGCCCGGCTTTCAAAAAGGTGCGAAATGCACCGGATTGGGCTGTGGCTGGGGTCTTGCGGAGGGAGTGTTCTGACATGGTGCCATATACCTTGCCAGAACCGTGCCAATTAGTGGCAATCAGCGCATCAGGCTGGGCCCATGCCGTTTTGGCGAATGGTGGTGGCACATTCTGGCGAGGCCATGAAGCGCAGCAGGGCCGCGGAAGCATCGGGCTGCGCGCAGGTGGCGGCCACGGCGCCGCTGAAGGTGGTGATGATTTCAATCGCCGGTGGCAACATGCCAATCATGTCGATGCCCTTGACGTTCAGCAACTCGCTCAACTGCTGAAAACCCAGCGCCACCTCGCCTTTGGCGATCAAGGCGCCCACAGGAACACCCGGCGGCGCCTGCACGATGCGGGGCTTGATGGTTTCGGCAATGCCCCAGCGTTCGAAGAGTTTGGCCAGTTGCACACCACTGGGGCCGGTGGAATAACCCAGCGTGGGTGCGGCCAGCACGGCTTGTTTGACAGCCGTTTCCGATGAAATGTCGGGGTGGGGCGTGCCGCTCTGAACCGCAACGCCCACGCCAGAGACGAGCAGGTCGCGCAGGCTGCCGTCGGCGAGTTTGCCTGCGGCGCGCAAGGTGTCCATCGCGTTGCGGGCGAGGATGACCAGGTCAAAGGCCTCGCCGGCCAACACGCGTTTGGCGGCGTCTACCCCGCCGACGGATTCGACGCTGACGGCCTGGCCGCCGCCCGCCTGGTATTTCGCCGCCAGATCGGCCAGGATCTGTTTGGTGGCCATCGACGAGAGGACTCGCAGGGGTGTGGGGGCAGTTGCCAGATCGTGTGAGGGAATCATGCCGCGAATTTTAGGCCCAGCGCCCAAGCAGTATCCACGAAACACCCTCTCAAGCCGCCTGCTTCTCCACGTGGCTTTGGCGCGTGTATAAAAAGTCGAGCACGCTTTTGCGGTAGAGCTGGTACAGCGGGCTTTGGGCCAGCGCCACGCGGTCACGCGGGCGCTCCAGGGGCACTTCAAGGATCTCGCCAATCGTGGCAGCGGGGCCGTTGGTCAGCATGACGACGCGGTCAGACAGCAGCACCGCTTCGTCCACGTCGTGGGTCACCATCACCACCGTGCTGTGGGTGGCGGCCACGATGGCCAGCAACTCGTCTTGCAGCTTGGCGCGGGTGAGGGCGTCCAGCGCGCCAAAGGGTTCGTCCAGCAGCAGCACCTTGGGCTCCATGCACAAGGCGCGGGCAATGCCGACACGTTGTTTCATGCCGCCCGAGATTTCGCCAGGGCGTTTTTGCGCAGCGGCAGCCAGACCGACCATGGCCAGCGCGGCCAGTGTGCGTTCTTTGAGCTGGGCCTTGCCCTCGTTTGAACCAAACACGCGCTCCACTGCGAGGTAAACGTTTTCAAAACAGCTGAGCCAGGGCAAGAGTGAGTGGTTTTGAAACACCACCGCGCGATCTGGCCCTGGGCCTGCAATTTCGCGGTTGGCGCAGATCAGGCTGCCCCGCGTGGGCGTGGTAAGCCCGGCAATCAGGTTGAGCAGTGTGGATTTGCCACAGCCCGAGTGCCCGATGAGGGTGACGAACTCACCCTTGGCTACGTTCAGGTTGACGCCCTGCAGCGCGCAAAACGGCCCTTTCTTGGTGTTGAAGGTCTGTTCTACGCCCTGGATTTCGATGTATTTGGTGCTCAGGTTGTCGCTCATGATGGGCTCCTTCTAGAAACCGTTCGCCTTGAGCCTGTCGAAAG
>JANLYO010000161.1:0-3248 GCA_031365665.1 Rhodoferax sp. | reverse complement strand
CGTCGGCATCGCGGGCGGCCCTGACAAATGCGCCTACGTGGTCAACGAGCTGGGTTTCGACGCCTGCATCGATTACAAGGTGCACAAAGATGCAGCGTCGCTCTCCAAAGCGCTCAAAGAGGCCTGCCCGAACGGCATCGACGGTTATTTTGAAAACGTCGGCGGCATGGTGCTTGACGCGGTGTTGCCGCGTATGAACCAGTTTGGCCGTATTGCGGTCTGCGGCATGATTGCCGGTTACGACGGCGCGCCATTGCCGCTAGCCAACCCCTCGCTGAT
This sequence comes from Rhodoferax sp., assembly GCA_031365665.1. GTDB lineage: Bacteria > Pseudomonadota > Gammaproteobacteria > Burkholderiales > Burkholderiaceae_C > JANYCG01. The sequence goes on along the minus strand of JANLYO010000161.1, from coordinate 2,969 downwards.
CCTGATTTCTCGCCTGAAAATTGAGGGTTTCATTGTGAGTGAACACATGGAATTCTGGCCTGCGGCGCTGGCCGAGCTGGGCGCATTGGTCGGCAGCGGCAAACTGCGGCCGCGCGAGTCCGTCGCCCAGGGCATCGCCGCCGCGCCCGAGGCATTTTTGGGTCTGCTCAAAGGCAGAAATTTCGGCAAACAACTCGTCAAGTTGATCTGATTCCCGGAGGTTTTCATGAGCGACATCTACCTGCACCACTATCCCCGGTCTCCCTATTCTGAAAAGATCCGGCTGATCCTGGGCTACAAGAAGCTGGCCTGGAAGTCTGTCATCGTGCCCGACATCATGCCCAAGCCCGACGTGCTGGCGCTCACCGGCGGTTACCGCCGCACGCCTTTCCTGCAGGTGGGCTCTGACATCTACTGCGACACGGCGCTGATCTGTGACGTGCTGGAGCACCTGCACCCGGCGCCGGGGCTGTATCCGGCCACCCACAAGGGCCTGTCGCGCACCGTGGCGCAGTGGGCTGACGACAAGCTCTTCTGGACGGCGATGGCCTACAACTTCCATCCCAAGGGCGCGGCGCAGATGTTTGCGCGGGGGCGCCCGCCCGAGGTCTGGCAGGCCGAAGCCAAGGCCTTTGCCGAAGACCGCGCCAAAATGCGCGTCGCCGTGCCCCGCATGCCGGTTGCCGACGCCACCGCCGCCTACAAGAGTTATCTGCGGCGCATCGCCAACATGCTCGACGCGCAGGATTTCCTTCTGGGCGACGAACCCTCTGTGGCGGACTTCGCGTGTTACCACCCCTTGTGGTTCACCCGCACGCAGTCGAGCGTCATGGCCGGCATTCTGGACGCGACACCGGGCGTGCTGGCCTGGATGGACCGCATGGCCGCCATCGGCCACGGCCAGATGAGCGTTTCAAACTCGGCAGAAGCCATCGCAGCCTGCGCCCAGGGCACGTGGACCGACAGCGTGTTTGGGCAGGAATCCTTCCAGGATGAACACGGCATCCCGCTGGGCAGCGAAGTCACCGTAGCCGCCGACAACTTCGGTCCGGAGCCTACCCAGGGCACCCTGATCTCGGCCACGCGCATGCACTACACGCTGCGCCGCACCGACCCGCGCGCGGGCGTCGTGCAGGTGCATTTCCCACGCATCGGCTTCATCCTCAAGAAAGTGGAAACCCCGACATGATCAGCGACTTCAAGGGCAAGACAGCCGTGCTCACGGGCGCGGGCTCGGGTTTCGGGCTGGAGATGGGCCGGATCGGCGCCAAACTCGGCATGAACTTAGTTTTAGCCGACGTGCAAAAAGACGCGCTCGACAAAGCTGTGGCCGAATTGGGCGCTGCTGGCGCGCAAGTGTTGTCGTTTCAGCTGGATGTGGCCGATGCAGACCAGGTCGAGGCCATGGCGCAGGCGACGCTGGCACGTTTTGGCGCCCCGCATTTGGTGTTCAACAATGCTGGGGTGGGCTCAGGCGGCCTGATTTGGGAGAACACGCTCAAAGATTGGCAATGGGTGCTGGGGGTCAACGTCATGGGTGTGGTGCATGGAGTGCGCAGTTTCACCCCCATGATGCTCGACGCCGCCAAAAAAGACCCGGCTTGGCACGGCCACATCGTCAATACCGCCAGCATGGCCGGCTTGCTCAATCCACCCAATATGGGCGTTTACAACGTCAGCAAACACGCGGTGGTGAGCCTCACGGAAACCCTGTTCCAGGACTTATCTTTGGTGACGGACCAAGTCAGCGCCAGCGTCTTGTGCCCGTTTTTTGTGACCACCGGCATCCACCAGAGTGGCCGCAACCGCCCCGGCAACCTGACCGACGCTCACGCCCCCAAAACCCGCAGCCAATTGGTCGGCGAAGCCATGACCGCCAAGGCCGTGACCAGCGGCAACGTGTCGGCAGCCCAAGTAGCGCAAAAAGTGTTTGATGCCGTGGCGGCCAACCAGTTTTACGTCTACAGCCATCCCAAAGCGCTCAAATCGGTTCAAACCCGCATGGAAGACATCGTTCAAGCGCGTAACCCGACCAGCCCGTTTGCAGAAAAGCCGGAAATCGGTGAAGAATTGAAACGCACTTTGCGCGGCTAGTTTTTGCGCTGGGCCGCTCCCAAGCAAAAATGCGGCCCTCTCGGGGGGTAAGAAGCTACACGCAGTGAGCGCCCGTGGGGGCATGTTTTCCGACGGGCCGCCCCCGAGGAAAACGCGGCCCCCTCGGGGGGCAGGGAGCTACACGCAGTGAGCGACCGTGGGGGCCATCAATGCAGGCTGGCCAGCGCTGAAGTTGTCTCAAACAGATCGACTTGCGCCACTTTGTCTTCCGGCTTGCCCAGAAGCGACACGATTTGCAGCAGGTCTTCGTCCACGATGAAGGAGGCCGATGAGGGCACTGCCAGCAGGTTGTCGGGCGGCTGCGGCCGGGCCACCACGTAACCCTGCACGTAGTCGACGCCAATTTCGATCAAGGTTTGCACAGTAGCCGAGTCTTCCGCCCATTCGGCAATGGTTTTCATGCCGAGGTTGCGGGCGAGGCTCACAATGGCTTCCACAATGGCCACGTTGGCCGGGTGGCGGTTCATGTTGACGATGAAACTTCCGTCGATCTTCAACAAATCAGCCGTCAACTCCTTGAGGTAGGAGAACGAGGTGTAACCGGCACCAAAGTCGTCCAGCGCCACTTTGGCCCCAAAGCTGCGCACCCGGTCGACAAAACGCCGCGTGTTGTTCAAATCGTGCAAGGCCACACTTTCGGTGATTTCCAGGCACAGATGCCGCACCACATCGACGTTTTGCTCCAGCATGGCGTAGACGTCTTGCAAGAACTTTTCGTCGTTCAAGGACGCGCCGCTCAAATTCATGCAGACAAAGCGCGTGTGTTTCAAACGCTCGTGGTTCTGGTTCAGCCAGGCCAGGGTGGTTTGCAGCACCCAGCGGTCGATCACGCTCATGCGACCGCTTTTTTCACC
>JANLYO010000123.1:0-9380 GCA_031365665.1 Rhodoferax sp. | reverse complement strand
CTGGTGGCATTTGGCCGGGAATTCATGCCTGCCGCCACTGAAAAGCTCCAGCATTACAAGGGCGAGCGGCCGATCTTCGACCTGTTTTCCATCGACGAAGAGATCTACAAGGCCCTGGGCCGCCGCGTGGAGCTTAAATCGGGCGGCTACTTGATCGTTGACCAAACCGAAGCGCTGACAACCGTTGACGTGAACACCGGCGGCTTTGTCGGCGCCCGCAATTTCGACGACACGATTTTCAAGACCAATTTAGAGGCCGCGCAGGCCATTGCGCGCCAACTGCGGCTGCGCAATTTGGGCGGCATCATCATTGCCGACTTCATCGACATGGTGCGCGAAGACCACCGCGAGGCCGTGTTGGCCGAGTTCCGCAAACAATTGCAGCGCGACCGTGTGAAGACCTCGGCAGGCGGCTTCTCGCAGCTCGGCCTGGTGGAGATGACCCGCAAACGCACCCGTGAGTCCTTGGCTCACATGTTGTGCGAGCCGTGCGCTGTTTGCGCAGGCAAAGGCATCGTCAAAACGGCCCGAAGCGTGGCCTACGACATCTTCCGCGAAATATTGCGCGAGGCGCGGCAGTTCAACCCGCGCGAGTTCCGGGTGGTGGCATCGCCCAAGGTGATCGAGCTGTTCCTGGACGAAGAAAGCCAGCATCTGGCGGGCTTGTCGGAATTCATTGGCAAACCCGTGTCGCTGCAAAGTGAAACCGCGATGGGGCAAGAGCAATACGACATCGTGTTGTTGTGAGTCTGTTTTGATCCGCATTCAGCCCGTGCCGATTCCCATCCTGACCTACCACCAGATTGAAGAAGCGCCGCCCAGAGGGGCGCAGTTTCGCAGCCTGTATGTCTCGCCCGGCGCGTTTGCCGGCCACATGGCCATGTTGTCAGCCCTGGGCTACCAGGGCTTGGGCATGGCCGCGCTGGTACCGTATCTCAAGGGTGAAAAAACCGGCAAAGTCGTTGGCATCACCTTAGATGACGGTTATCTGAACAACCTCACCCAGGCCTTGCCGACGCTTCAGCGCCATGGTTTTTCGGCCACCTGTTATTTTGTCAGCCATCGCTTGGGGCGCACCAACGATTGGGACCGCGACCTGGGTGTCGCGCAGGTGCCGTTGATGAACGCGGCCCAGATGCGCGAATGGCGCGCCAGCGGGCAAGAGGTAGGGGCGCATTCGCGTAATCATGCACGCCTGATGAGCCTGGGCGCGGCTGCGGCCAGGGAAGAAATTGCTTACGCGAAATCTGAGCTGGAGCATCTCACGGGCCATGCCGTGCAGCATTTTTGTTACCCCTTTGGGGAATTCGAAGACCGACACGTGCATATGGTGGCCGAGGCCGGGTACCTGACCGCCACCACCACCCAGCGTGGCCGTGCACAAGCGACAGATGATTTTTTGCAACTGCCCCGCGTGCCGGTGTTGCGCAGCACCACTCGCCTTGCGTTGTGGTTGAAGCTGGCCACCGGCTACGAAGATCGGCGGCGCACGTGAGCGCGGAGGTGACGCAAACCTGCACACAGCCCGCGCGGCGCTTGCGCATTGCCGTGCTGAACCGCAACTTCGACCCCCGAGGTGGTGGCGCTGAGCGGTATTCCATCGCCCTGGTGGAGCGCATGGCACCGCGCCACGACATCCATGTTTTTGCCCAAACCATCCGTCATCAGTTTCCAGGGGTGACCTACCACCGTGTGTCTTCGCCGTTCACTCGGCCGCGTTGGATCAACCAGCTTTGGTATGCCACGGCCACGTGGTGGGCGACGCGCCGGGGGTTTGACGTGGTGCATTCCCATGAAAACACCTGGCACGGGCAGGTACAGACCATCCACGTGTTGCCCATCCGGCACAATTTGTTTGTCGGTCGGCACGGCCTGGCCCGGCTTTTGCGGTGGGTCAAAGTCGTGACCAGCCCGCGTCTCTTGGCCTATCTGTGGCTGGAGCGGCGCCGGTATGCCGCGCAGCCTGGGCGCACGCTGGTGGTGACCTCGCAAGCGCTGCACGATGTGATGGCGAAGGTGCACCCGCATACGGTGCCGATGATGAAAATCATCACGCCGGGCGTGGCAGCCGTGCCTGGCGCGGCCGCCCTTGATGAACAAAGCGCCGCGCGCCGTCATCTCGGCTTGCCGCTGAACTGTCCATTGGTGTTGTTCGTCGCCAATGACTTCCAGAAAAAGGGCTTGGCGACCCTGCTTGATGCACTGGCGGGGATTCGAGACAACGACACCACTTGTTTGGCGGTCGTGGGCAATGCGGCCCACGCAGCGGCGTTTGGCGCGCAGATCCAGCGCCTTGGGTTTGGCGGGCGCGTGTTTTTTTTGGGGCAGCTTGATGACGTGCATGATGCCTACCAGGCGGCGGATTGTTTGGCCCATCCGACGCTGGAAGACACCTTCGGCATGGTGGTGCTCGAAGCCATGGCCCACGGCCTGCCGGTGATCGTGAGTGCCGCACCATTTTGCGGACTCTCGGGCCTGTTGACGGATGATCACAACGCCCTGATTTTGAATGACCCGCGGGATGCACAAGCCCTGCAAGCTCAGCTTCGACGTGTGTTGTCCGATGCGCCATTGCGAACGCGTCTTGCAAGCCAGGCCAGCACGTTTGCACAAGCCTACAAATGGTCAAATTTATATGTTGAACAAGAATTAATATATTCCAAGTGCCATTAGGCCACATACCTATTGAAAATATTGCTATTTAATAATAGATAAAACTGATTAATAAATAATCATTGAAATATTTTAAATATGTAAAATTTAGAATTTTTCTGGGCTAATTTTTCCGAAAATAAACGGCCATATCTTCGCCTTGATCCCACCACGCTGCCAGTGGATTGACCAACTCCGCAGCGATTTTGAACAGAGTGTAAGCGGGCTCGGCGGTGTTGCCCCGATCACCAAAACGCACACTTCGCGTCTTCAACTGGGCCACAGAAAAATCGGCCTGCGCAGCCAGTTTTTCAATGGATTTCGGGTTGAAAAAACTGATGTGCCCGCCGTGTTTGGCAATGCTGAAATAGTCCCAATGCGCACCGAAGGATTGGGCCGACCAACTGGCGGCGTTGCCCGTGCCAATCAGGAAAATGCCGCCGGGCTTCAAGATGCGCTGAACCTCTCTGAGCAGAGGCAACGGTTCTTTCAGATGTTCGATGACTTCGAGCAAACTGATGGCGTCAAAACTCGCATCTGCGTAGGCGGCTTCGTGCAGCAGGCCTTGGTGGACTTTCAAGCCCGACGCCTGTGCCGTGGCGGCGGCTCGTTCAGCTGGCTCGACACCTTCAGCGGCGTAACCGAGCTTCACGGCGGTGGTCAAAAACGCGCCGCTGGAGCAGCCGACATCAAGCAAACGGGTCGCGGCAGGCGCTTTGCCCAACAGGGCGCTGATGTGGTCGAGGTATTTTTTGCCACGCCGAAAACCTCGCGCTGCCGAGCGTGCATCGGGCATCGTGCCGCGCGGGTCGTTGAACTCCTGCATGGACTGCCAATACAGGGCTTCGCTGCACTGGCTGACCAATTGCCCGCAATGCGGGCAGCGCAAAAGCGGGCCTTCCGGCAAAACGATAGGGGTACTCTGGAGGGGCGGCGCACAACCCACCGGGCAGGTGGTGATGTAGCGGGTCGGGGGCGGCGGGGTCATGTCCATAGGGCGTTGGCTGGCGTCGGTCTGTTTGCGTGGATGGCGTGTGGAAGTGGTAATCAAGTCCATCAGGAGGACAAGCTTGACTTTTCGCCGGACTGGTGAAGCCGCGCGTAAGCGCCTTGTTGCGCCAGCAATTCATCATGGCTGCCGCTCTCGACGATTCGGCCGGCCTCCATCACGATGATACGGTGGGCGTGGCGCACGGTCGAAAGGCGGTGTGCGATCACCAGCGTGGTGCGGTTCTTCATGAGGCTTGCCAGCGCCTGTTGCACAAGGCGCTCGGAGTCGGTGTCCAGTGCCGAAGTCGCTTCATCCAGGATCAGGATCGGCGCGTCTTTGTACATGGCGCGCGCAATGGCGAGGCGCTGGCGCTGCCCGCCAGAAAGCTGCATCGCGTTGTGGCCGACGACGGTGTCAAGCCCCAAGGGAAGCGCCGCGACAAAAGCTCCCAAGTTGGCGGATTGCAGGCAGGCCAGCACCCGGACGCGGTCCAGGGGCATGCCCAGCGTCACGTTGTTCGCCACGGTGTCGTTGATCATCAGCACATGTTGGCTCACCATGGCAAATTGCCTGCGCAGCGCACGCAATTGCCAATGACGAATGTCTTGCCCGTCCAACATGACTGCGCCAGCACTGGCGTCGACAAAGCGGGGCAACAAGTTGACCAAAGTGGTTTTGCCTGAACCGGAGGCGCCGACCACTGCCACGGTTTCACCTGCGCGAACTGAAAGGGTGAGGTTGCGCACCGCTGCAGCGGGAATAGGCTTGGTCGCAGGGCCGGCGGCGATGGCAGCGTCTTCAGTCGCCTCGCTGGCCGGGGAATCCGGGGCATTTGGATAGGCCACGGTGACATTGGAAAATTCGATGTCGCCCCGCGCGCGCGCCACGGCGAAGTCGCCCTCGGATTCGTCCGGCGTGTTGTCAATCAGATCCAGCGCGCGCTCCAGCGCAGCCAGGCCACGGGTGATCGGGCTGGACACCTCGGACAATTGCCGAATCGGCGCCACGATCATGAGCATCGCCGTCACAAAGGCCACAAAGCCGCCTACCGATGTGCCGCTGGTGGCACTTTGGATCAAGGCCACCGAAATCACAGCAGACAAGGCCACTGCCGCCAGCATTTGTGTCATCGGCGTCATGGCAGCGCCCGCCACGGTTGATTTCAACGCGATGCGGCTGAGTTGTCCGCTCAAAGTCTCAAACCGATCAGCTTGCAGGTGTTGCGCGGCCTGCAGGCGGATATCCCGGTGGGCCAGCACGTTTTCTTCGACGACATAGGCCAATTGGTCGGTCGCATCCTGATTGGCTTTGGTAAGGCTGTGCAATCGCCGCGTCAGCACCCGCATCACCCAGGCCACGGCGGGAAACACGGCGGCGACAATTAAAGTGAGTTTCCAGTTGAGAAAAAACAGATAACCAGTCAAGGCCAGCAGCGTCAGGCTGTTGCGGGTCAGGCTCAAAAACGACGCCACCAGCATCACCGCCCCAGTTTGCACTTCATACACCACCGTGTTGGACAAGGCACTTGAACTGTGGGCGCCAAAGAGGCGGAGTTCGGCGGCCAGAATTTTGCCAAACATGGCCTTGCGCAGGGCATTCAGCCCGTGATTGCTGATTTTGGTCAGGCCCACTTGGGCGACATAACCTGCGAGGCCACGCACGCCAAACAAGGCGAGCAGGGCGGCGGGCACCATCCAGATGTCCAGGTTGCCTTGCTGGAAGCCGCGATCCAGCAAGGGCTTGAGCAGGGCCGGAATCATGGGTTCTGTGGCTGCTCCCACCACGGCGCCTGCCGCGACCAACGCCCAGGTGCCGCCAACGCCGCTGAAATAGGGCAACAAACGCCGGATGCGTTGCATGAGGCCGACCGGGGGCTTCTGGACTGCCGCTGTTGCGGTGGATTCGCTCATGCTGCAGTGGCTCTGAGCTCGGGGCCTCTATGGGCTGGCGAACCGTCTGCGCGCAAACCCAGACCGAGCAATAGGCCGATCAGCAGGCAAAAGTAGTCGCCAATCTGGCCATCATAAATGGTCGAATTGAACAGGCATGCGACGCCCAAGGCCACAACGGCAGACACACCGGCACGGTACACCGGCTCGGTAAATCCTGAAAAATCGCGCGCCAAAGCGATGTGGAGGAGCACCAGCAGCACAACACCCGCGACACCCAATTCAACGCCCCAAAGCAAATACTCCTGATGCGGATTGCTGGACCGCCCAGCGCCAAAAACCTGCGTCGCAGCCTTGCCCTCCAAGCGTTTGACGGTGCTCGTCCAGGCGCCCACGCCATGGCCCGCCAACGGGTTTTCGGCAATTGCCTGAACCGAGCGGCGCCAGGCGTTTAAACGCCAACCCGAAGAGGTGCTGATATCGGCTTTGTCAGAATAACTTTGAATGTCCGAATAAATCAGGGTAACCCGCTGTTGAACGTGGGCTGGGCCCGCCAGAAGCACTGCCACGGCCATCAAGGGTGCGCCCAGCAACGCAGCCCGCCTCAACTTGGGCGGCAGAGCCCACGTCGCGGCCAATGCCAGCATGGCGATTGCCACGAAATAAGCCGTGCGACCAATCAATACCAGAAACACGCTGGTCAACGCAGCAAGGGCAAATAGTGCAGCCAACCAGCGTGGCCAAAGTTTAAGCGGGTGCAAATGCCAAAAAACCGCTGCACTGGTCGCAAAAATGATCGACTGGTCCAGATAACTGGAAAACACGACGCCCCGCCCCAGATTGGCGGGCAAATGCCGAATCGGCAGGCCCGCCACCAAGGCCCAGGAAACCAGCAAAAGGCACAACTGGCCGATGGCAAAGGCCAAAAGCGCAGCGTGGGCATCCCGTGGCGAGCGGATCAAACTCGCCAGCAGCACAATGGCCAGCAGTTTGCCGTGTTTCACGAAGGCCATGAGCGCAGTGTCTGGGTCTGCGCTCGTCCAGAAAAGGCTCAAGGAAAAAAGCAACAGGATCAGCAACAGCAGCCGGGTGGATCGCAGTTTGTGCAAGGCTGCGTCACGGCGCTGCTGGATGAGCCCAGCGACAAAAAGGGCCAAGGCCACAATAAAAAGCAACAATTTCCCTAGGCTGATCCAGGCGATGGGAAGACTGGCAGACAAGGCCAGAAAACAAACCAGCACGCGGCGAAATTGCCAGCTGTCGCGCGTCGTCGCCAGACGGGTGTCTGCGGTGTGGGAGAGCAGATTCAAGTTTTCGGGCCCGCCACGTCGGCCAAAACACTGACCTTTGCGCCGACCTCTGCCTCGGCGATTTGAGGTTGACGCCATAGCGCCGAATTCTGAATTTCGATGGCTTTCACGTAGCGGTAAAAAGTACCCTCAAAATTGCCCAAGGCGATGACAAAACCTGGCCAGCCGTCAAGAAATCCGCGCTTGAAAACGTAGTGTTTCACAAATGCCCATAAGCCATGAACCAACGCCCCCCCCATGCTGAGTTTGCGCTGTGCCGCACGAGTTGCCCCGAGTGTGGAGTACCGATTGGCTTTGTGCAGGACCTCCGCCATGTTTTTGAAGGGAAATTGCCAAATCGCGTTCGTGAGATAACCCAAAGGCCGGGTCGAATTCAAGATGTAATTTTCATGCACTTCCTGGCTGTCGTAGTGCATGGCCCCGCGACGGAACAGCTGGGGTTGGCGGTAATTGGGGTACCAGCCGGAGTGTTTGATCCAGCGGCCCATGAAAAAATTGCGCCGGGGCACCCAATAGGCGTCAACCGATTCTGTGGCGCGGACAATGGCTTGAATTTCCTTTGCGACATCGGGCGTGCAACGTTCGTCCGCGTCCAGGCTGAAAATCCATTCGTTCGAACAGGCCGCGATGGCCTGATTGCGCAGATCGCCGAAGCCCTTGAACACCACCTGCACCACTTTTGCGCCCAAAGACTCGGCAATGGCTGCGGTGTCGTCAGTGCTATGGGAATCGACAAGAACGATCTCATCGGCCCACAACGCACTCTGGATGGTTGCCGCGACCTTTTCTGCCTCGTTGTAGGCAATGATGTAAACAGAGAGCTTGCCCACGGAGAATGGCATGGGGAATGGTAGTATTTGGTGGTCGTTGGATGCTTCAAGCCCGTAAGGCGCCGCGCAAGTCTAGTTCAATATGGATGCCACCCTGCTTGTTTCCGTCGTCATCACCACTTACAACCGCAGCGACGCCCTGATCGCCGTTTTGTCCGCCCTGGCCCGCCAGGCGGATCGGCATTTTGAAGTGATTGTGGCAGACGACGGTTCGACCCGCGAGCATCAACAACGCATCGTGCAATCGGACGCCGCAAAGACGCTGAAACTGGTTCACATTTGGCATCCTGACCTTGGTTTTACCGCCGCAAAAGTCCGCAACCGGGGGGTGTCGGCTGCGCGGGGCAGCTACCTCGTTTTTTTGGATGGCGATTGTGTGCCTGAAAACGACTTCATCACCCGCCACCGGCAATTGGCAGAGGTCGGTTATTTTTGCAACGGCAGCCGAATCCTGCTGTCGCCCGAATTGACGGGGCGTGTGTTGGCTGGCGAAGAAACCGTGGACGGCCGCAGTTTGGGTTATTGGTTGGGCAAACGCTTTCGCGGCGAGTCCAACAAATTGATCGGCCATCTGCGTCTGCCGGATCGTGCCGGGCGCATTGACCGCAGCTTCAACTGGAAGGGCATCCGAAGCTGCAACATGGCTGTGTGGAAATCCGATTTTGAAAAAGTTGACGGTTTTGATGAGTCTTTCCAGGGTTGGGGGCATGAAGATGCCGATTTTGTGTTGCGCCTGCACAACCTGGGTTTAGCGCGGAAAAACGGCTTCTGTGCGACGGAAGTTTTCCACCTGTGGCACAAGGAAGCCAGCCGCAGCCAGGAGTCCGCCAATGCCCGGCTGGTTCGCGAACGCGCAAGCACCAAGATCGTACGTTCCACCCTTGGTTACGCTCAAAAACGCGTGGATGACGATGTCGTGGTCACCAGAGCGGGATAATGCCGCCATGATCAAGCGCCGATACTCATTGTTATTGTCTTTAGGGCTTCTGGCCGGTGCCAGCCTTAGCGCCAACGCACAATTTCGCGTTGAAGTCGCTGGTGTAGGCCTGACCCAATTGCCGATTGCCGTGCCGGCGTTTCGTGGCGACGACAACGCGCCGCAGAAGATGGGCGGTATTGTGCTGGCTGATCTGGAGCGCAGCGGGCAATTTCGGGCCACCGAAACGGCCGGCTCGGCGATGGATGAAACCTCGCGGCCGGATATGTCGGCCTGGCGGCAAAAAGCCGCCGACTCATTGGTGGCCGGCAGTATCTCCCGCTTGGCAGATGGTCGTTTTGATGTCCGCTTCAGGCTCTGGGATGTCGTGCGTGGTGCGGACTTAGGCGGTCAAAGTTATGCGGTGACCGCAGCCGACTTGCGGCTGACGGCTCACCGGATCGCAGACTTCATTTATGAAAAGCTGACCAATGAACGGGGTATTTTTTCTACACGCATTGCTTACGTGACAAAAGGCGTATCTCGCCACACTCTGTGGGTCGCGGATTCAGATGGCGAGAATGCCCAAACTGCGTTGGCAAGCCCGGAGCCGATCATTTCCCCCGCGTGGTCGCCCAACGGCGCGCAGTTGGCCTACGTGTCCTTCGAGTCCCGCAAACCGGTGGTGTATGTTCACGATGTAGTCAGCGGAAAACGCCGGTTGATTGCCAATTTTCGGGGCTCCAACAGTGCGCCCGCTTGGTCGCCAGATGGACGCACTTTGGCCGTAAC
>JANLYO010000113.1:0-10422 GCA_031365665.1 Rhodoferax sp. | reverse complement strand
AATAGCCTGGACGCTCTGGAAACTCATCTGGAGTTAGCACTCAAAACGCTGGAAAACAACCCCAACTCAGTCCACTCTATCGTCTCTTGGCCCTGGATTGTTGGGGTACTTATTACTTCATTAATGAATTAGAAATGGAATAAGCTTTGATTTTGTTGACCAGCGCGGTCGTTGAATACCCAGGCACAAACGGTATGGCCAGCGCCCGGCCGCCATAGGCCTCAACAATCCTGGTTTCTGCCAGTTTTGCCATGTCGTAGTCGCCGCCCTTGACGAGCAAGTCTGGCTTCAGCTCAACGATCAGTTCCATCGGTGTGTCGTCATCAAACCAGGTGACCAGGCTGACAGATTCCAGTGCCGCGATCACCACCGCACGGTCCATTTCGTTGTTCAAGGGCCGATCCGGCCCTTTGCCCAAACGTCGCGCAGAGGCATCTGAATTGAGCGCAACCACCAAGCTGCCGCCCAAAGCTCTGGCCTGTTCCAAATAGACCACGTGGCCCCGGTGCAAAACGTCAAACACGCCGTTCGTAAATACCAGCGGGCGAGGTAGCTCCGCGATGCGCGTGACGGCATTAGCGCGGCTGCAAAGTTTGGATGGCAAAGTGAAATCAGCAGGTTCTGCGCGCATGCGCAGATGCTAGCAGGCTCTGGCAAGCCGTACGCATCAAACCGGGTGCTGCCGCTGGCTCAGGCTCAGGCCGTCAGAGCGGCTGGTGCGCCCTCAGGCGCGGCGGCTGCGGCGAGCAAAGCCGCGTGCTCGCGCCCCAGTTCCTTGCGGTATTTATTCAAGTCTTGCACCGTATTGAATTCACGCTCCATGAGGAGGCTTAGGTTGTGCAGGATGCGATCCACCACCTTGGTCTCCCACAAGACGTCAAACTTGATCTGGCCATCCAGCCAGTGCTCCAGCCATTCGGGGTCGGGCAGGCGACTCTGGATGGTGTCGCGCGGGAACAGCGCCTTGTTCACATGCAGGTTGGTGGGGTGCAGGGCCTGCGCGGTGCGCCGCGCGCTGGCCATCAAAACGCCCACTTTGGCAAAAGCCATCTTGGCCTGCACGCCATACATGCCGATGGCGCGGCGCATGTATTTCAAATAACAGCCGCCGTGGCGGGCTTCGTCCTGCGACAGGGTGGTGTAAATCTGCTTAATGACCGGCTCAGTGTGCCACTGGCTGGCCCTGCGGTACCAGTGGTTGAGGCGGATTTCACCGCAAAAATGCATCATCAAGGTTTCCAGCGGCGGGGCGGGGTCAAACTCGAAGCGCACTTCATGCAGCTCGGTCTCGGTGGGAACCAGATCGGGGCGGAACTTTTTGAGGTATTCCATCAACACCAGCGAGTGTTTTTGTTCCTCAAAAAACCACACCGACATGAAGGCACAAAAATCGCTGTCGTGCCGGTTGTCGCGCAAAAACATCTCCGTCGCTGGCAATGCCGCCCATTCGGTGATGGCGTTGAGCTTGATGGTTTGGGCCTGTTCCTCGGTCAGCTTGGAGGCGTCAAAACTATCCCAAGGAATGTCCTTGGCCATGTCCCAACGCACAGCTTCGAGTTGTTTGAACAGTTCCGGGTAGAGCACAAATTTTCCTAAGTAGGCGAAACCATTCTAGGTGGGAGATGTATCAACGGCACTTACAAATGGGGGGCTTTTCACCCCCATTTTGAGACAACAAAGCTCATAAAAGTTCAAGCCGGGGCGGTGTCGGCAAAACTGGGGCGTTGCACCAGTTTTTCGTACAGTTTGGCCAGGTTGGCGTAGTCGGCGCGCCAGTTGATCTGCGGGAAGCGAAAATCCAGGTAACCCAGCGCGCAACCCACCGAAATATCTGCCAGGCTCATGTGGATGCCAAAACAAAACGGCTTTTCGGCCAGGCCCGTGCTCATGGCTTTGAGGCTGGCGTTGACTTTGCCGATCTGCCGGTCGATCCAGACCTGGCTGCGCTGGGCCCTGGTGCGGCCATCCCAGGTGGCTTCGAGCCGCGCCAGGATCGAGGCGTCCAAGAGGCCGTCTGCCAAGGCCTCCCAGGTTTTGACCTCGGCGCGCTCCCGCCCCACGCTCGGAATCAGCTTGCCCACGGGCGACAAGGTGTCGAGATATTCAACGATGACGCGCGAGTCAAACAGGGCCTCGCCGCCTTCCATGATCAAGCAAGGCACTTTGCCCAGCGGGTTGGATTCGCCGATTTTGGTGCCGGTAGCCCAGACGTTTTCGGGCACGAAAGTGTAGTCCAGCTTTTTCTCGGCCATGACAACGCGCACTTTGCGGACATAGGGACTGGTGATGGCGCCGATGAGTTTCATGAGTTAGATCAAGTTGGAGGTTTGGCCATTCTAGCGAGACACGCCCCCAACGCTCCACCGCTTCTCGGGTCGCTGTCCCCCGAGGGAGCTTATTTTCCTAGGGAGCGGCCCGGCGGGCACTTGCCCCCCACGGTCGCGCACTGCGTGTCGCTCTCTGCCCCCCGAGGGGGCCGCTTTTTTGCTTGGGGCGGCCCGGCGCAAAAACATTTCCCTCCCAATCCAGTGGGCAAAATGATGGCGGAACCTACAATCTGCCGATGTCGTTTTCCTCCATTTCCGCCATTTCCCCGCTGGACGGGCGCTACGCTGCCAAACTCGCCGCCCTGCGCCCGCTGATGAGCGAGCAGGGCTACATGCACCGCCGGGTGCAGGTCGAAGTTGCCTGGCTGATCGCTTTGAGTGACGCCGGGTTTGACGAATTCAAGCCACTTTCCGACGGAGCGCGTACTTACTTATACCGCTTGGTCAAAGAGTTCAGCGAAGTGGACGGCATGGCCATCAAGGCGATTGAGAAGACCACCAACCACGACGTCAAAGCCGTCGAATACTGGATCAAATCCAAATTCGAGGCGCGGCCCGAGTTGCTCAAAATCGCCGAATTTGTGCATTTCGCCTGCACCAGTGAAGACATCAACAACACCAGCCACGCGTTGCAACTCAAAGGCGCGCGCAACCACGTGTTGTTGCCCGCACTCGACGACGTCATCGCCAAACTGCGCCAGATGGCCCAGGCTTTTGCCGCCGTGCCGATGCTCAGCCGCACCCACGGCCAGACCGCCAGCCCGACCACGGTGGGCAAAGAGATCGCCAACGTGGTGGTGCGCCTGCTCAGGGCGCGCGAGAAGATCGCTGGCGTCAAACTCATGGCCAAGATGAACGGCGCAGTGGGCAACTACAACGCACACTTTTCGGCCTGGCCCGATTTTGACTGGGAAGGCTTCAGCCGCCGCGTGGTCGAGTCCGACGAACAGGGCGGCAGCACCACCAAAGGCCCGTGGGGCCTGGGCCTCACCTTCCAGCCCTACAGCATCCTGATCGAGCCGCACGACTACATGGCAGAGCTGTTTGACGCCGTGGCGCGCACCAACACCATCCTGATCGACTGGTCGCGCGACGTGTGGGGCTACGTCAGCCTGGGCTACTTCAAACAAAAACTCAAGGCGGGTGAAGTCGGCTCCTCCACGATGCCCCACAAAGTCAACCCTATCGACTTCGAAAACGCCGAAGGAAACCTCGGCTTGGCCAACGCCCTGTTGCGCCATTTGAGCGAAAAACTCCCCATCTCCCGCTGGCAGCGTGACCTGACCGACAGCACCGTGCTGCGCAATATGGGCGTAGCCCTGGGTTACGCGGTGCTGGCCTACCAGTCACTCTTGGCAGGCCTCAACAAGCTGGAAATCAACGAAGCGGCGATGGCCGACGACCTCGACGCCGCTTGGGAAGTGCTGGCCGAGCCGATTCAAACCGTGATGCGCCGCTTTGGCCTGCCCGAACCCTACGAGCAGCTCAAAACCTTCACCCGAGGCGCCGCCATGACACGTGAGCTGATGCAAGGCTTCATCACTAACTTGGCGATCCCGCAGGCTGACAAAGACCGCCTGCTGGCCATGACGCCGGCAAGCTACACGGGCATGGCGACAGTTCTTGCAAAAAGAATTTGAGATAATATTTTTTCTATTGAATTTCCCTATAGATCACATAATATATATGTTTTTTGCTCTCAAAAATTTATTGATTTAGAGAAAATTTAAGACGTAAATGGCTTTAAAATCCACAATATTCAAAGCCAATCTGCAAATCGCCGACATCGACAACGGCTATTACGCCGACCACGCACTCACCCTGGCGCGCCACCCCAGCGAAACCGACGAGCGCATGATGGTGCGCCTGGTCGCACTGGCCTTGCAGGCGCACAAGCTACAGTCGGTCTGCGCGGGCGATGGCGTGTTGGCCTTTGGGGCCGGGCTCTCCAGCCCGGACGAACCTGACGTTTCACTCACCGACTTCACTGGCCTCAAACGCCTGTGGATCGAAGTCGGCCAGCCCGAGGACAAACCGCTCCTGAAGGCCTGTGGCAAGGCCGACGCGGTGCTGTTGTATTGCTTCAGCGCCGCCGCCGAGGTCTGGTGGAAGGGCATGGAAAACAAGCTCTCGCGCCCGCAAAACCTGGGCGTCTACCGCGTGTCAGCCGCGCAGTCACAGGCTTTGATTCCGATGGCGGCGCGCAGCATGCAGTTGCAGGCGACGATTCAGGAAGGCACACTCATGTTGGGCGACGGGGCGCGCAACGTAGATATCGAACCACTGCGCTGGAAATAAAGCCCATCGACCGGGGCTTCATTGCGCGGCGCGGGCGGGTCGGGCGGCTTCTGCCGCTGCAAAGTCATGCTGCCGCGCTATGCGCTCTGCTGACACCCGTTCAGCGGCGCGTTCGGCGTATTTGTTGAAACGCCAGGCCGTGCCCTCCATGGTGATGCGTCGCCAGGTTTGGCGTTTTTCAGCCGGGCGCATCGCCGTCCAGTGTTGGACTTCTTCAAAACTGCGGCCACAGCCCTTGCACACCGCGTCGCCCTGGCTGGTCGAGCAAATCGCAATGCAGGGCGTATCCGGTGTGGTCTCGTACCAGGCAAGCCAGGCCGCCAGCGCCATTTTGGGGAACGAAAACTCGTCGGCCCCGGTCTCGTGCAGGAACACCATGGTGGCGTAGACCTCGGCCAGCGCACGCGTCTCGGGCGCGAGTGAAAAACCGTCGGGCGAAGGTTTTTTGTCACGCCAAAAATTGATGGCCGACTCGATGTCAACGATGTGGATGCCTGCCATGGGGATGTGATTGGGGGGACGGGCATCATAGCCCGCCCACCATGCGGGACTGGCAGCGGCAGCGGCAGCGCCACCGCCAAAGCCAAAGCCAAAGTCGCCGCGTCATCAAATAACCCCAAAAAATTTAAGTTTTTGGTGTGGCAGGATCCTTGTGCTGTAATCTTTGCACGAAGGGGAGTAGCTCCCGCTTCTTGCCGCACGCAGAGACGCCGTTCACTGGCGCTGTGGCGGGAAGTATCGGCAAGTCGTCAGTACGAAGCTTTTTTAACCATCAGCTTCCGGCTTGTCGGGCAAATGTCGCATGATTTCATGTCGAGCAAGACCTTCGATTGGCGCCCGCAGTGGGCCCGGTCGATGTGTTTTGGTCAGCGCCCAACGCTCAAGTTGGCGTCGCATCAAAAGGTCAAAGCCGGGGTTGCAGCGGGTTGTATATCAAAACAACTTGGACTTTTGCCATGGAATTTTTATCTGCGCCCTGGTGGACAGCCTTGCTGGCCATCATTCTAATTGACCTCGTACTCGCTGGCGACAACGCCATCGTCATCGCCCTGGCGGCGCGGCATTTGCCCGACAAACTGAAGAAAAAAGCCATCATCTGGGGCACGGTGGGTGCCATCGGCGTGCGCGCCGTGATGACGCTTGGCGTGGTCTGGCTGCTCAAAATCCCGGGGCTGATGTTGGTCGGCGGCTTGGGCCTGGTGTGGATCGCCTACAAACTGCTGGCTGACGAAGGGGGTGACACGCACCAAGGCCCGGTTCAAACCACTTTTTTGGGTGCCATGAAAACCATCGTTGTTGCCGATGCGCTGATGGGTGTTGACAACGTGCTGGGTGTGGCCGGTGCCGCGCAAGGTTCAATGGATTTGGTCATCATCGGCCTGTTGGTCAGCGTACCGATCGTGGTCTACGGCAGCTCTTTGGTTTTGAAACTGGTCGAGCGCTTCCCCATCATCATCCAGATTGGTGCCGCCGTGCTCGCTTTTACCGCCGCCAAGATGATCGTCAGCGAACCGCTGCTGGACGCCGTGTTTGACCCGCCTGCCGCCTTCAATACGGCTGCCCGCTGGACAACCTATGCGTTGGCCATCTTCGGTGTGCTGGCCGCTGGCCGCTGGGCCACGTCACGGCAGTCCAAGGCGATTTGATGTTGGGCGCGGATCGGCCCCTGCCTATCCGCGCGTTTGTGTCAGGTTTCTCAGGTTCCGTTCCTAAAACTCACTTTTTAAAGGACAGCATCATGGACAAAATCATTGTTTATATCAACGACGCCGCACACGCCCTGGAAAAAATGGCGCCGATGAACAGCCCAGCCGACACTTTGGGCACCGCACAGGCGTCAACCACTTGGATTCTGGTGGCCTGCCCTCCGCTGCTCAGCCGCCATGCCAGCAAGTGGCTGACTCGGCGGGCACGTGAAGCTTGGCGCGCCGACTGGAGCGACCGGCTGTTTGGCCAAGTTGTGCCGACGCTTCGCAATGCCAGTGGGAGTGTCCAGACTTTGGTGGCGCAGACGCCCTTGGTGTACATGACCACCCGTTTGCTGCGCGAGCACGGCCCGGCCCGGGTGATGGACGCGCGGCTGACCCTGTTTGGGCAGGATCTGATGCCCGTCACCGAAAACCAACCCGTGGGCAAAATCAGCCGATGGACCGTTCCTGGCGCGCTGGTGGGCATGGGCACCGTGATGGCGCTGGCCAGCGAATAAGAGCGTTGGGAGGGTGAGCACCATGGCCGCAGCGATAATCTGCGGCCATGAAGCTCATTCTCAAATGGTTGTTAAGCGCCTGCGCCCTGCTGGCTGTCGCCCACTTTTACAGCGGGGTCGAGGTCAAAACCTTCACCTCAGCGCTGATTGCGGCATTTGTCATCGCGCTGTTCAACACCTTTTTGCGTCCGATTCTGGTGGTTTTAACCCTGCCGGTGACGCTAGTGACGCTGGGCTTGTTCATGTTTGTGATCAATGCCCTGATGTTTTGGGCCGCTGCGGGGGTGCTGGACGGCTTTCACGTCAACGGCTTTATGGCGGCGTTGGTCGGCTCGCTGTTGTATTCGCTGGCGGGCATGGTCATCGAATCAGCGCTCGAGCGCCTGTTCGCGAAGAAGTAACGCGACCTGGCGCGCCCGGCTGTCGATGATGGAGGCTTCAAAGTGGTCAGCGGCACCCTGGCGCGCGAGTTCACGCGCCACTTCTTGCGCCGCCTTGAATCGGTCTGCGGCAGCGCTGTAGTCCAACACGGCGACCTGGGCTTCGGCATCGGCACGAATGGCGCGCAATCGCTGGCCCAGGGCTGTGTGCGCAGCCGCAAGCAGCTGCCACGCCTGGGCATCGCGGGGATGGTCGGCCACCCAGGTTTGCAGGGAGTCAGCTGCGTCCTGCGGTCGCCCGGTGCGCAGGGCAGCCGTAGCGCTCAAAATCAACTCCGGGCGGCCCGCTGCCAGATTTTTGACGGCCTGTTGCTTGAGCGCCGCGTTATTCTCGGCAAGCTGACGCGCCGCTTGCGCGCCATCCCCTTGTGCCAAAGCAATTTCTGCTGCCAACAAGCGGCCGAGCCTGGCAGCGGCAGGGTCTGATCGGGCCAAGCCCGAGAGTTTCGCCAGGGGGAGTCCGCTGCTTGCGAAGTCACGCAGCTTCATGGCTGCCATGGCAGCGCCATACAGGTTGGACACTTGCCGATAGCGCGCTTCTGGTGTC
This sequence comes from Rhodoferax sp., assembly GCA_031365665.1. Classification (GTDB taxonomy): domain Bacteria; phylum Pseudomonadota; class Gammaproteobacteria; order Burkholderiales; family Burkholderiaceae_C; genus JANYCG01. Next base: position 2,604 of record JANLYO010000113.1, on the reverse strand, counting down.
AAGGCAGCTGGCGTCAATGCGGGATCCGGTTGTGGCGCAACGGCTGCTCCCAAGGCCGCCCATGCCCGCAGCGCATCGACGCCAGAATTGGACAAAACCTGCGCGCGCGCGCTGACCATGGCGTGCTCCAGCGTGCCAATGGGCGCAACGGCAGCCGCATTGGCCGCAGGAATTCTCCCCTGCATGTCGGCAATCCTCTCGGTGGTGAGCGGGTGGCTGCGCAAATAGGGAAATGCACCGCTATCGCTCAGGCGGCTGGATAGCTGCAGTTTCTCAAACATGGAGACAAAACCGCGCGGATCGAACCCGGCCTGCGCCATCACGCTGAAACCCGTGCGGTCAGCTTCCCGCTCCATGTCCCGCGAAAAATTGAGTTGATTTTGCTGCGCGACAGCTTGGCCGCCAACAATCAGCGCATTGGCGGCGTCTGCGCTTTTGGACGCGGCCAAGACACCCAAAATCATCGCGCCGATGGTCCATGGCGACTGCGCGCTCTGTTTGGCGATCAGCCGGGAAATATGCCGCTGCGTCACGTGGCTGAGCTCGTGGCCCAAGACCGACGCCAATTCATCGCGGTTGCCCACCACAGCCACCAGGCCCAGATGCAGGCCGAAATAGCCGCCAGGCAGCGCAAATGCGTTGACGGAGCGGTCTTTGCCCAGCATGATCTCAAAGGCAAAACGCTCGTCGAGTTCAGGTGCCAAATCCCCCCGTAAACGCGCCGCCGCCAGCAGCGGCTGCCAAATGGCGTTGACATATTCCAGCAAAACAGCGTCATCGATGTAATCTGGATCGCGGTAAATCTCCCGCGCGATGCGGTCGCCCATACGCCGCTCTGCGCTGCTGGTCAGTTCGCTGTTGTCGCCGAGGTTAGGAAGCGTTGAATTTGTAGATTGTGAAAATAAATTAGATGAAAATATTGTCATATTTGCAATTAAAATTGCAGCATATACTATATTTTTTACGAGACTTAATTGCCTAATATTCATGATTCAATTTTTTTCAAAAAGAATCCAGGGGCATAAACGCTTTGATTTCAGCGGTTAACGGGTCCAGAAAAACCGTCCAAAACGATTTGCGACCGACCATGGGCAGGTAGACCATGCTTGGGCCGGCAGCGCCAAACGGCGCCAGGATTTGGTCAATTTCGGTTGTGCGATTGGGGAAGCGGGTTTTGAGTTGGGTGATGGGTTGAGACTCTTTCTGGACATCGGGAATGCCCTTTTCGTAGGATTGCCAGAGGTCGGGGCGCGAGCCTAGGGACACACCTTGCAAGGCTGCCATGGTGGCCTCCATCTTTTCGTGGCCGTTCTTGAAGGGGCGCAGCGACAATAGTGTGGGGCCTAGCAGCGGCAAAGCATCGATGCCAGTCGGCGTCTTGACCAAGAGTTCCGGCACGACATCAATCGCGTGCACAACGCGAAAGCGGTCGTATTCAAACACCATGTGCACCGGGCGCGCAACAAACACCGTCCACAGTCCGTAGCCCAGGGCGCTGAGCTGCAACAATGCGATGATCATCAAATCGCGGCGCAGTACCGGCCACGGTTTGGCGCGGTTGAAAATCGTCAAGGTGATCAGCGGCCCCAGGATGACATCGACCGTCACCACCAGCAAAAACAGCTCACGACCACCCGAAATCTCCCGGTAAGGGTAGGGGTACCAAATGCCGAAAACTAGCAAGGCAGCCAGCGCCGCCACAAGCAGGCTCACCCCCAGGTGAATGCCACTGGCGTTAATGCGGTCAGCCGAAAGTGAGGTGTTTTCTGTCGTATTTTGAAGTGCCATGTGCATAAGACGTGTTGATTCTCTCAAGGGTTCACGTGCTGAGGCGTCAAGCTCGGGTAAAGTTTGTCACCTGCCCCGCGCCTTCGCATCCGCCGATTCAACCCTCATTTATACCCCGTCATGAACACCCTCACCCATTTTGATTCACAAGGCCAGGCCCACATGGTGGATGTGGGCGACAAAGCCAGCACACACCGCGTGGCCAGGGCGGGCGGGCGCATCGACATGTTGCCCGCCACGCTGGCACTGATTGAGGCCGGCACAGCGAAAAAGGGCGACGTGCTGGGCATTGCGCGCATCGCCGGGATTCAGGCGGCCAAGAAAACCAGCGATTTGATTCCACTGTGCCACCCGTTGGCGCTCACACGTGTTGCTGTTGAGTTTGTATCTGTTAGTGAAGATATTGCCGGGGCTGGTGGCATATTTTGTACTGCCACAGCGGAAACTGTCGGCCCCACGGGGGTGGAGATGGAAGCCCTGACCGCAGTGCAGATCGCGCTGCTGACCATTTACGACATGTGCAAGGCGGTCGACCGGGGCATGACGATTAATGACGTCAAACTGCTGGAAAAGCAGGGTGGAAAATCAGAGCATTATGTGGCGTCAACGTAGGCCAATGCACAGCGGGGTGCGCCACACAGAAGGCGGTGTTCGGTAGTTCGCAGATGTCTTATACCATTTCTAATTCATTAGTGTAATAATATTGCTCCATCAACACTGATGGAGCAATTCATGTCGCGACCGTTCACTGGAGAGGAGGAAGTCCTCAACCGTGCCCGCCAGACAATCCGCAGCGATTGCACGCTGGAGCAGTTT
>JANLYO010000106.1:0-9433 GCA_031365665.1 Rhodoferax sp. | reverse complement strand
GACCAGGTGCTGTGCTTCGACATGAGCTTTTTGCCCATCGTCAAGGCCGTGCACAGCCGCTGCACCACCATCAAACATTTTGTCGCCCTGTGCGACACGGCAGCCCTGCCGACAGACAGCGGCATCCCCGGTTTGCAGAGCTACGAGGCCTGGATTGGCAAAGAGCCCTCCACCTACGCCTGGCCGCAGTTTGATGAAAACTCGGCCTCCAGCAAGTGTTACACCAGCGGCACAACCGGCAACCCCAAGGCCGCCCTGTACAGCCACCGCTCGACCATCCTGCATGCCTATGCGGCCGGCATGCCGGATGTGATGTGCATCAGCGCACGCGATTCCATCCTGCCCGTGGTGCCGATGTTCCACGTCAACGCCTGGGGCATTCCGTATACCGCCGCCATGACCGGCGCCAAACTGGTGTTCCCCGGCCCGGCGCTGGACGGCAAATCGGTCTACGAGTTGATCGAATCCGAAGGCGTAACCTTCGCTGCCGGCGTGCCCACGGTGTGGCAAATGATGCTCGGCCACATGAAACCGGCCAATTTGAAGTTCAGCAAACTCAATCGCACGGTGATTGGCGGCAGCGCCTGCCCACCGGCGATGATGGCCACCTTCAATGACGACTACGGCGTGGACGTATTGCACGCCTGGGGCATGACAGAAATGTCGCCCCTGGGCACGGTGTGTACGCTGAAAAACGCCCATATCGATTTGCCTGGCCCCGACAAAACCAAAATCCGCCTCAAGCAAGGCCGTGCAATTTTTGGCGTGGACATGAAGATTGTCGACCCCGACAGCGGCAAAGAGCTGCCGTGGGACGGCAAGACCTCGGGCGACCTGCTGGTCAAAGGCCCGTGGATCATCGACCAGTATTTCAAACAAGTAGGTGGCTCGCCGCTGGTGGCCGGTGGCTGGTTCCCCACGGGCGACGTGGCCACCATCGACGCCGAGGGTTTTCTGTTGATCACCGACCGCAGCAAAGACGTGATCAAGTCTGGCGGCGAATGGATCAGCTCGATCGAGGTGGAAAACATCGCCATGGCGCACCCGGCCGTGGCGATGGCCGCCTGCGTGGGCATGCGCCACCCCAAGTGGGACGAGCGGCCCATCATCGCGGTGGTCAAAAAGCCAGGCATGGACGTGACGCGGGACGAATTGATTGCGTTTTACGAGGGCAAAACCGCCAAGTGGCAGATCCCGGATGACGCGGTGTTTGTCGACGCGATTCCGCTGGGCGCTACCGGAAAGATGCAGAAAATGAAACTTCGCGAGATACTGAAGGATTACAAACTGCCTGGGCTGTGAGGGGCAAGTGTGAGTGGGGGTCTCGCGGGCGACAAACAGGGCCCTCAGCCCTGCCAGCGCCTTTTAGAATGTTTAAAAACGCACGACCGTTCGTTTTTATGTTGCATCGCTCAACGGACATCTTCAGTCCGTTGAATTTACGAGGAAATCAATCATGACCGCAGAATACAAAGTGCATGGCGACGTCGCCGTGATTACCCTGAACAACCCGCCTATCAACGGCCTGGGTTATGCCACACGGCTGGGAATAGCCAATGGCCTGGCCCAAGGCAATGCCGATGCTGCCGTCAAAGCCATCGTCATCACGGGCGGTGGCCGTGCGTTTTCAGGCGGTGCAGACATCAAAGAGTTCAACTCGCCCAAAGCCGGCATGGAGCCGAACCTGCTCAGTGTGATCCTGGCCTGCGAATACTCCAACAAGCCGGTGGTGGCGGCGGTGCACACCATCGCCATGGGCGGCGGGCTGGAGCTGGCGCTGGGTTGCCATTACCGCGTAGGCGCGCCTGGCTGTTTGGTGGCACTGCCTGAAGTCAAGCTCGGCCTGATCCCGGGCGCTGGCGGCACGCAGCGCCTGCCGCGCGTGCTGGGAGTCGAAGTCGCCATGAACATGATGGTCAGCGGCGAACCCGTCAAGAGTGAAATGCTGGCCATGCTGCCGGGCCAGAAGCTGTTTGACAAAATGGCCAAAAGCGCCGACACGGTGGTGGAAGAGGCGATGGCTTTCGCCCGCGAAAAAGCCGACGTGCGCCCCTTGCCGCTGGTGCGCGACCTCAAGTGCAAACACCCGCTGGGCGACGCCTACTTCCAGTTCGCCCGCAATATGGTGGGTGGCATGTCAAAGAATTTCCCGGCGCCGCTCAAAAACGTCGACATCGTCGAATTCGCCACCAAGAACCGCTTTGACGAGGGCATGAAGAAAGAGCGCGAAATTTTCATGGCGCTGATGCTGACGCCGGAAAGCAAGGCGTTGCGCCACATCTTTGTGGCCGACCGTGCGGCTTCCAAAATCCCCGATGTGCCGGCTGACACGCCGCAGCGCGAGATCAAGTCCGTCGCGGTGATTGGCGCCGGCACCATGGGCGGCGGCATTTCGATGAACTTCCTGAATGCCGGCATTCCGGTGAAGATTCTGGAGATGAAGCAGGAAGCCATCGACAAGGGTGTCGGCATCATGCGCAAAAACTACGACAGCCAGGTCAAGAAGGGCAAGTTGAAGCAGGACAAGCTGGACCAGCGCATGGGCCTGCTCAGCACCACACTCGATTACAACGACCTGAAAGACGCCGACCTGGTGATCGAAGCCGTGTTTGAAGAAATGGGCGTGAAAGAAAAGGTCTTCAAGGAACTTGACCGGGTGATGAAACCCGGTGCCATCCTTGCCAGCAACACCTCCACGCTGGATGTGGACAAGATTGCCGCGTTCACCAAGCGGCCGCAGGATGTGGTCGGCCTGCATTTCTTCAGCCCGGCCAATGTGATGAAGCTGCTCGAAGTCGTGCGCGGCGCGAAAACCGGCAAGGACGTGATGGCCACCGTGATGGCGGTCGGTAAAAAGATCAAGAAAACGGCGGTTGTGTCGGGCGTCTGTGACGGCTTCATCGGCAACCGCATGGTCGAGCAATATGGCCGCCAGGGCGGCTTTTTGCTGGACGAAGGCTGCACGCCCGAGCAGGTGGACAAGGCCATCGAGAAATTCGGCTTTGCCATGGGCCCGTTCCGCATGGGCGACCTGGCCGGCAACGACATCGGCTGGGCCATCCGCAAGCGCCGCGTAGTGGAGCGCCCCAACATGATTTACAGCAAGACCGCTGATTTGTTGTGCGAAAAAGGCCGCTTTGGCCAGAAAGTCGGCATGGGTTGGTACGACTATGTGGCCGGCAAACGCGATGCCGTCCCCAATGCCGAGGTCGTCAAGATGATTGAGGACTACCGCTCGTCCAAGGGCATCAAGCCGCGCAAGGTTTCTGATGAAGAAATCGTGCAGCGCCTGGTCTATGCGCTGGTCAACGAAGGCGCGCGCATTCTTGAAGAAGGCATTGCCAGCAAGGCCAGCGACATCGACATGGTCTACCTGATGGGCTACGGCTTCCCGCTGCACCGGGGCGGCCCGATGTGTTACGCCGACACCGTCGGCCTTTTCAACGTGATGCAAAGCATGAAACGCTTCACCCAGAATCCGCTGGACGACGCCAAGTTCTGGGAACCGGCGCCCCTGCTGCAAAAACTTGTCGCCGAGGGTAAATCCTTCAACTGAGTGAATTTGGGGTCAGATCTCAATTTTTCAACCGCAATTTGATTTTCGAAATTTAAGCACCAAAAATTGGGCTCTGACCCCAATTTCACGGATAAACGTTAACCATCTTTCAAACATAACCAGGAGCTAACAATGACTTCCGCCGTAATCGTTTCCACCGCCCGCACCCCCCTTGCCAAAAGCTGGAAGGGTGCCTTCAATATGACCCACGGTGCCACACTGGGCGGCCACGCTGTCGAACACGCTGTCAAACGCGCTGGCATTGAAGGCGCCGAGGTCGATGACGTGATCATGGGTTGCGCCACACCCGAGGGCGCCACAGGTTCCAACATTGCCCGCCAGATCGCCTTGCGCGCGGGCCTGCCCATCACCACATCGGGCATGACGATCAACCGCTTTTGCTCGTCGGGCCTGCAAACCATTGCCACCGCAGCGCAACGCGTGATTGCGGGCGAGGGCGACATCTATGTGGCCGGTGGCGTGGAGAGCATTTCCTGCGTACAAAACGAAGCCAACCGCCACATGATCCAGGATCCGTCGCTGTTGAAGATGAAGCCCGAAATCTACTGGAACATGCTGCAAACCGCAGAGCAGGTGGCCAAGCGTTACGGCATTGGCCGCGACGCCATGGATGAATACGGCGCGGCCAGTCAGCAACGCGCCACGGCCGCTCTGGCTGCGGGCCTGTTTGACGCTGAAATCGCCCCCATCACGGTCACCACTGGTGTAGCTGACGCCGTCATGGGTATGACGACCAAACAAGTCACGGTCAAAAACGACGAAGGCATTCGCTCTGGCACGACCAAAGAAGGCATCAGCGGCATCAAGCCCGCGATTCCGGGCGGGGTGATCTCGGCGGGCAACGCCAGCCAGTTTTCTGACGGCGCTGGCGCGGTGGTGGTAATGAACGAAACCCTGGCCGAAAAACGTGGTTTAAAGCCGCTGGGCCGTTTCCTTGGTTTTGCCGTGGCCGGCTGCGAGCCTGACGAAATGGGCATCGGTCCGGTCTATGCGATCCCAAAGGTTTTGAAACGCCTGGGCCTCACGGTAAACGATATCGACCTATGGGAACTCAATGAGGCATTTGCCGTGCAAGTGCTCTATTGCCGCGACAAACTCGGCATTCCCGCTGACCGCCTGAACGTCAACGGCGGCGCCATCGCCGTCGGCCACCCTTACGGTGTCAGCGGCCAGCGCCTCACCGGCCACGCCCTCATCGAAGGCAAACGCCGTGGCGCCAAACGGGTGGTGGTGACGATGTGCGTCGGTGGCGGCATGGGCGCTGCAGGGGTGTTTGAGGTGTTTTGACCGTCATATTTCAGAATGTTGAAGGGCAAGCGGATCGCAGGACACCACGGAACAGTGGTGTCGAGTCCCCTACCGGCATGACGGTGAAATTTATCTTGCGCCTAAGGATTTGGCTGCCAATGTCGAAAAAAAGTATTCAGTGGTTCGTGTGTCGCAATGAACACATCGCAGATGTAGTGCCTCATTGTGGCAAGGGGTGGAGAGGCGAGGCCACGGGTCGCGTAAATAGTTGACAGTTTAAAAGCAAAAATACTTGATGGCGCAATGAAAAACATTCCAGATATTCTGAGAGCGCTGACCAAGGCGCATGTCCAGTTTGTCGTGGTCGGTGGTTTTGCGGTTCAGCTGCACGGTTTTGTCCGGTCAACGATTGATTTGGATTTGACATTGGCGATGGACGATGAAAATCTCTCCAAATTTATCGCCGTCGCTAAACAGTTCGACTTGTCTCCCATCATTCCTGCGAGCATTGAGTCTTTGAAAAACCCGCGCTTGATTGACAGTTGGTTCCAGCAAAAAGGCATGGTGGCCTTTGCCTTGCGTGAGCCGCAACCTGCGGGTGCGATCATTGACGTGCTGGTTCGCCCGGTTGTGTCCTTTGATGACCTTGTGGCCCAATCGTTGTCGGTCGAGCTGTTTGGAGGCGAAGTGAAAATCGCGTCAATTGATCACATTGTGGCAATGAAGCGAGTTGCGAGTCGGCCAAAGGACTTGATCGACATTGATGCACTTCAAAGAATACAAAGAGGGGAAGACCCAAATGCTTAATGCGGCCGCGCTCTTTCCACGCCGTATTGACCCGCAAAATGCCGCCATGCGATTTGAGCAGGGGCTGGCGTTGACGCAAGTTTTTACTGAAATATGGTTGAACCACCCATTGCTTGCTGAAAAAGCCGGAACCAGGATTCAAGAGTTTGTTATGTCGCGGGACGAAGTGCGGCGGCGGCATTTGGGTGATTTGAAGTGAGCCTGCGCACCACACTCGACTTCCTGCTGTACCAATGGTTGGGTGTCGAATCCCTGAGCGAGCGTGCCCGCTTCAGCGAACACTCGCGCGAGACGTTTGATGCGGTGTTGCAAACTTGTGAGCGCATCGCGCGTGAAAAATATGCGCCATTCAACCGCCTGATCGACACGGAAGAGCCGCGCACCGTCACTGAGGCCGACGGCAGCCTGCGCGTGGTATTGCCGCAAGCGACGAAAGACGCGCACGACGCTTACGCTGCATCGGGCATGTTGAGCGCCGCGCAGGATTACGACGTCGGCGGCATGCAGTTGCCTTATACCGTGGAGGCGGCGGCGAATTCGTTTTTCGCCATGGCCTCGATCAGCATGGGCTCGGGCCTGTTGTCGGTCGGCAATGCCAATTTGCTGATGAAACACGGCACAGCGGCGCAGAAAAAGGTGTTTGCGCTGAATGAATTTTCCGGGCGCTGGTCCGGCACAATGTGCCTGAGCGAGCCGCAGGCAGGGTCGAGCCTGTCAGACATCGTCACCCGCGCGGTGCCGGATGGCCCGGACTTTGCCGCCGAACCGCTGGGCCCGCGCTACCGCCTCAAAGGCAACAAGATGTGGATTTCAGCCGGTGAGCATGATTTGACCGAGAACATCATCCACCTGGTGTTGGCCAAAATTCCAGACGCCGATGGCAAACTCGTGCCCGGCACACGTGGCATTTCGCTCTTCATCGTACCGAAAAAATTGGTCAACCGCCAAGGGGAACTGACCGGCCAAAGAAACGACGTGGCGCTCGCTGGTTTGAACCACAAACTCGGCTGGCGCGGCACCACCAACACGCTGCTCAACTTTGGCGAAGGCAAGTTCCCGGTGGGCAACGCGGGGCCGTTTGGCGGCGGCGCAGGCGCTGTGGGTTACCTGGTGGGCAAACCCGGCGAGGGCCTGCGTTGCATGTTCCACATGATGAATGAGGCACGTATCGGCATCGGCACCGCCGCGACCATGTTGGGCCTCGCGGGTTACCAGGCCTCGCTGGAGTACGCCAAAACCCGCACCCAAGGGCGGCCCATTAAGGCTGACAAAAAGGGCAGCGGCAAAGATGCCACCCAGCCGCAAGTGCCGTTGATTGAACACGCCGACATCAAACGCATGCTCTTGGCGCAAAAATCCTATGGCGAAGGCTCATTGGCATTGCAGCTATATTGCGCGCGGCTGGTGGATGAGCAACATACCGGCACGGCGCAAGAGGCCGATGAAGCCCGCATCCTTCTGGAAGTGCTGACCCCCATCGCCAAAAGCTGGCCCAGCGAATGGTGCCTGGAAGCCAACAGCCTGGCGATCCAGATCCATGGCGGTTACGGCTACACCCGCGACTTCCCGGTGGAGCAATATTGGCGCGACAACCGGCTCAACATGATCCATGAAGGCACCCACGGCATCCAGGCAGCGGATTTGCTGGGGCGCAAGGTGTTGATGGAGAACGGACGTGGTCTGGCGCTGTTGGGCGGGCGAGTGATGGCCACTGTGGCCCGGGCCAAGCCGTTTGCTGAACTTGCTGCCTACGCCGAGGCGCTGACCCAAGCGCTGCTGCGCGGCGACGCCGTCACCCGTGCTGCCTGGTCCACTGGCAACGCGAGTGAGGCTTTGGCCAACGCCGTACCGTATTTGCAGGCTTTTGGCCACACGGTGCTGGCCTGGATCTGGCTGGACGTGGCGGTGACCGTGCTGGGCCTGGATGGCGCCCATGCCGACGCCAGAATGCAGGGCCTGCTGGGTGCCACCCAGTACTTCTACCATTACGAGTTGCCCAAAATCAGCGCCTGGTACCAGGTGGTCGAGTCGCGCGACATGACCTGTGCCGACATGCCTTTGGAGGCCTTTTGATGATCTCCCGCAACAAAGTCGATGTGCTCATCTGGACCCTGGTGTACGGCGGCCTGCTGTCTATCGCGGTCTCGTTGTTTCTGCCTGATCAAAGCGGCATATTGGCGGCCTGGATGGTGGCATGCGGTGGCGGTGTCGCGGCGGTCGGCGCTGGCTTGGTTTACGTGCGCTCCAAAATGAAAAACCCGACGAAATAAGGCATTGACGTGTAAATCGTTGACCGGTCTAAAACGCCATTGAAATACCACCCAACCGATATGAAAGCCGCGACATGAGCAGAAGCATCCAACAGTTGTTTGATTTAACCGGCAAAACCGCGCTGGTCACCGGCGGTTCCCGCGGTTTGGGCCTGCAAATGGCGCAGGCATTAGGTGAGGCGGGGGCCAAGGTGATGCTCAGCTCGCGCAAAGCCGAGGACCTGGAGCAGGCCGCCGCACATTTGCAAGCGCAGGGCATCGACGCACGCTGGATCGCTGCGGACTGCGGCAAGGAAGAAGACATCCGCCGCCTGGCGGACGAGACCCTGCAACGCATGGGCGACGTGCATATTTTGGTCAACAACGCAGGGGCTAGCTGGGGCGCGCCCGCAGAAGACCACCCGGTTGCCGCCTGGGACAAGGTGATGAACCTCAACATACGCGGTTATTTCATCCTCTCGCAGCACATCGCCAAGGCCAGCATGATTCCAGCCAAAGGCGGCAGCATCATCAATATCGCCTCGATCGCCGGACTCAACGGCAACCCCAAAGGCATGCACACCATCGCCTACAGCACCTCCAAAGGCGCGGTGGTGAACTTCACCCGCACGCTGGCGGCCGAATGGGGCGCCTACAACATCAACGTCAACGCCATCTGCCCCGGTTTCTTCATGACCAAACTGGCCAGCGGCCTGATCAAACAACTCGGTGAAGAAAAAATGGCGGCGTCTGCGCCCCTTAACCGTTTGGGCGACGACGAAGACCTCAAAGGCATCACCCTGCTGTACGCCAGCGCGGCGGGCAAACACATCACCGGCCAGTGGCTGGCGGTGGACGGCGGCGTAAGCGTGGTCACAGGATGACGAGTATGGATTCCGGCTTCGCCATCAAAATTCCCTTTGTAGAACACTTGGGCTTTCACATGCACAAGTTCGAAGGCGGGCAGTCAGAGATCAGTTTTGAGACACGCCCCGAGCATCAAAACACTTTTCAGGTCACCCACGGCGGCGCTGTGATGACGCTTTTGGACGTCTCTATGGCCACGGCAGCGCGCAGTGCGCAGCAAGACATGGGGGTCGTCACCATCGAGATGAAAACCACCTTCATGCGGCCCAGCCGTGGCCTGCTCTTGGCCAAAGGCTATTTAAAACACCGCACCACCTCGATGGCGTTTACCGAATCGACGATTTATGACGCCAAAGGCAATGCCTGCGCTCACGCTACCGGCACCTTCAAATACGTGCGGCGCAACGACCGCACCCAACCGGGATCGGAGCAATCTGGTGAAATATCTACTGATTAAACTATTTAATTGATAATTTTTGTCATTATGTCCCGTATTTAATAAATGTATTGCTACTTTTTTTATACTTTTTTTGATCAAATTATATGCTAAATAATACTAAAATTATCCTTGAAACGCGCCCTATTGGTGAGGCCCAAGCCAGCAATTTCAAGCTGCTGACCGAGCCCACACGCCCGCTGGAAGCCAACCAGGTTCTGGTGCGCCACCACTTCATGAGCCTCGACC
>JANLYO010000101.1:0-6466 GCA_031365665.1 Rhodoferax sp. | reverse complement strand
TGTGGGCAACGATCACGTCGCTGTCCAGCAGATAGCCGAGCTTGCGCGATTCCAGCGCGCTGGTGCCTACCTTGGCCATGGCCGCAGCCGTGAAGCCTTCAGTCAGGAAGGGCAACAGGTCTTTGCCGGTGGAGGTGGCGGCGTTTTCGGCAGCACGGCGGGCGATATAGGTCAGGCCGCCAGCGCCCGGCACCAGGCCCACGCCCACTTCCACCAGGCCAACGTAGCTTTCCATCGCCACCACGCGTTTGGCCGAATAGGCGGCCAGCTCGCAGCCACCACCCAAGGCCAGACCACGCACCGCAGACACCACGGGCACGCTGGCATAACGCAGGCGCAACATCATCTGCTGCATCTCCGCCTCGGCACCATCAATGGCGCTGACACCTGCCATCAGGAAGGCGGGCAACATGGCCTGCAAATCAGCGCCAACCGAAAACATCTCGTCGGGCGACCAGATCACCAGGCCCTGATAGTCTTTCTCGGCCATGTCAATCGCCTGCACCAGGCCCTCCACAACACCGGGGCCGATGGCATGCATCTTGGTTTTGATGCTGGCAACCAGAACGTCACCATCCAGCGTCCACAGGCGGATGGCTTCGTCTTCATGCAGTGTCGTTCCTGCCGTTTCAGCGGCCGGCGCATTCGCTCCAAGAACCGATTCCGGGAAATGCTGCCGGGTGTACACCGGCAATTGACGCACCGGCACAAATTTGCCCTGGGTCGGATTCCACGAGCCTTGCGGCGTGTGCACGCCCCCTGCTTCCACGACCGGGCCTTCGAACACCCAGTCTGGCAGCGGCGCCTTGCACAGCGCCTTGCCGGCGTCGATGTCGGCTTTGACCATGTTGGCGACTGCCAGCCAACCGGCTTCCTGCCACAACTCAAACGGGCCCTGCTTCATGCCAAAACCCCAGCGCAGGCAGAAGTCCATATCGCGCGCGTTGTCGGCAATTTGGCCCAGATGCACGGCCGCGTAGTGGAAGCTGTTGCGCAGGATGGCCCAGAGAAACTGGCCTTGCGCCCCCTCTGAATTGCGCAGCAGCTTCAAACGCTCGGCGGCAGGCTTTTTAAGCATGCGGGCGTAGACTTCGTCGGCCTTGTCGCCAGCGGGTACGTAATCCTTTTGCGTCAGGTCAAAACGCAGGATGTCGCGGCCCTGCCGCTTGAAGAAACCAGCCTTGGTTTTCTGGCCCAGGTTGCCCATTTCCAGCAAAGTCTTCAACACCTCGGGCGTGGCGAAGCTGGCGTAGAACGGGTCAGTTTCGATACTGAGCGTGTCTTGCAGCGTTTTGATCACATGCGCCATGGTGTCTAGCCCCACCACGTCAGCGGTGCGGAAGGTGCCGCTGCTGGCCCGGCCCATCTTCTTGCCGGTGAGGTCGTCCACCACATCAAACGTCAGGCCGTAGTTTTCAACCTCTTTCATCGTCGCCAACATGCCGGCAATGCCGACGCGGTTGGCGATGAAATTGGGCGAGTCCTTGGCGCGCACCACGCCCTTGCCGAGTGTGCTGGTGACAAAAGTCTCCAGCTGGTCGAGGATGTGCGGCCCGGTCGTTGGTGTGGTGATCAGTTCCACCAGCGCCATGTAACGCGGCGGGTTGAAGAAGTGGATGCCGCAGAAACGCGGCTTGATTTCATCAGCCAGCGCTTCGCCCAGTTTCGTGATCGACAGGCCCGAGGTGTTGCTGGCCACGATGGTGTGCGGCGCAATGAACGGAGCGATCTTTTTGTACAGGTCGAGCTTCCAGTCCATGCGCTCGGCAATCGCTTCAATGATGAGGTCGCAGCCCCTGAGCTGCTCCAGGTGTTCCTCGTAGTTGGCCATGCCAATCAAGCCCGCGTCGTCTGCTATACCCAGTGGCGACGGCTTGAGTTTCTTCAAGCCATCCACGGCCCTGACGATGATGGCGTTCTTGCCGCCCGGCAAAACCGGAGCACCCTCTTTGGGCTGATAAGGCAAATCAAACAACACCACCGGCACTTTGACGTTGACCAGATGCGCCGCAATCTGCGCGCCCATCACACCCGCGCCCAGCACGGCCACCTTCTTCACATTGAAACGAGACATTGATTTCCTTGTTATTTGGCCCGCACCCAGGTTTGGGTTCGGCCAAAGGGGCCGATGGAGCCGCGCACTTCCAGCTTGGCGCCCCCCTCAACCGGCGTCAGGCGCAGCGTGTAGGTCTTGCCGTTTTCCGGGTCCAGGATGCGGCCGCTTTCCCACACCTCTTTGTCTTCCGCCTTCTTCGCACCGCGGATGATCTGAAGGCCGAGCATGGGTTTGTCTTTGCGGTCGTCGCTGCACTTGTCGCAGACTGCGTCGGCTTTGGCGTCTTTGGCCAGCAGCTTGGAGATGGCGCCCATCAACACGCCGCCGCTGTCCGTGATGCGGATTTCAGACTTGACTTCACCCGTCTTGTCGTCCACCGTGTGCCAGTTGCCCACGGGCGTCATCTGCGCCCATGCAGTGGCGCCACATGCTATTAAAAATAGAGCTGCTGATATATTTCGCATGAGAACTCCTGTCAGGTTGGGTGGTAGACGCCGGGCGGTGCCCTTCAGGCGAACACCGCTTCCGTATCAAGCAATACTTTAGCGCCAGCGCGCGCCGTGCGCATCAGGCTGGCGGTTTCCGGAAACAGTTTGGCAAAGTAAAACCGCGCCGTTTGCAGCTTGGCGAGGTAAAACGGGTCGCTCTGCCTTTTTTCCGATTCCGCCGCCGCAATCTCGCGCAGCGCCACCTGCGCCATGCGTGCCCAGAAATAGCCAAACACCAGGTGGCCGGCCACACGCAGGTAGTCCACGGCGGCGGCGCCCACCTCGTCTGCGTTTTGCATGCCCTTGAAGCCCAGCTCGGTGGTGAACTTGGTCATCTGGTCGCCCAGGATGGCGATGGGCGTGATGAATTCCGACATCTTTTCATTGACACCTTCTTCCTCCACCAGCGCGGCGATCAGCTTGCCAAACTTTTTGAGCGTGGCGCCGTTGTTGCCCAGCACCTTGCGGCCCAACAGGTCCAGCGCCTGGATGGTGTTGGTGCCTTCATAGATCATGTTGATGCGCGCGTCGCGCACAAACTGCTCCATGCCCCATTCCTTGATGTAGCCGTGGCCGCCAAAAACCTGCTGGCACAGGGTGGTGGACTGGAAGCCGTTGTCGGTGAGAAAACCTTTGACGATGGGTGTCAGCAGCGACAGCATTTCGTCGCTGTCCTTGCGCACTTTCTCGTCCGGGTGGCTGTGCACCTTCTCAAGCAATATTGAGCAATAAATGGCCAGCGCGCGGCCGCCTTCGGCGTAGGCGCGCGCGGTGAGCAGCATCTTGCGCACGTCCGGGTGCACGATGATGGGGTCGGCCGGTTTGTCTTTGGCCTTGGGGCCGGAAAGCGAGCGCATCTGGATACGGTCCTTGGCGTAAGCCAGCGCATTTTGGTAGGCCACTTCAGTCAGGCCCAGCGACTGGTTGCCCACACCCAGGCGCGCCGCGTTCATCATCACAAACATGGCCTGCATGCCCTTGTTGGGCTGGCCCACCAGCGTGCCAATGGCGCCGTCGATGACGATCTGCGCCGTGGCATTGCCATGGATGCCCATCTTGTGTTCCAGCCCGCCGCAGTAGATGCTGTTGCGGCTGCCCAGCGTGCCGTCCTTGTTGACGTTGTACTTGGGCACGATGAACAGGCTGACGCCCTTGATGCCGGGGGGCGCGTCGGTCAGCCGCGCGAGCACCAGGTGGATGATGTTGTCGGCCATGTCGTGTTCACCGGCGCTGATGAAAATCTTGTTGCCGGTGATTTTGTAAGTGCCATCCGGCAGCGCCTCGGCCTTGCTGCGCATCAGCCCCAGGTCGGTGCCGCAATGCGCTTCGGTCAGGCACATGGTGCCCGTCCATTCGCCGCTGGTCATCTTGTGCAGGTAGGTGGCCTGCTGCTCGGGCGTGCCATAGGTGTGCAGCGCGGCATAGGCGCCGTGGGTGAGGCCGGGGTACATGGTCCAGGCCTGGTTGGCACTGTTGAGCATTTCGTTGAAACACTGGCTCACCACCAGCGGCAGGCCCTGGCCGCCAAAGGCCGGGTCGGCGCTCAGCGCGGGCCAGCCGCCTGCCACAAACTGCTTGTAGGCCGCCTTGAAACCCGCAGGGGTTTTGACTTCATGCGTCAGTTTGTCGTAGGTGCAGCCTTCGGTGTCCCCGCTGACATTGAGCGGCTGCGTCACTTCGGTCGCAAATTTGCCGGCCTCCTCAAGCACCGCGTTGATGGTGTCGGCATCAATGTCGGCATGCTTGGGCATGGCCTTGAAATCATCGACGACGTGCAACAACTCATGCATGACAAATTGCATGTCGCGCAGGGGTGGGGTGTAGGTGGGCATGGTTCAGTCTTTCAGGGAGGATAAATTCAGGTTTTTTTGGCTGCCTTGGCAGATCGGGCCGGCCTGGCCGCGCTGGCGGCGCCGACAGAGGGTGCGCCAAACAGCAGCAACAGGTTGTCAAACCCGCGCTTGGCCCGGCCCACTGAGCCCGGGTTTTTGAGAAACCGCGCTTCATAGTGCACAGCGAGGATGAGGCCATGAATCTCAAAGGCAATCTGCTGTTCGTTGGCGTCAGCGCGCAGATGGCCGCATTCCTTGGCCTGCACCACCGCGCGGTACACCGCCTGGAGCCAGATCTTGACGGAGCTGGCCAGCGCGTCGTGCACCGGGCCGGAGCGGTCGTCAAACTCCACGGCGCCGCTGATGAAGATGCAGCCAGACTGGATCTCGACCGCCACGCGTTTCATCCAGTTGTCAAACAGGGCCTTCAGGCGCGGCAGGCCCTTGGGCTCCTGCATGGCGGGGGCAAAGATTTCCTGCTCGAACCGGTTGAAGTATTCGCGGATGACCGAAATCTGCAGCTCTTCGCGCGAACCAAAATGCGCGAACACGCCGGATTTGCTCATGCGCATCACCTCGGCCAGCACGCCTATCGAGAGGCCTTCGAGCCCGATCTGCGTCGCCAGGCCAAGCGCGGCGTCCACGATGGCCTGCTTGGTCTGCTGGCCCTTGTGCATGGCGCGGGCGCCGTCGCGGCCGGCTTCGCGGGCAGGCGGGGCATCGGGGGAAGATTCAAGGCCGGACGGAGACATGGGTGGTATTCAAAATAAACGAACGTTCGTGCTATTTTGCTGCAATTTCGCCTTCTTCACCAGGCGGGTGATTTGTCTAGAGACCTGTTTCTAAGCCGGGGGCGGGTTTACCCGGTCTGCAAGTTACTACTATTTAAATAGCAAACTATCCATATAACACGAGGGCTAGATGCCTGATTTTTTTATAACCCTCGTTGGAAAGGGTGAAAACGCCTAGATCGCACCCAATTTGGGTATGATTGAAGTCGAATTGGGTTCCTGCGAGCTTGAATGATTTCTTGCTGCCTGGGTTCAGGCATCCAACCCGTTGAGCCAGCCCGCAGCTTCCTTGATCTGCACTTTGCCAGCGTCTTCTTCATGCTGCAAATTGCGCACGAGCTGGACAGCCTGCGCATCAGCCCATTGCCCGGCAAACCGCCTCAAAGCGCTGTGTGGCTTGTTGCCGGACAGCTTGCATTCAATCAGGTGTGACAAAGTTGCGCCTTTTTTCCCAGTGTGACTCAGGCAAAAATCCACTTCAGCGCCATCCTTGGTACGCACGTAGTGCAGGTCCACCTCTTTGCCTTTGGCGTCCTGCTGCCAGTGGATGTGCTTGAGCAGATGGCAGGCGACGAGGTTTTCAAAACGCACGCCGTCGTCGCCCAACACCAGGCCGGTGTCGAAGAAATAGACTTTGGGCGCTTGCAGTGTTGCTCTGGCAATGTTGTGGTGCCAGGGGCGAACCACGAAGACGATGTACAGCGCCTCCAGAATGTCAAGGTAACGCTTGAGCGTGATGGGTGACACATTCAGGTCACGGGCCATGGAAGCCAAGGACAGGGGCGAGCCGACGCGCTGGCGCAGCAGCTCGGCAAACAGGCGCATCGCGGTCAGCTCGTGCAAACGCGAAAACTCCAGCACGTCGTTGCGGATGAGCCCGTCAAAATACTGCCGGCGCCAGCGTTGGGCATCGTCGTCCGTCTGGGCTAGGCAAGGCTCCGGAAAGCCACCTCGCTCAAGCAGATGTGTCAAGGCATCCGCAGGTTTTGCGCCGGTCTGCTCGCACCACTCCCGCACCGAGACCGGGTGCAACCGCCAGGCAAAAAAGCGCCCGGCCAGCGACTCGCCCGATTGGCGAAAGGTGTCGAGCCGCGCACTGCCCGTCACGAGCAGTTGTTGGCCTTTGGGTTTTCCGTCGACCACACCCTTGAGCCAGGTTTTCCAGTCGGGGATCTTGTGGATTTCATCCAGCACCAACAGTTTGGCCTGCGGACGCCAGCCTTGCCGCAGGATCACGGCGCGGTCTTCGGCAACGTCGTAATTGAGGTACTGGCCAGGGGTGTCGTCCAGCAGCAGTTG
>JANLYO010000096.1:0-1834 GCA_031365665.1 Rhodoferax sp. | reverse complement strand
GCGCTTCCGGCGGCTGCGGCACTGAGGATGTGCACGGTCTCGAGCATCGCCTGGGCGCGGGGCTGGCTGGCAACGCCCAGGCCGAGTACAGCGCTTGTGGCGGCAGCGCCCCGGTGGAGGAAATCCCGGCGTGAATGGCTGCCAGAGTGGGTGTCGATGGGCATGTGAACTCCAGGTTATGGGGTAGCGGAAATAGTGGTGTTGTGGGCACAGCGAATCAGCCAGCGGTTCTGACTATCCCGCAAAACGACGCAACTGAACAGGCGCTGCGAGGCAGGCAGTGGCGCGCCCTCGGGATCGCAGCGCTGATGGGCCCAACGGACATGAACCAGCGCCACGCCCGCCGCGATGATTTGCACGCCGACATCGAGCGGGCTTATGTCGCTGCCCTTCAAAAGCGATTGGTGCAGCCTGGCGTGTTCAGACTCAATCTGATGGCGTCCATGCCAACGCGTGCCCTGCACGTTGACGAAATCGGCGTCAATGCAAAACAGGGCCGCAGCCGCCGCCATGTCGCCGCAATTCCAGCAGTGCTGCCAGCGCGTCACCACGGCACGAATCGCTTCATCGTCTTTTGGGTTCAAGTGGCGCTCCTTCTTGCGATTCGTCCCGACGCAAACTATAGTCAGCAAACCAATAGACGAAAAGTTCCAAATACGGAACTCAACATAACCATTCATGAATGGATAAGCCATGAATTTGACTGACCGCATCGGGCGCCGCATGAAGCTGCGCGACCTGCACATCCTGCTGGCGGTGGCGCAGGTCGGCTCGATGGGGCGGGCTGCCACAGCTTTGTCGGTGTCGCAACCCGTTATCTCAAAGGCGATCGCCGAGCTGGAAGGGACATTGGGCGCACGCCTGTTCGACCGCACCGTCCGGGGTGTTGTGCCCACTGCGTATGGCCAGGCCATGATCCACAGCAGCCGGGCGGCGTTTGACGAACTGCAACAGGGCGTCAAGGCGGTGGAGTTCCTCAACGACCCGACTGTGGGCAGCCTGCGCATTGGCTGCAGCGAGTTCGGCACCACCGCGTTGGTGCCGCTGGTGATTGATGCATTGCTTCAGCGCCACCCAGGTCTGCGTTTCCATGTGATTACGGCTGAAAGCGTTGCTCTGACCACTGAGGAACTGCCGCAGCGCCGCATCGAACTAGCGGTGGGCGGCATTCCTGCAGACCTTGCGGCTGACATAAAAGGGGAGCGCCTGTTTACCGACCAGCACGTCGTCATGGCCGGAATTCACAGCCCATGGGCCCGGCGTCGCAAACTGGTTCTGGCAGACCTGCACGAAGGGCCGTGGGTACTGCCACCACCGGGCAGTCTGGCCCGAGGGTTCATTGACGGAGCCTTTACGGAGCATGGACTTGCGCCGCCAGTGGCCCAAGTCAGCAGCTTTTCGACGCTGTTAACCATCCAGTTGCTGGCCACTGGCCGTTACCTCGCGATCCTTCCGCGCGAGTCTGTACGCATGGCCAAACACCTGCCGATCAAACCCTTGAATGTCGCCTTTGCCAGCATCGAGCGTTCAATTGGCATCATGACACTTAAGCATCGCACCATCAGCCCGCAGGCCCGCTTGTTCATCGACGCCATGCACTTGATGGCTGCCACCGCAATGAAGCCTAGAAGGTAAGAGGCAGGTCGCCCGACCCGAAAGTGGCCATGCACAGCAAATGGAGAAAACGGGGTCAGACACTCATGTCACTCGGATAAGCCGCGAAGCGCGAATTTGTTGGCGAGCGACGTCGCGGTGGACGCTCAGTAGCGGTAGGTTTTTCGGTCTTCGTTTCTTCGCACGTGGCTCGATCCTATTCGGGCGGTGGGGCAGTCGG
>JANLYO010000043.1:0-3084 GCA_031365665.1 Rhodoferax sp. | reverse complement strand
AACAAGTGCGCCTTGATGGCCTTGCCAAACAGCAGGCCCAGCACCACAGCGGGGATGAAAGCGATGAGCACATTCAGCGCGAACTTCTGCGCCTGCCTGTCATTCGGCAGCGCCACCAGCGTGGCGCGGATTTTTTGCCAATAAACCAAAATCACCGCGAAGATGGCGCCGGTCTGGATGGCGATGTCAAACACCTTGGCCTTCTCGTCGTCAAAACCCAGCAGCGCACCCGCAAGGATCAGGTGGCCGGTGGACGAAATTGGCAAAAACTCGGTCAGGCCTTCGACCACGCCCATGATGGCGGCTTTAAACAATAGAACGGAATCCACGGGCGCTCCCTCCTGAGCCTTTGCGGGACAGTCCGCCGCCACACGAAGTGGGCAAGCTCTGTCCGCAACATTTCAGCGCGGATTATCGCTTTCAGTTTGCGCTGACCGGCCGATAGCCCCTTTGCTCCAAATCAAACTTGTCTTCCAGCAAGGCCGCTGTCACCTCCTTGCGCACCTGGCTTCTGAGCACCGGGGCCAGCCAGCCCAACAGCGGTGGCAAGGGCAGGCGGACCGTAAGACCGACATCGGTGCCCGGCTGGCCACCCTGAGAGCTTTCAGTAAAAGTGGCATCAACCGTGCCGCCCTTGTTGAAGCCTTCAATCGAGGTGTCGCGCATGCCACCGTCCGCCAGCCACTGGCGCTCAAACACGTCGCGCTGCTTCAGGCCCAGCAGGCGCACTTCCTGCGTGAAGCGCAGGTAGCCGGGGCGGGACTCGAGTTTTTCAAAGCTCAGCTTGGGGTGCACATTGGTGCGCACATGATGATCCAGGTCGCCAAACTGCTTGCGCACCGTGGGCAGCGGCGCGGCGATCCAGATGTGGTGTTCAACTTCGGCAAAATGGGGCATGGCAGTCTCCTGGGGTGGGTCATGGGGTTGTGGGGGTTGAGACACCTGCTTTACGCGCGGCGCGGGCCGCCAGATGAAACCCTTCAATCCAGTCGGGATTGGGCGTGTGCTGCATCCAAGCAGGGCGCCCGGGCGTAGTGAAGGCATGGGCATGACACTGCACGCTTCCTCCCGGCTTGGGCCAAAAACACTGCCACACATGCGTGGGGCCGTGTTATCGTTTGCGCCCGCCAACACCTTGCGGCTTGTTGTGACCCCTTTGCCCGAACCCCTGCGCGTGGCGCTGCCAACCGACCCCGATGCGGCGCGTCGTGACGCCCGTCATGATGCGGATGGACGTCTGGCGGCCTTGCTGGCAGCTTCCGCACAGGGCGACGCGCGGGCTTTCGAAGCCTTCTATACCCAGACCCTGGGCGCGGCAAGCGCCGTCGTGCGCCGTGTGATCGGCCCCAACCACCTCGAAGACGTGTTGTCAGACGCTTATTTCCAGGCTTGGCAGCAGGCCCTGCGTTTTGACAGCGACCGCGGCAGCGCGCTGACCTGGCTGCTGACGATTTGCCGCAGCCGCGCGCTGGATCGTCTGCGCGCCGAGAAAATCCGCCACGACGGGCAGGCCGGCGCGCCCGAGTTTGATGCCGAAAACCTGGCCGACGAGGCCTGCCCCGGCCCCGACGCCCTGCTGGAGAGCACCCAGGCGAGCAGCCATTTGCATGCCGCGCTGGCAGGGCTCTCGGCCAACGAGCGCTGGGTGCTGGGCTTGGCGTATTTCCGCGACCTCTCGCATGCCGAAATCGCCAGCCTGACCCGCCTGCCCCTGGGCACCATCAAATCCCTGATCAGCCGTTCGCAGCACAAGTTGCGCGAGGCCTTGCAACCTTTATGAAAAAGCCTGACCCCACCCCCAACCCGGCACTCAATGTCCTGGACGACGACATCGTCCTGGCCCTGACCTCTGCCCATACCGACGAAGCAGCGCCGCCCAAGCTGCTGGAGCGCGTGCGCCACAAACTCATGGCGCGTATTGCAGAAGACGCCACGCCGCGCCACCTGACCGTGCCCGCCACTGCCGATGGCTGGCATAAATTCCTGCCTGGCATTGAGCGCAAGGTGCTGCAGCAGGGCGGGGGTTTGATGTCTTACCTGCTGCGCCTGGCACCCGGCGCCGTGTTGCCCGCGCACCGCCACCCGGTCGATGAAGAATGCATCGTGATCAGCGGCGTGCTGCGCATTGGCACCGAGCTGGAGCTGGCCGCTGGAAGTTTTCACATGGGCCGTCAAGGTGTTCCGCATGCCGCCATCACGTCCGATGGCGGCGCGGTGATTTACCTGCGCGGCGCGGAGCCGGTGGCCGAACTGCTGATTTAGCCTGTTTTTCCGGCGGCATTCCGCGCCGCCCAACCGCCGTTTCACGCCCCAAAGCCTGCATTTCGTCGCAGCGCTGTGGCTGTGGGCCTTGTAACCCGGCAAAGTCCGCTCCATCAACCCACCGATGGAGCGAACCATGCAAGCCAGCCACCCCCTCACACCCCTGATTGCCGTGCACATGACGGCCGCCATTCTGGCCGTCCTCACCGGCCCGGTCGCCTTGTGGGCGCGCAAGGGCCGCACGACGCGCCCGCGCCTACACCGCGCCTTCGGGTACGCCTGGGTCACGCTGATGCTGGTGGCGGCGATTTCGGCGATCTTCATCCGCAGTGAAACCGGGCTGCAAGTCGCGTTTGCCGGCCTGGCGTTCAGCCCGATCCACTTGCTGATTCCGCTGGTGCTGGTGATGTTGTTCGTGGCGTTTCGGTTTCTTGTCAAAGGGAACATTCGGGGCCACCGCTTGACGATGGTGAACCTTTACATCGGCGCCTGCCTCGTGGCGGGCTTTTTCACCCTGGCGCCGAACCGCTACTTGGGCCAGTTGATCTGGGGCGAGTGGCTGGGTTTGGTCTAATTTTTAGTTTATTAAATATTTTAAATATAAAACAGAGCATAAATTGTAATTTATTTACTTAAATAAACATAGCAATTTATCCAATATTTACGTGGTCTAAGTACCATTTTTAATTAAATCAATCTTTACATATTATTTATACCATGATTATCCAGCTCATCACCCAACACCCCGAATCCATTGTTGAAATCATCAAACGCACGCCAAGCTGGGTCTGGGGCCTCTTGGCCGCCTTGCTGGCGCTGGGC
>JANLYO010000040.1:0-2218 GCA_031365665.1 Rhodoferax sp. | reverse complement strand
ACCGGCGGCGATCTGGCTGATCAAC
The DNA here is from genome assembly GCA_031365665.1 of Rhodoferax sp. Lineage (GTDB taxonomy): Bacteria > Pseudomonadota > Gammaproteobacteria > Burkholderiales > Burkholderiaceae_C > JANYCG01. The sequence goes on along the minus strand of JANLYO010000040.1, from coordinate 2,193 downwards.
TCATCGGGCAGTTCGCGGATGGGGCGACGCTCAGCGATGGTTTTGCTTGTGGAAGGGGACAACAGGGCATTCACGATTTCATTTTAGAGCCGTCGCAGATGTCTCTAGGATGAATCACGCCGCCCAAGCTGGGATAATCCAGCCCTATGGAAATTGCCGCTTTTCTGCTGGACTTCATCCTGCATGTCGACAAACACCTCGAGGCCTTTGTCATCAACTATGGCGGCTGGGTCTATGCCCTGCTGTTTTTGATCATTTTTGTCGAGACCGGCGTGGTGGTCATGCCGTTTTTGCCGGGCGACTCGCTGCTGTTTGTGGTGGGCGCAATGTGCGGCGTGGGGCTGATGAGTTACCCGCTGTCCGTTGGCTTGCTGTTTGCGGCGGCGGTGCTGGGCAACCAGAGCAACTACACCATTGGGCACTATTTCGGCCCCAAGGTCTTCCAGTGGGAAGACTCGAAATTTTTCAATAAACGCGCGTTCAACCAGGCCCACGCGTTTTACGAGCAATATGGCGGCATCACCATTGTGGCGGCGCGTTTCATGCCCTTCCTGCGCACCTTTGCGCCCTTTGTGGCCGGCGTGGCGCAGATGACGCGCGCCAAGTTCACGTTGTATGACGTGACTGGCGGCGCCTTGTGGGTCGGCGGCATCGTCACCATTGGCTACTTTTTTGGCAACATCCCGTTTGTGAAGCAACACCTGGACAAAATCATCTGGGCGATGATTTTTGTGCCGGGTTTGTTGGTGTTGGCGGGTGCTTGGCGGGCGCGGCGCAAGGCTGCGAGCAAAGCTGTCAGCGCCTCGGCGCAGTCCTGAGCAGCTCCGCCAACTGGTCTTTGTAAAACCGCGCCTGTCCTGCCGTTCCGTGTCCGGCAGTTTCTGGACTACCGGGAATCAAGTGGTATTTCGCGCCAGGGATGCGTTTCAGCGCTGCATCCATCAAACCGGTTTCGGGCGGGTTGCGTTCGTCATCGGCAGAGTTCACCACCAGCAGAGCTGCCTTGATCTTCTCGAGGTCTGGTGAGGTGTCGTAGTCGCGCGAGCTGTCCCATTGGTAGAGGTGGTTGTTCGCGTCCCCTGTATAGGGCGCTGCCAGGCGCGCATCGAGCAGGCGGTTGGCGGCAGCGGCTGTGGGCGCTGCGATAGCCAGCGCTTGGTTGCCGCCGTTGGTGCCGATGCCGTAAAACACCGAGGCGAACGCCGCGCTTCTGGGTTGCTTGGTGTAGTTGCCGCCCATCCACTCGGGGTCGTTGCGGATCGAATCGACGATAAGGCGGCGCATCATCCAGTTGCGGCTGGACATGGCGGTGGGCTGCGACGCCATGGGCAAAAGCGCGTCCATCGCATCGGGATAACGTGTGCCCCACACCCAGGTCTGCATGCCGCCCATCGAATTGCCGGTGACCAGGCGCAGTTTCTTGATGCCAAAATGTTCGGTGATGAGCCGGTATTGCGCATCCACCGTGTCGTTGTAGTTGTAACGCGGGAAGGCGGCCTTGAGCCCGTCGGACGGTTTGCTGGATTTGCCAGTGCCCACTGAATCGGGCAGGATGATGAAGTATTTGGCCGCATCCAGCGGCTGGCCCGCACCGAAGAGCTGCCCGCCATAAGCGGGATTCAACATGCCGGCGCCCGAGCCTGTGGTGCCATGCATCACCAGCACCGGCTCGCCCCTGGGGTCGCCCACGGTGACATAGTTCATGCGCAGCTCGGGCATGACCTCACCGGTGTGGAACTTGAAGTCCTTGACGATGTAGGCGCCTTCCTTGGGCGCCGGGAAGTCGGCAGCAAAGCCGGTTGCAGCCAGCCAGGACAGCGTGAGCGCGCCGACAGATTGAAAAAGCAGGCGTGACGTTGTCATGGCGTCCTCAAGGTTGATGGGATGGAGGCAAAGGGCTGGATGCGGATCAGCGCAACACCGCGCTGGCGCTGGCCGCGTTGATCAACTGGATGCCATCCACCGGCAACAGGAAACCTTCGGCAACCGCCTTGGCCGCCGCCAGTTTGACGGCGTCTACATACCCCTCGTGGCTGCCATAACGTTCCTGTAGCGAGAGACGCGGGTCATCATTGGCCTTGCGCTCGTAGGCGTCGCGGGCAAATGGCACCATGCCGCCCACGTAATTGCAGATCTGGCCTTTGTGGAAGGGCCGGGCGCCATCTGCCGTGACGTTCCAGCCAAGGTAGGTGC
>JANLYO010000034.1:0-2190 GCA_031365665.1 Rhodoferax sp. | reverse complement strand
GAAACTGCTCCAGCGTGCAATCGCTGCGGATTGTCTGGCGGGCACGGTTGAGGACTTCCTCCTCTCCAGTGAACGGTCGCGACATGAATTGCTCCATCAGTGTTGATGGAGCAATATTATTACACTAATGAATTAGAAATGAAATTAGACGCCAGACACCTTGGGTGGCTCAGGGCCTGGCTGCTTCGGTGGCCGTAGCTGTCACGACAGGCGTTGGCGGCTTGCTGCGCCGCAGTTTTCCCCACATCCGCTTGATCAAGTGCTCCAGATCGTCCACGTAGGTGAACACGGCGGGCACCACCAGCAGGCTGAGCAAAGTGGAGGTGATCAGTCCGCCAATCACGGCGACCGACATGGGCGAGCGGAAACTGGAGTCCGCCTCACCCCATCCCAGCGCGATCGGCATCATGCCCGCGCCCATCGCCAGGGTGGTCATGATGATCGGGCGCGCGCGTTTGTGGCAGGCGTCCAGGAGCGCTTCAAGGCGCGTCATGGCGTGGTCGCGCCGGGCGACGATGGCGTATTCCACCAGCAAAATAGAATTTTTGGTGGCCACACCCATCAGCATGATGAGGCCAATGAGTGAGGGCATCGAGAAACTCTTGTCAGCGACAAGCAGTCCGACAAACGCGCCGCCCAGCGCCAGCGGCAGGGCGCACAAAATCGTCACCGGATGCAGGAAGTCTTTGAACAAAAGCACCAGCACGATGTAGATGCACAAGACGCCTGTGAGCATTGCCAAGCCAAAGCTGGCAAAGAGTTCACCCATGACCTCAGCATCACCGACTTCGACCACTTTTACACTGGCGGGCAGGGATTTGATGGCAGGCAGTTGCTTGACGGCCTCCGTCACATCGCCCAGCGGCAGGCCGGAGAGCTCGATTTCGAAGTTGACGTTGCGCGCACGGTCATAACGGTCAATCACCGCAGGCCCGCCGGTCATCTCCAGTGTGGCGACCTGCGCCAGCATCACCGGGCCACGCACGCCCGGCACGGCCAGCCGCTCCAAGAGCGCCAGGTCTTTGCGGGCATCGTCCTGCAAACGCACGCTGATGGGCACCTGGCGCTGCGAGAGGTTGAGTTTGGGCAGCGAGATGTCGTAGTCGCCGGCGGTGGCGATGCGCAGGGTTTCGGCGATGGACGCCGTATTGACGCCCAAATCGGCCGCCGCTGCAAAATTGGGCCGCACCGCGATTTCAGGCCGGATCAGGCTGGCCGTGGAGGTGATGCTGCCCAAGCCAGGAATGGTGCGCAGGTCCCTCTCGACCGCCTGCGCCGCACTGGCCAAGACCAGCGGGTCGGAACCGGTCAGCACCAAGATGTATTTTTCACCCGAACCGCCCAGGCCGACTTTGCTGCGCACACCTGGCAGAGGCTCCAAAGCCTTGCGGATGTTGGCTTCAACGCCTTGTTTGCGCGGCCGCACGGCCCGCTCCGATAGGATGATGGTCAGTGAGGCCTTGCGCGCTTCGGCGGCGCCTTGGGGTGCGAAGGGGTCTGAGCCCACGCTGCCGCCGCCAATGGTGGTGTAAACGCTTTTGACATGTTCGACCTTGCCAATCAATACGCGGGCGGCTTCTGCGGCGGCCATGGTCTGGCTAAGCGTTGAACCGGGTGGAAGCTCAAGGTACACCTGCGTTTGCGAGTTGTCATCGGGCGGCACAAAACCGGTCGGCAGGAGCGGAATCAGCATGATCGAGCCGATGAAAAACCCGGCTGAGGCAATCGCCGTGATGAGCCGGTGCTGCACACACCAACTCGCCATCTTCATGTAAATCTTCAGCCAGCCCGGTTCTTTGTATGCGGTGACGATGGGTTTGAGAATGTAGGCGGCCATCATCGGCGTGAGCATGCGGGCGACGATCAAGGAAGCGCCCACGGCCAGCGAGGCGGTCCAGCCAAACTGCTTGAAAAATTTGCCCGCCACGCCGCTCATGAAGGCTGTGGGCAGAAACACAGCGATCAAGGTGAAGGTGGTGGCAATCACGGCCAGGCCGATTTCGTCCGCCGCTTCCATCGCCGCCTGGTAGGGCGTTTTGCCCATGCGCAGGTGGCGCACGATGTTCTCGACTTCCACGATCGCGTCGTCCACCAGGATGCCGACGACGAGCGACAGGGCCAGCAGGGTGACCACATTGACCGAAAAGCCCAGCAGGTACATGCCGACGAAAGCGGGGATCACCGACATCG
>JANLYO010000285.1:0-3081 GCA_031365665.1 Rhodoferax sp. | reverse complement strand
CCCTGTGCGAAATTGATGTGGTGGGTGGACTGGTAAATCATCACCAGCGCCAAGGCCACGGAGCCATAAATGCAGCCGTTGCTCAGGCCAGAGGCAATTTGTTGAAGGAAGGCTTCCATGTTTGTTGCTTTTTCCTAGTAGCCCAGATACGCCTTGCGTACGGTCTCGTCGTTTTTGATCTGTTCGCTGGGGCCAGACAAAGCCACTTTGCCGGTTTCCAGCAAATACGCGTGGTCGGCCAAATCCAGCGCCAGACTCGCATTTTGCTCAACCAGCAACATGCTGACTTTGTCTTCTTTGTTGATGGTGCGCATGATGCGGAAAATTTCAGCCACGATCAATGGCGCAAGCCCGAACGACGGCTCGTCGAGCAAGAGCAGTTTGGGGCGCAACATCAGCGCGCGGCTGATCGCCAGCATCTGCTGCTCGCCGCCGGACAAGGTGCCGGCTTGCTGGTGCCGCCTTTGTTTCAGGATGGGAAACCGGGTGAAGGCCTTTTCCATGTCCAACGCAAGCTCAGCTTTGTCGGCGCGAACATAGGCCCCCAGGCGCAGGTTTTCTTCGGTAGACAGCGCGGTGAAGGTGCCGCGGCCTTCGGGCACGTGGGCGACGCCCATGCGAACAATGCTTTCTGTTGACTTGCCAACGAGTTGTTGCCCATCAAAAACGATGCTGCCGGTGGTTTTCACGGTTTGGCAAAGGCTGCGCAGGGTGGTGGTTTTACCCGCCCCGTTGGCACCCAAAATGGCCGTTATATGTCCGGTTTCAAGCGAAAAATTGATGTCATGCAATACTTTGGTCGCACCATACGCGGCATTCAAGCCGTTGACTTCAAGCAGCTTTGGCATCGGCTGGTTTCCCCAAATAGGCTTCTATGACGTCGGGATGGTTCTGGATATGGGCGGGATCCCCTTCGGCGATTTTCTTGCCGAAGTTCAAGGCCACAATATGGTCAGACACGCCCATGACCAAACTCATGTGGTGCTCCACCAGCAGCACCGTGATCTTGAGGCGGTCGCGGATGTCTTTGATCATCCGCCCCAAGTCTTCCAGCTCTTCGTGGTTCAAGCCCGCAGCCGGCTCATCCAGCATCAAAAGTTTGGGGTCAGCCGCCAGTGCCCGGCCCAATTCGACGCGTTTTTGAATCGCAAATGGCAGGTCGCGCACGGGTTTGTGCGCGTGCGGCGCCAGGCCCATGTAGTCAAGAATTCCGTCTGCCCGATGGCGCAGCCCTTGCTCTTCCGCACGCACAGACGGCAAACGCAAGGCGCTGGCAGCAAACCCGGCCTTGGAACGCGAGTGTGCGCCAATCATGATGTTCTCGCGCACCGGAAGAGTGGCGAACATGGCCAAATTCTGGAAGGTTCGGCCCATGCCCAAGCCTGCCACTTCGTGGGTGGGCGTTGTGGTGATTGATTTGCCTTCAAACTGGATGTCGCCGCTTTGGTAGGCGTACAGCCGGCTCATGCAGTTGAAAAGGGTCGTTTTGCCGGCGCCGTTGGGGCCAATCAGGCCGCAAATGCTGCCCTTGGCGACATCGAAACTGACTGAGTCCAAGGCCACGATACCGCCAAACCGGACGGTGACACCACGAACACTCAGCAAAACCGTCTGGCTATCTGATGCTGTCAGCGATGCAGGCAGGCTCATGGGCAAGAAATTGAGTTGTCATTTGTTATAAGTTGAAACCAAGCTACGCGGTAATGTACTGCCTTTAAGCCGGTTCGAAGCCGATGTTAGCCAAGGCCTCAAACCATCCATACCCGGACATACCCTTGCCATTGCTGATACGATTTTGCACTTGGCACGTAAGGTACGGGTCGTTTAGGCGACATACGGAACAATCGAACTATTTGACTGGAACATCGCATGGCTCAAACTTCGCAAACGATCACGCTCGGAGGCGGTTGCTTTTGGTGCACCGAGGCTGTTTATGTCGGCGTGAAGGGTGTCACGGATGTCGAAAGCGGCTACAGCAATGGCCATGTGCAGCACCCGAGTTATGAGGACGTGTGCGCGGGCACCACCGGACATAACGAGGTGGTGAAGCTCGTCTATGACCCCGCACAGATCAGCACCCGCGACATCCTGGAGATCTTCTTTGTCATCCACGATCCGACCACCTTGAACCGCCAAGGCAACGACCAAGGCACACAATACCGCAGCGGCATTTATTATTCGAACCCGGAGCAACAACAGGCTGCAGCCGAGGTCATCAGCGAGATGGGCAAAGATGCCGGATTCTTCTCCCGCAAGATCGTGACCGAAGTGCTGCCACTGGCCAACTACTGGCCAGCGGAGGCGTACCACCAGGACTTCTTTGAACGCAATCCGACGCAAGGCTATTGCATGGCGGTGGCGGGGCCCAAGGTGGCGAAATTCCGCAAGACGTTTGCAAAGTTTGCCAAGTTTTGATGAAAAAAGTCAAACCTTGGTCATTTGAATATTGAATAGTTAGCTACATAAAAAGTAGCGATCCAATTTCTAAATTCGTACCGCCCGCTCTTTGAGCCGCATGGTCAAACCGACGGGGTTCATGGTGAAGGCCATCAGTTCCTGGGGTGCCAGACCGTCCGGCGTGGACACAGATTCAATGTCAAAACTGGCCAGCAGCATGGCCATGGCCATTTTCATTTCCAGAAGTGCAAGGTACCGTCCAGGGCACATGCGGGCGCCAGACCCGAAAGGCAGGGCGGCTCGCTTGGCCGAGGTGGACAGTGGCACTTCAGCGGTGTCCAGCCAGCGCTCCGGTTTGAAAGCAGCAGGATCGGCGAACCAGGGTTCACTCACGCTGTGGTGGCGCAGCACGCCCCAGATGAGAGTGTTCTTGGGCACGACGACGTCGCCTACCTGCGTATCGCGCAAGGCCATCAGCGGTATGAAGGGCGCGACCGGTTTGAGACGCATGGTTTCTGAGCAGCAGGCTTCCAGAAACACCAGGCTGTCCATCAATTCCATGGTGAATTGCGAGGGCTCTGGCGCAATGCTGCACACCTCGTTTTGAACACGTTGCAAGGCCTTTGGGTTTTGTTGCAGCAGGTGCAGCATCCAGGCCAAGGTATTGGCGGTGGTGTCTTCACC
>JANLYO010000283.1:0-16512 GCA_031365665.1 Rhodoferax sp. | reverse complement strand
GCAGGCATCAGCTTGGCTGGCTTGCTGACGCCGCTGGCCGGTTGCGCCGCGCCCGGCAGCAGCGGGCCGAAAATCGGGTTCAAAGGCATTCCCGTTGGCATGGGTGACGCGCTGGTGGTGCCCGAGGCTTATGTCGCTACGCCGCTGGCCGCCTGGGGCGACGCCATCGGCATGGCAGGCAACATGCCGGCGTTCAAAACCGACGGCTCCAACACGGCTGCCGAGCAGGCCGTGCAGATGGGCATGCACCACGACGGCATGGAGTATTTCCCGCTGGCGGGCAGCTCCACGCGCGGCCTGATCGCCCTCAACCACGAGTACACCGACGACGGTTTATTGCATGTGGGCGGTTTTGCCGCAATGAACGCAGAGAAGGTCAAAAAATCGCAAAATGCCCACGGCTTGGCCGTGTTTGAAGTCGAGCTCAAAGACAACACCTGGCGCATGGTGCGGCCCTCACGCTACGCGCGGCGCTTCACCATGGACACGCCATTTCGCGTGGGCGGCCCTGCGGCCGGCCACGCCATGATGCGCACGGCGGCAGACCCGGCGGGCGCCACCATTCTGGGCACGCTGAACAACTGCGCCGCCAGCCAAACGCCCTGGGGCACCTACCTGTCGGGTGAAGAAAACTGGGCTTTTTATTTTGGCGGCGTCGATGCGCCGACGCCGCACCAGCGCCGCTGGGGCGCACGCAAAGATGGCGCGTACCAGTGGGAAAAACATGATGCCCGGTTCGATTTGAAACAAAACCCCAACGAGTTCAACCGCTTTGGCTGGGTCGTCGAAGTCGACCCGATGGATCCGGCCAGCACACCCGTGAAACGCACCGCACTCGGCCGCGCCGCGCACGAAGGCGCCTGGGTGGGCGTCACCCAAGACGGCCGCGCGGTGGTGTATTCCGGCGAAGATGCGCGTTTTGAATACATCTACAAATTCGTCAGCCGCGACAAGATCGCGCCGGGCGGCGGCGGCTTGACCAAAGCGCAGGCCAACAAGGATTTGCTGGACCACGGCAGCTTGTTCGTCGCGCGTTTTGATGCGGATGGCTCAGGCGCCTGGTTGCCATTGACCTACGGCCAGGGGCCGCTGACAGCCGCCAACGGTTTTGCAGATCAAGGCGAGGTGCTGATCAAAGCGCGCCAGGCCAGCGACATTCTGGGCGCCACCAAGATGGACCGCCCCGAGTGGCTGGCGATTGACCCCAACAACGGCTGGGTTTACTGCACGCTGACCAACAACAGCTCGCGCGGCCAACCCAACCAACCGGGCGTGGACGCGGCCAATCCCCGCGCCAACAACAGCATGGGCCAGATCATCCGCTGGAAGGACGACGGCGACTTTGACGGCGGCGGTTTCAAATGGAATTTGCTGGTGCTGGCGGGCGACCCGGCCAACCCGCGCCCCGAGGCGAAGGGCAACATCAAGGGCGACATCTATGGCTGTCCTGACGGCATCGCTTTTGACAAACGCGGCGTGTTGTGGATCCAGACTGACGCGCACGCCACGCAGATGTACAAGGGCGAATTCGAGCGTATCGGCAACAACCAGATGCTGGCCTGTGACCCGGCCACCGGCGACACCCGCCGTTTTTTGACCGGCCCGACCAATTGCGAAATCACCGGCTGCACCTTCACGCCGGACGGCACCACGGTGTTCATCAACATCCAGCACCCCGGTGAGACGCCGACCGACCGCAGCGATCCGCGCGAACCCGCCAAATTTTCGAATTGGCCCGACTACACGCCAGGCGGCCGGCCGCGCTCTGCAACCGTCGCCATCCGCAGGCGGGACGGTGGGGTGATCGGCACTTGAAATGACCGCTTAGTTGGCCGCTGAATTGGCCGCTTTTGAGCGCGCTGCATGCGCAAAAAAACCTTGACACCAATTCAAAGTTGCTATATTTAGTATAGCTAACTATCTATATATTACGTGGCCCAAGCACCAGTTCTATTTGAAAATCTGAAAAACAGGGCCAAGCCAAGTTTTTCATACCCATTTTGGGTATGATTTATTCCGCTGCAGCTACCGGGTGGGCGCCCGCCACATCTTCCAGCGCTTTTTCCTTCTTCGCACCCGGTGCAAACTTGCGTGCCAAGAGTGTGTACATCGTGGGCACCACAAAAATCGTGAGCAGGGTTCCCAAACTCATGCCGCCGACGATCACCCAGCCAATCTGCTTGCGGCTTTCAGCGCCTGCGCCGCTGGCCAACGCCAGGGGCTAGGCGCCCAGCACCATGGCACCGGTGGTCATCATGATGGGCCGCAGGCGCTGGGTGGCCGATTTTTTGATGGCCGCGAGTGTGTCCAGGCCCTGCTCGCGCAATTGGTTGGCAAATTCGACGATCAAAATGCCGTGTTTGGTGATCAGGCCCACCAGGGTGATCAAACCGATCTGGCTGAACACGTTCAAGGTGCCGCCCGACCACTGCAAGGCCAAGAGCGCGCCCGCCATCGACAGCGGCACGCTGAGCATGATGACAAAGGGATCGACAAAACTTTCGAACTGCGCCGCCAGCACCAAAAAGATGAAGAGCAGCGCCAGGCCGAACACCAGGGTGAGCGAGTCAGACGAGTTTTTGAACTCGCGGCTGATGCCGTTCAGATCAGTGGCGTAGCCCGGTTTCAACACGGTCTTGGCGGTGGCATCCAGGAAGGTCAGCGCCTCACCCAGCGAATACGCGGGCGCCAGGTTGGCGGTGATCGTGGCCGAGCGGCGCTGGCCAAAATGGTTCAGCTCGCGTGGCACCACGATTTCGCGGATTTTGACCAAGGCCGAGAGCGGAATCATCACCTCGTTGCGGCCCCGCACGAAGAGTTTTTCGATGTCATCCGGCGTGTCGCGCCCGGTGGCGGTGGTCTGCACGATCACGTCGTATTGCTCGCCCTCTTTTTTATAGCGCGTGACCTTGCGCCCGCCCAGCATGGTCTCGACCGCGCGCGCGATGGACTCGACCGGCACACCCATGTCGGCGGCGCGTTCGCGGTCGACTTCGAGTTTGATTTCGGGCTTGTTCAGCCGAAGGTCGGTATCCACCTGGATAAAGCCAGGGTTTTTGGCGATTTCATCCTGGAACTGCCGCACGGTTTGCGCCAGGTTTTGGTAGCTGTCAGAGGTGATGATGACGTAGTTGATGGGCCGCTGTGTAAAGCCCTGCCCGAGCGAGGGCGGCGTGATCGGGAAAGCCGTGACACCCGACATGCCGGCCACACGCGGCGTCATTTCACGCGCCATCTCCATCGTGGTTTTTTTGCGCTCTTCCCACGGCACGGTGCGGAAAAACACATTGCCCTGCGCCACCGTCGGGTTGCCGATGTTGCCAAAAATGCGGTCGATTTCCGGGTAGCCCTCACCCACACGTTCAATGGCACGGGCGTAACGGTTGGTGTATTCGAGCGTCGAGCCATCCGGCGCGTTCACCTGCGCCAGAATCACGCCCCGGTCTTCGATGGGCGACAACTCGCGCTTGATCTCGCCTAGCACCGCCCAGCTCACCCAGCCACTGCCGACCATCACCAAGATCACCAGCCAGCGGTGGCGCAGCGTCCAGTTCAGCACGTGGCCATAACCGCGCGTGAGGGACTGGAAAACAGCTTCCATGCCGCGGTCGAAGAAATTCGGCTTGGGGTTGTGTTTGAGCAGGATCGACGACAACATTGGCGACAAGGTCAGCGCCACAATGCCCGAGACCACCACCGCGCCCGCGAGCGCCAAGGCAAATTCGGTGAACAGGCGCCCGGTGCGCCCCGGCGCGAAGGCCAGCGGCGTGTACACGGCCACCAGGGTCATCGTCATGGCGACAATCGCAAAACCCACCTCGCGTGCGCCTTTGAGCGCAGCCTGGAAAGGCGCCATGCCTTCTTCGATATGCCGGTAGATGTTCTCCAGCATCACAATCGCGTCGTCCACCACCAGGCCAATCGCGAGCACCAGCGCCAAAAGCGTGAGCGTGTTGACGCTGAACCCGGCCATGCCCATCAGCGCAAACGCGCCCACCAGCGAAACGGGAATCGCCAACAGCGGAATGATCGACGCCCGGAACGTGCGCAAAAACACAAAGATCACCAGCGCCACCAACACCGAGGCTTCCACAATCGTCTGGAACACGGCTTTGATGGAGCGGTCAATGAAGACCGAGTTGTCATTGGCGACTTCAATCTGCACGCCGGCGGGCACGTCGCGCCGCACTTTGTCCAACAGGCCGCGCACGCTCTCAGACAGCTCCAGCGGGTTGGCCGTGGCCTGGCGGATCACGCCGATGCCCAAGGCGTCGCGGCCATTCAGGCGCACGCTGCTGCGCTCTTCGGCAGGGCCGACCTGCACGCGCGCCACGTCGGCAATGCGCACCGAGGTGCCGTTGACGTTGCGGATCACCACTTGCGCAAACTCGCCAGGCCGCTGCAAATCGGTGGCAGCCGTCACGTTGAATTCACGCAGATTGCTTTCAATGCGGCCCGCGGGCACCTCGAGGTTGGAGCGGCGCAGCGCGTCTTCAAGATCCTGGATGGTGAGTTTGTAGGCCGCCAGTTTGTCGGGGTCCACCCAGACGCGCATCGAGAACTTGCGCTCGCCAGGAATGATCACATCGGCCACGCCTGTGGCTGTTTGCAAGATCGGTTTGACCAGCAGATTGGCCATCTCGGAGAGCTGCAGCGAGGTATGCGTCTCGGAGTTCAACGCGAGGAAAATCACGGGAAAAGCGTCGGCCTCCACTTTGGCGATGACCGGCTCGTCAATGCCCTGCGGCAGGCGCTGGCGCACCCGCGTGACTTTGTCGCGCACATCGGCGGCGGCACTGTCGGCATTGCGCGTCAAGGCAAAACGCACCGAGATCAAGCTGCGCTCGGGGCGGCTGATGGAGGTGATCACGTCCACCCCTTCAATCCCGGCGATGGAGTCCTCTAGGATCTTGGAGACCTGGCCTTCGACGACTTCGCTGGACGCGCCGGTAAACACGGTGGTGATGGAAACCACCGGCTCATCGATTTTGGGGTACTCCCGCACCGACAGGCGGGTGTAGGAGACCGCGCCGACCAGCACGATCAAGAGCGAGAGCACGGTGGCAAACACCGGGCGGCGGATGGAGGTTTCAGCCAGCTGCATGGAGGCTCCTAATGTGTGCGGGCTACCGGCTGGCGGCTGCGGCAGGGGCCGTTGCCACGGTGCCTGCAGAGACTGCGCCCGACCCGGCGCTGGCAGCAGAGGCCGCGCCCGCAGGCCCTGGCGCAGCGCCACCTTGCGCCGGCCGACCCAGTTCAATCACCCGAAGCGGGGTGCCGTCGCGCTGTAGGCGCTGGTGCCCGGCGACCACCACGGTTTGCCCTTCTTCGAGCCCGCTGACCACTTCGACCCGACCGCCCCGGCGAATGCCCAGGCGCACTTCCTGGCGCTGGGAGACAAACTTCACCTCGGCGGGCAACTTGGATTTGTCCAGCGCAGGCACATCTTCGGGCAAGACCGATTTGACGACAAACTGGCGCCCGCCTTGCGGCACGATGGCCTCTTCAGGCACCACCAGCGCGTTGTCGTTCACGGAAAACACCGTATTGACCCGCGCGAACATGCCGGGACGCAACGGCATCGGGTTGCCACCTGCCGCGCCCGGACTACCGGGGCCACCTGCGCCACCTGAAGCGCCGCCGCCGCCAGGTGGGCGAGCGCCAGCGGGTCGAGGCCCACTGGCCATGGCGCCTGCGGCTGCGCCGCCGCCACTTCCCCCACCACCGCCTGGCACGTTCGCAGCGGCATTGGCCACCACAGTCGCCGGATCGATTGGGCAACCCAGCGCGTCCAGGCTCGGGCTGGCTGCTGCGTCCGCTGGTACACGACCTCCGAGACCGCCAGGACGCCCACCAGGGCCAGCCGCTGCGCCGCCGCCGGGCCGTCCGCCGGGCGCCAAGCCCGCGCCGGGACGTCCTGCACCCTGACCCGCACTGGGTGAACCGGCTTGCGCAGCCACCTGCATGCCCGCAGGCGCACTGGCGCGCGCACCCGCTGCTGATCCTGAAGCACTTGGCGCGCCAGGAGCACCCGCATTGGCAGAACCACCAGGCCTGCCTCCAGGGCCGCCAGGCCCGCCGCGCCCGGATTCACGTGCCGCCTCACCCATGTTGTTGGGCAAAATCGCGCGTACACCCACCGAACGTCCGTTCGTATCGACCAGCGGGTCAATCGCCTCGATTTTCGCTTTGAAGGCGCGGCCTGGGTAGGCGTCCAGCGTCAAGTCCACCGGTTGTTGCAGGCGCAGCTTGCCCTGAAAACGTTCGGGCAGGCGAAAGTCGACAAACATGCTGCCGATGTCTTCCAGGTTGATCAGGTCAGCGCCGTCTTTGACGAAGTCGCCAATGTTGACGTTGCGTATGCCCACCGTGCCGTCAAAAGGCGCGAGGATCGCCATGCGCGACAAACGTGCGCACGAGAGCGCGAGTTGCGCCTCGGCCACTTGCAGGTTGGCGGCGCTTTCTTCCAGCACGCGCTGGGCGACAAAATTCTGGGCCACCAGTTCCTGGTTGCGTTTCAAGTTGGCATTGGCGATGGACACCTGCGCTTGCGCCTGTTTGATCTCGGCGCGTTGCAACACGTCGTCCAGTTGCACCAGCACCTGGCCTTTGCGCACGCGCGCGCCGTCGGTAAAGCCGATTTGTTTGATGCGGCCCGGCACCTCGGGGCGCATCATCACGCTTTGGCGCGAACGCAGGCTGCCCACGGCTTGGGCGTCGTCTTGCAGCAGCATTTTTTCAACTTTGGCGACTTCCACACCGGCGGGCCGGGGGGCCGATGCCGCCCCGGCGGGCGCGTTGGCAGCGGGTGAGGCCCCCCCACCCGCAGCCCCACCCGATGTGGCGGTGACTTCATTCGGGCCTTTGGGTTTGCTTTGGTACCACCAGGCGGCACCGGAGGCGGCAGCGATGCCAACGATGGCAATGACGGAGTAAATTGCTTTGGATGCCATGAATTCTTGCTTTGATTGATCTTGCGGGTGTTGGTTCAAATTGAGGTTCACGCCGGGTTAAGACGGATTCACCCTGGGCTTGCCCACCAGCCAGCCCGAAAATGTAGCAGGAAGCAACAAAAACCACCTCAGTGGAACTACGGGCAAAGCGCCGCAATGCCTCAAGTTGGGGCAATTTTCAGGCGCTTTTTCTATTGATTTGCAGAGCTTTACCTCTGCTTCACAATCAGCGTTTCAAAGCCAGATCGACACCCCGGTTCGCCAGTGCGTCGGCCCGCTCGTTGCCGGGGTCGCCCGCGTGGCCTTTGACCCAGTGCCAGTCGATCTGGTGGCCACTGGTGCTGACGACGCCGTCCAGCCGCTGCCACAGGTCCACATTTTTCACCGGCTGCTTGGCCGCCGTGCGCCAGCCGCGTGCTTTCCAGCCGTGAATCCACTCGGTGATGCCCTGGCGCACGTATTGGCTGTCGAGGTAAAGCGTGACCTGGCAGGGCTTTTTAAGCGCCTGCAAACCCTCGATCACCGCCGTCATTTCCATGCGGTTGTTGGTGGTCGCCAATTCGCCACCGAAAATCTCTTTTTCAGTGTTGCCCGAAATCAACAAGACGCCCCAGCCGCCGGGGCCAGGGTTGCCTTTGCAGGCGCCATCGGTGTACAGGGTGACGGCGGGGAGAAGTGGCATATCGGGGTTTTTCCTGGAGTCATCGACGTCAACGGCGTGATTTTAGATGCTACATAAATAGTAGCTATTGAACCATATAAAATGTGGCCTAAAGGCCATTTTTATTCAAAGTCTTCCGCTTGGAAGTGGTTTTGACACCTATCATACCCATTTTGGGTACTATTAAGCGCCAATCACCCGCTGCAACCCAAACTTAAAAACGATTCGGCCACTGAGTCACGTATTATATAGCTATGCAGCTACATTATTAATAGTGGTCGATTTGCGAATGTGTGCCACTGGCGCGCCCGGTGATGGAAACCGGCGTCGTGCTGCGCGCGGGCGCGGTCTTCCAGGCCGGGCCGATCAAGCGCATGCCGCGCACTTTTTTCACCGCGACGACAAAATACACCGCGCCGAAAATCGGCCACCAGCGCGGGCCAAGGCGATCCATCCATTCAAAGCGGTTCAGCCATTTTTCCGACATCACCGAAGGCCGGTAGCCGCCAAATCTGCCGGTTTCCACTTCGAAACTCAAGAGCCGCAGCCAGTCGCGCAAACGCCAGTAACCAATGAACTCGCCGCTGGGCGGCAGGAACAGATCGCCGAATCCAAAACGCCGGTACAGGTGCGCGCGGCGCTGGCGCAGCCCCCACAGGCTGGCAGGGTTCAGGCCGCTGATCACCACCCGCCCCTCGGGCACGAGCACGCGCTCGACTTCACGCAGCGTGGCGTGCGGGTCGGCGCCGAGCTCCAGCGCATGCGGCAAAACGACCAAATCCAGGCTGTTGGCGGGAAACGGCAGGGCGGCGTAGTCGGTGACCAAGGAGGTGACACCGGTGTCCAAAACCAGTTTGTGTCCCAGGCCATCGCCCTGCCCTTGCCCGTTGGGCGCACCGGCCACCCAACGGTGCGGCATGCGGTTGGCGTGCAGCGCAGGCATGGCGGGCAGCCCCAACTGCAAGGCGTGGTAGCCAAAGATGTCGGCCACAGCAAGATCGAACTCGGCCCGCTCCCAATCGCGCAAATAACGGCCAGGCGGCGTCTCAAACCAGTCTTGCAAACTTATAATTTGTCTGTCCATGCGCCTGACATCATTCTTTCCCAGCGACCTCGGCCCGATTCGGGATGACGGGGCAATTCTAGTCATGCACCGTTGCACAGGGCGCTTCCGATGAGATTCCGCGTTGCCGCGATGACACTTGGCACTTGGCCCGCCGCTTTGCTCATCACTTTGCTCGGCGGCTGCGCCACCCACGTTCACGATGCCCCGGCACCGCCAGATTTAATCGCTCCCACGGGTGTTGCGCCTGTAACGGGCGCTGCCTCTTCAGCCACAGCCGCAGCTTCCACCTCGGGAACAACACCATCAAGCCGTGCCCGAGCGCCGCTGTCTGCCCAAGCTGCTGCCGGTGTTGGTGCCGATGATCCGCTCAAACCCATCTCTGCAGCCCAGGCGCAAGCCCAAGTTGTCGCCCTGCTCGCGCCACCGGCCGACCTGTGGGAACGCATCCGCCGCGGTTACGCGATGCCCAATCTGGAGAGTGACCAGGTTAAAGACCGCGAGCAGTATTACGCGACGCGGCCCGATTACATCGCCCGCATGACCGAGCGTTCGCGCAAATACCTGTTCCATATCGTCGAAGAGCTGGAGCGGCGCAACATGCCGTCGGAGCTGGCGCTCTTGCCTTTCATCGAAAGCGCGTTCAATCCGCAGGCTGTCTCCAGCGCCAAAGCGGCGGGCATGTGGCAGTTCATGCCCGCCACAGGGCGGCATTTCGAGCTGAAACAAAACGCTTTCCGCGACGACCGGCGCGACGTGTTGGCCTCCACCCGCGCGGCGCTGGACTACCTGCAAAAACTGCACGGCATGTTTGGCGACTGGCACTTGGCCCTGGCCGCCTACAACTGGGGTGAAGGCAGCGTCTCGCGCGCCATCGCCAAAAACAAACGCGCCGGTTTGGGCACGGGTTACCTGGACTTGAACATGCCGGTCGAGACGCGGCAATATGTGCCCAAGCTGCAGGCCGTCAAAAACATTGTGACTTCGCCAGAGGCTTTCAAATCAAGCCTGCCTTTGATCGAAAACCACCCGTTCTTCCAGAGTGTGACGATCACCCGCGACATGGACGTGGCGCTTGCCGCCAAACTGGCCGAGGTGACGGTCGAGGACTTCAAAGCGCTCAACCCGTCCGCCAACCGCCCGGTCTTGCTGGCAGCGGGCACGCCGCAGATTCTGTTGCCTTGGGACCAGGCGGAAGTCTTCCAGAAAAACATCAATGGTTTTGCCGGCGGGCGCTTGGCCACTTGGACCGTCTGGACCGTGCCCTCGACGATGAAATCCGCCGACGCGGCCAAGAAGGCGGGCATGAGTGAAGAGGAGTTGCGCGCCATCAACCACATTCCGCCGCGTTCGATGATCAAGGCAGGTTCGACCCTGGTGGTGCCGCGCAGCAGCCGCATCGAACACGACGTGGCCGTGGAAGTGGCCGATAACGGCCAGATTGGCCTGTCGCCGGAAGTGCTGGCGCGGCGCACCGTGGTCAAAGCCGCACGGGCGGAATCGTTGGCCGCCCTGGCCAAACGTTACAAGCTCACGGCCGCCAATGTGGCGGAGTGGAACAACGTCAGCAGCGGCGCCAGTTTCGCCAAGGGGCAGCAGGTCGTTTTGTATTTGCCGACCAAAGGCAAGATGGCCCAAGCGGGCAAAAAAGGTGTGGGTGTTGCCAAGGCATCACGCAGTGGCAGCGCTGCAAAACACGCCAATCGCAGCGGCAGCAAATCAACAAAAGTCGCCAAGCGATAGGCGACGTTGCTGCTGGCAACCCAGCCAGGCCGCGTTGGCCCGCTGTGCCACCTTGGATCAGGGTGCGACCAGGGTCGACAAATAGTCTGCCAGCGGCTCCAGCTCTTCAGGCTTCAAGGCCTGGGCGGCGGACGTCATGGTGCCGTCATAGTCGGCGCGTTTACCGGCCTTGAAGCCTTTGAGTTGCTCCAGCAAATAGTCTTTGTGTTGCCCCGCCAGGCGCGGTATGTGCTGCTGACCGACCAAGGTGGCGGTGTGGCAGGCCACGCAATTGTTGCGCTCGGAGATTTCCTTGGCCCGCGCCACTAAGGCAGGGTCTGAGCTGCGTTTGGGCGTCGCCAGTTTTTGTGAAGAAAAATACTGGGCCAGGTCATTCAAATCGGCATTGCTGAGTTTGTCGACAAAAGGCGTCATCTGCTCGTTCACACGCCTGCCTTCACGGAACATGAAGAGTGCCGTGGTGATGAACTGGCGTGGCTGCCCGGCCAGCGAAGGCACCAGCGGCAAGGGCGAATTGCCATCCACGCCATGGCAAGCGGCACAAACTTGGGATTTGACGCGGCCTTCTTCCAGCCCGGCGTGGGCAAATGGCGTAAACAGCGCAATGGCGGTGGGCACAAAAACGGCGGCCAGTTGCCGGGCCGCCGTGTTGCGCCACCACAGCGCCTTGCGTGAGCGCGCCTGGTGGGGTTTTGTCATGTCAATTATTTCGCGTAGCTGATGCGGTAGACCACACCGTTGTAGTCGTCAGACAGCAGGATCGAGCCGTCCTTCATTTGCAACACGTCGGTCGGTCGGCCCCACATCGGGGGGTCAGCACGGTCGTTTTCCAGGAAGCCTTCGAGGAAGGTGTGGCGGGTCGGTTTGCCACTCGCGTCGAGCGACACACGAATCAAGTTGTAGCCCTGTTTGATCTCGCGGTTCCAAGAGCCTTTCTGGGCGATGAACATGCTGTTTTTATACTCGGCGGGGAACATGTTGCCGGTATAGAACTTCATGCCCACCGGCGCCATGTGCGCACCCAGGTTCAGCGCAGGCGGCGTGAACTCGCTGCAAGAACGGTTTTTGCCATAAACCGGATCCAGCACATCGCCTTGGTGGCAATACGGGAAACCGAAATGTTGGCCCTTGGTTTTGGCCACATTCAGCTCGTCGTTGGGCAGGTCATTGCCCATCCAGTCACGGGCGTGTTCGGTGAACCAAAGGTCGCCCGACACCGGATGGAAGGCCATGCCCACGCTGTTGCGCACACCTTGGGCGAAGTTTTCCATGATGCCGGTCTTCGCATCAACCCGCAAAATCGAGGCTTCGTTGTAGGTCGGCATGGTGATGTTTTGCGGCGAGCCAATGTTGAAATACAACTTGCCGTCCGGGCCCATGGCCATGTATTTCCAGAAGTGGCCGGGTTGGCTGCTAGGGTCAAGATCGTCAATCACCACAGTGCCAGGGCCTGGGTTGGCCAGTTTGTTTTCGATGTCGTCAAAACGCGTGATGCGATGGCGCTCCGCTACAAACAGCGAGCCTTTGTCAAACACGATGCCATTGGGCGACTTCATGCCTTTGAACACTGTTTTGACTTCGCGTTTGCCACCGCTTTCCACAATCGCATAAACACTCGATTGCACGCGGTTGCTCACGAAGACGGTACCTTTGTCGCCCAGTGCGAGTGAACGCGCGTCGGGCACGCCATCAGCCCAGACTTCAATCTTGAAGCCGTCCGGCAATTTGAGCTTGTTCATCGGCAGCTCGCTGGCGGAGCGGCCCGTCACGTGCCCGGCAAACGGGTGCAAGGGTGATTTTTCCTGCTCTGCGGACATGCCCTGCTTCCAGGCCGGTGGCGGTGCGGCAGCCGGGGCGGTGGTTTGCGCACCAGCAGCCGTGGCCAGGCTGGCAAAAAGCGTGACACCCCAAATTTTCCGAAATCGCATGATGCTTGTCTCCAATGTAATGGATTGATCTATACCCGTCAGTAGCTAGATTGGGTGGAGCCATTCTAGTGTTTGGGCTGCAGGTCTGCTGACCGTGTGTTGGAAGTGGCAATTGCGCAAGCCTGCACGGTGCGCGTCACACCTTGAATTTGTCTTTGGCCCGGCGCGCAAACTCATTGGTGAAAGTCCGGGCCAGTACGATCTTCTCGGCCCGCACATTGGTGTCAAAACTCGCCAGTGCCTTCACGGCTGTGCGGGCGCCTTCCTCGGGGATCAGGCCATCCACGGCAATGGCTTCGCGAATCTTGTTGAAAGCTGCCAGATACAAACTGCGGTCGCCCAGAAAATAAGCCTCTGGCACGGTTTTGATGATATCGCCAGGCCCCGCCGTTTGCAGCCACTTGAGCGCATGCACGATGGCGTTGGCCAGGGCCTGCGCCGTGTTGGGGTTTTTCTGCAAAAACTCAGTGGGCGCATACAGGCAGCCGGCCGGCATGGGGCCGCCAAACACCTCCAGCGTGCCCCTCAGCGTGCGGGTGTCCGTAATGACGCGCACATCGCCTTTTTGCTCCAGCATCGTCATCACCGGGTCGATGTTGCTGATGGCGTCAATCTGCCCCGAGCGCACGGCGGACAAGGCGCCCGCCGCTGTGCCCACGCCAATGTAGCTGACGTCTTCGCCCGTGAGCCCGGCGCGCGACAACACCAGATTGGAGACCATGTTGGTGGAAGAGCCCGGCGCAGTCACGCCGATTTTTTTGCCACGCAGATCCGTTACCGTTTTGTAATGGGGCATGGCTTTGGTGGATACCGCCAGCACAATCGCCGGTGCCCGGCCCTGCAACACAAAGGCCTGGAAAAACTGACCTTTGCTTTGCAGGTTGATGGTGTGTTCGTAAGCGCCGCTCACTACGTCAGCCGCGCCTGCCACCACCGCCTGCAGCGCCCGCTCGCCGCCGGCAAAATCGTTGATCTCGACGTCCAGGCCCTCCGCTTTGAAATACCCCAACTGCTCGGCTATCGCCAAGGGCAGGAAATAAAACCCCGATTTGCCACCGACGGCAATGGTGATTTTTGATTTTTCAAGTTTGGGCTGCGCCCACACGGTCGGCGCAGCCATTGACGCCGCCAATACACCGGCCACAACGATCACTTGCCTGCGGCGCAATGCAAGTTGTATCGAAATGTTGGGCTGGCCCCTGCGCATGGTGTCTCCTCTTGATGCTTATGTTTGTAATTTGCATCAAGCATAGAAGCGGTGGCCTGAAACCGCATCGGGAACATCCCCTGCGGGTTTTCACTATGAATTTCTAACGGCGGTCGACCAGCGCGTGGGCGATGGTGCCCAAATCAACGTACTCCAGTTCACTGCCCACTGGCACGCCGCGCGCCAGCCGGGTGAGCTTGAGCCCGCGCGGTTTGAGGGCTTCGCTGATCACGTGGGCCGTCGCCTCGCCTTCAGCCGTGAAATTGGTGGCCAATATCACCTCCGAGACTTCACCCTCGAGCGCCCGGTCGAAAAGTTTTTTCAGGCCGATGTCTTTGGGCCCAATGCCGTCCAGCGGGCTTAGGTGCCCCATCAACACGAAATACAAACCGTTGTACGCCAGGGTGCGCTCCACGGCGGACTGGTCTGCAGGCGTCTCGACGATGCACAGTTTGCTGCGGTCACGGCGCGCATCTGCGCAGGTCGTGCAGATGGGGCTTTCCGTGAACGTGTGGCACAAATCGCACTGGCGAACGGTTTGCACCGCCTGGTCCAGCGCCCGCGCCAGCGACTGCGCACCGGGGCGGTTGCGCTGCAAGAGGTGAAACGCCATGCGCGACGCCGACTTCACGCCCACACCCGGCAACTGGCGCAACGCCTGGATCAGCGTTTCTAGCGAATTGGAATCAGCCATTAAGGCCAGCGACAGGCAAACTGGAAAGAGCGAAAATTTCCCGCCGCGCCGCCCCAAGGGTTCTCGAAGAGCGGCGGAGCGTGGAAGCCATACCTTTAGAAGGGGAACTTCATGCCGCCGGGCAAACCCGGCATGCCGGCGGTGATCTTGCCCATCTTCTCGCTGCTGGTGTCCTCGGCCTTGCGCACAGCGGCATTGAAGGCGGCGGCGACCAGGTCTTCGAGCATGTCTTTGTCGTCCGCCAGCAGGCTGGGGTCGATCATGACGCGTCGCACGTCGTGTTTGCAGGTCATCGTGACTTTCACCAGGCCCGCGCCCGACTCGCCGGTGACTTCGACATTGCCCAGCTCATCCTGCGCCTTTTTCATGTTGTCCTGCATCGCCTGGGCCTGCTTCATCAGCCCGGCCAGTTGGCCTTTGTTGAACATCGTGTTTCCTTTGATTGAACGGGATTGCGCGGGTTGAAATTAGAGCGGTTTGATGCTGCCTGGCACGATTTTCGCTCCAAAGTCGCGCATCATCTCTTGCACAAAGGCATCTTCAAAAATGATTTTTTCTGCTGCCAACTGACGCTCGGCCAGCGCCTGCACGTTGCGTTTGGCCGGGCTGTCGCCTACCCGCCCGACTTCCACCACCAGTTTGACCGGGTACCCCGCCAATTGCAGCGCCGCCTGCAAACGGTCGCGGCTGCCGGATTGGTTGAGCGACTCACGCTCGACGCGAAGAATCCATTGGTCGGTATCGCGTGCCACCAGTTGCGACTGCAAGGCCAGTTCGCGCACCAGCGCTGCCACCAAGTCATTGGCCACCAATTGTTGCACCAGCGGATGCCAAAAATCACCGTCTTCCGTGCGCAGCACTTGCGCAGCGTTGCTTTGAGACACCGGCCCATCGACTTGTGATTCATGCTGTTGGCGCACCGGGATTGCTACCGCTTGGGTAGCGTGTTGGGCATATTCTGTTTGGCCCAGCGCGCCATTTTGTTTTGAGTCTGGCGCGGTGGCCCGTGCCTGGGGTGCATCGCGCACGTGCAGAATTTGTCCTGCGGGTGCGGCTGAAGCCGCGGCAATCGGTTCAGTGGCCGAGGCTGGAACGGAAGCCGGAGCCGGGGCTGGATTGGGTTCGCGTAAAACAACAGTTGCCAGCGCAGCGTCAGTTCGGGCAGGGGCAGCAGGCGCAGGATTCAGGCTGGCCAGTGCCTCAGCCCGATTCAGAGTTTTTTTTTCCGTCTGAACGGTTTGTAAGTCGGGCGGCGCTGACGCTGCCGAGTTGGCGCGAGCCCCCGTTGGTTTGAACGCCAGCAGGCGCAACAACACCATGGTGAGCGCCGCGTATTCATCGGGTGCAAGGCCCAGTTCGCCGCGCCCGTGCAGGCACAGGCTGTACAGCAGTTGCGTCTCATCAGGGGCCATGGCGAGGGCCAGGCGGGCGATGTCGGCGGCTTCGGGGTCCGTGTCTTCGTCGGCCCGTCCGACGGCTTGTTGCACGGCCTGCAACACCGCCATGCGCTGCAACACCACGCTCATTTCTTCCAGCGTGGAGGCCGCACTTTGGCCATTGACGCGTAGCAGTTCCGAGGTATCGACGATGGCCTTGCCATCACCACGGGCGAGCGCTTCGATCAAGCCGAAAACGTGGCTGCGGTCGACACTGCCGAGCATCCGGCGCACGGTGTCAGTGCCCAGCGTGCCGTTGCCAAAGGCGATGGCCTGGTCGGTCAAAGACAACGCATCGCGCATCGAGCCACGCGCCGCACGCGCCAGTAGCCGCAGCGCGGGCGCATCGGCGTTGACGTTTTCGACCTGCATCAATTTCACCAAATGCTCGTGGATGGTCTCGGGTGCCATCGGGCGCAGGTTGAACTGCAGACAGCGCGACAACACGGTGACCGGCACTTTCTGCGGGTCGGTGGTGGCCAGCACGAACTTCAGGTATTCGGGCGGCTCCTCCAGCGTCTTGAGCATGGCGTTGAAGGCGGGTCCTGTCAGCATGTGGACCTCGTCGATCATGAAGACCTTGAAGCGTCCCTGAACCGGCTTGTAGACCGCTTGCTCGAGCAAGGTCTGGACGTCGTCGATACCGCGGTTGGACGCCGCGTCCAGTTCGGTGTAGTCGATGAAACGCCCGGCATCGATATCGGTGCAGGCCTGACAGACTCCACATGGCGCCGAGGTGATCTCTCCGGTGCCGTCGGCTCCAAGGCAGTTGAGGGACTTGGCCAGAACGCGGGATACCGTGGTCTTGCCGACACCCCGCGTTCCGG
>JANLYO010000137.1:0-50802 GCA_031365665.1 Rhodoferax sp. | reverse complement strand
GGGCAGCCAGTCTTGCAATGCGCTGGGCAAGAGTTGCTGCTGTTCGGGGTGGTACACCATATAGCTTGCGGTCATCTGCCTTTAACGCGCCAGCTCACATTTTTGTTGTCACGATTTGGCTTCTGCCGCCCAGACTCCTAGTTGGGCCAAGGCCGTCGCACTGGCGGCAGCGCCGGTATCGGTCTGCAAATCGGCCAGAACAATCTTCGCGCCCTCCTGCCCAAGCCGCAGCGCGATGCCCATGCCAATGCCGCCCAGGCCGCCGCTGATGATGGCGACTTTGCCGGCGACCCGGCGAGGACGCTGGCGACCGTCACTCATTGCGGTTCAATGCCCACTTTTTTGATGACAGCAGCCCAGCGTTCGACTTCAGACTTCATGAAGGCATTGGACTCAGCGAGGCTTTTCGGGGAGGGGAACAGGCTGATGTCACGCATTTTGGTGCCCACATCAGGCATGCGCAACACGGTGGTCAGATCGGCATTCACCTTGGCAGCGGCATCCGCAGGCATGGCCTTGGGGCCGAGCAAGGAAAACCAGCCCACCGCCACAAAACCAGGCAAGACGTCTTGCACCAGCGGGATGTCTTCCAGTCCCGGCAGGCGCTGCGCGGTGGTGACCGCCACAGCTTTCATGCGCCCAGAGCGCACCAGCGGCAGGATGGGTGCGATACCGTCCACGTAGTAGTGCAAATCACCCTTCACCAAAGCCGCAATCGCCTGAGCGGGTTGGTTGAACGGCACATGCTGGAATTTGGCGCCCGCAGCGGCGGCGATGCTTTCGCCCACCAGATAAGGCAAAGTGGCTTTTTCGGTGCTGCCGATCACAAAGGTGTCGGGCTTGGCCTTGGCCGCCTTGATGAGGTCGGCCATGGTTTTTTCGCCAGTCTCATTATTGGCAACGATCATCATCGGGGAGTCTGCCACGATGCCCAGGGTAATGAAATCGTTGACGGGGTCGTACTTGGCGGCCTTCATGATCTTGGGCGTTACCAGCACCGCGCCGGCGTGGGCGAACATGAAGGTGTGGCTGTCGGTAGCGTCACGCACGGCGTTCATCGCAATCATGCCGCCCGCGCCAGGCCGATTGTCGATCAACACCGGCTGACCCCACAGGGTGCTGAGTTTCTCAGCGACGATACGCGCCGCTGTGTCTGGCGCGGTACCCGCAGGCGCGCCCAACACCAGTTTGACGGGCCGGGTCGGCCAGGCTTGCGCCAAAGCCAAACTGCTTGCGCCAAGCGCAGCGACAGCAATCAGGGTTTTCAAGAAATTCAGACGTTTCATCAAGGTCTCCTTCAGGTTGAGTGTTTTTGTAAGCGGTGTCAGGCTTGGCGCGGCGGCTGTCAAGCCGCCCGGTCTTTTGCAGCCACTTTGCAAATGGCAGCGGCGAGCAGCTTGAGGGGCTTGGCCGAAGCGTCGCCGCGCCAGGCAATATGGTGGTCTGGGCGGATCAAGATCAAGTCTGCGCCATACAAAGCGCGCGCCCGCGGATCGGCGTTGGCCAAAACGTGCAAGGGCATGTCAAGTTGAGCTGCTGCCGCCTGCCAGTCGGCCGGGCTGAAAGTGCTTCCGAGGCACAGCAGCGTGAAGTCCCGTCCAAATTTGTCCAAAATCGAACCGCCATCCGCCGTGGCGACATGCGGCGCCCGGGCACCGGGGTAGCCGCTGGGCACGTAGCGGTTGGGCGCGTTGGGTGGTGGCGGGGTCGACTCGGCCGCCACAATGGCGCTCTGGTAGAGCAGGCCCAGTTGCAGGCCGGGGATGTTGTATTCACTGTTCACATGCTGGAGCAATGCCTCGCCCAGGGTGGTGCGTGCGGCATCGCCCTTGGCGCCTTCAGCCTCAACGTCCTCTGGAATTGCGACCCGCCCGATGCTGTCGGCCATGGTTTTGGCAAAGCGGGTGTTGCGTTGCGCGATGGGGTGGCGCTCCTCAAAATACGTATCCAGGAGCCGCTCGGGCGCCCAGCCTTGGCACACGGCGGCGAGTTTCCAGCCGAGGTTGACGGCGTCATCCACACTGGTGTTGTAACCCATGCCGGCCGTGGGCGTGAACAAGTGGGCGGCGTCGCCTGCAATCAGCAGCCGCCCCTTTTTGAACCGCTCGGCCACCAGCATGTAGCCGGCCAGCCAAGTGCCCAGGTTCAGCAGTTCGTAGCGGACCGGTTCGCCCGCCAGGCCCGTCAGCGTTTTGAAGACGTGGGCGATGTCCACACTGTCCGCCTTTTGGCCAGGTCTGAGCTGTATGCCCATGCCGAACTCGTCCACACCGTTGATGGCCACCAGAATGCCGCGCATTTCGCGGTTCATGACCCAGCTTTGCCAGGCGGGCCGCTTGAGCGCGCCCCCAGATAGGCGTGCGTACAGGTCTTTGGCACGGAAGTGGATGGACAACATCTGGCCGCCAAAAAATTCGCGTTGCTCGTCGCTGGCACCCGCGTAACCTACGCCCATGGCCGCGCGCACGAGGCTTTTGGCGGCATCACAACCAACGATGTATCGCGCCCGCACCCGCAATTGCTGCCCGCTGGCGGTTTGGGTGGCTTCCAATGTGGCGGCCTCGCCCGCGTCAGACACGACCTCCACCCGCCAGCCGTAACGCGCGTCCACACTGGGGAGTTTGGCGACTTGATCGCGCAAAATCGGCTCAATATACATCTGCTGCGCCCGATGCGGCAACTCCGGCGTGGGCCAGGCGGCTTCGCCATAGTCGCCAAAATCAGAGCGGCTGGCCGCCTGCGCGCGTGATGGAATCTTGAAGCGGGCGATCTCGCGCCCACCGAGCCGTGTGCAGTACAACACGTCTTGCGGGTGGTCAGGCGCCAGGCCCGCTACCCGCACCAAATGCGCAAACCCCCGACGGCGGTAGTGCTCCATGGTGCGCGCCGAGGTGGCGTTCGCTTTGGGGGCCGTGGGCGGGTTCAGGTTCGCCTCCAGCAAGACGCAGGCGATGCCGCGCACGCCCAGTTCGATCGCCAGCATCAGCCCGCTGGGGCCCGCGCCGACGATGGCCACGTCGGTATGCAGTTCAGAGGTTTCGGCGCTGGGTTGCGGCACAGTTTAGGTAGACGTTGAGGTGCATCGAGGCGCATGGTAAAAGTAAATTTGTGCTAACAAAAGATGGCAAAATGATTCTATTGATGCCTGTTTGTTGTCACTTTCCATGCCGTACAAAACCGAATCAAAGCCTGCCAAGCCCCACCGCGTGCCGTGTCCTCATGTCGCGGACAACGGCAAGCCGCCCGCCAAAGCAGTGGCGCGCGAGCTGGCCACCCCGCCGTGACCGCGCGCCTCAAACTCCACCAGTTGCGCGACTTTGTTGCCATCGCCCAACACGGCAGCTTGCGCGGCGCGGCGCGGGCGCTGGGTTTGGCACAGCCCGCCCTGACCCGCAGCCTGCGCGAGCTGGAGCGTGAACTCAACGCCTCGCTGGTTGAGCGGCACACGCGCGGCGTGGTGTTGACGGAGATTGGCCAGCGCTTTTTGCAGCGCGCCCAAAGCGCCACCGAGGAGATTCGCCGTGCCGTCGAGGAAGTGGCCCAACTGGCCGGGGCCAGCCAGGGCAGCGTAGCCATTGCCCTGTCCACCGCCGCCATGATTGCATTGCTGCCCGACGGCGCGCGCGCGTTTCGCCGCCACTACCCGCAGGGTCGTTTGCGGGTGATCGAGGGCGTCTACCCGACCACAGAGGCGCGCTTGCTGTCAGGCCAGCTGGACTTTTTCATTGGACCGCGCCCCGAGCGGGTGGATAGCAGCCTGCGTGTGGAACTGCTGTTTGCCAATGAACGCGTGGTGGTCGGGCGGCGCGGGCACCCGCTGCAGGGCGCTGACAGCCTGAAGCATCTGACCGAGGCCGACTGGCTGCTCACCGGCCTGCGCGAGCGCGAGGAAGAAGAATACGACGAGTTGTTCAAAACCTACGGCCTTGCGCCGCCGCTGACCTGGATGCGCATGGAATCCACCCTGGGCCTCTTAAGCCTGTTGTCCACCACCGACGCGTTGGTGCTGCTGCCGCGCCAATGGACGGACGCGCCCATGTTCAAGGCGGCGATTGACGTGATCCCTGTGGCTGAAAAACTGCTCGCCCCCGACATCGTGCTGATCGCCCGCGCCAGCGTGCCCCTGACCCCCATGGCCGAGCGCCTGGCGCAGTGGCTCAGGCCTGGGGCGCAGTTGACGGCCTAAGCGGCTGATTCATTCGGCGGAATGGGCTTGACGGGCTCAACTCGTGTGGAGGAGAGTCAACATTGGCAGACAATTGCCATAAATCATATAGCTAATTAATGATATTTAGCGTGGCCTGAATGCTGATTTTTTTTCAGAAACTCAAAATTGAGAGCAAACGCCCAAATTGTTAATATGGAAGTTAACAAATATTCATGCGCTGCACGAGATTGGCGCAAGAGTGTAAATTTTCTGTTCTGTGGTGAGGGGTAAGTTTCGGGTAACAGACTTCATTTCAAGGCAATGTATATACTATATGTTTATACACTCACAAGGAGCCCACATGACATACGCCCGCGTTTTCCAGTCTGGCAATAGCCAGGCCGTGCGTTTGCCCAAGGAGTTTCGGTTTGACGTGGATCAGGTCGAGATATTTCGCCAAGGCAATGACATTGTGCTGCGCCAAATTCCCACCAATGCGGCTGGCATTTTTGACTTACTGACCCGTTTGCCGGCTGACTTCATGGCCGAAGGCCGGCAAGATACGCTGCCCCAAGAGCGCGAAGCCTTGTGAGCATGGCCAACGCGCTGATCCGTTACTTGCTGGACACGAACATCTGCATCTACATCGCCAAAGGGCGGCCACTGGCGGTGCGCCATCGTTTCGAGCAACACGCCATTCAGGAATTGGCCATGTCCACCATCACCGTGGGTGAGTTGCGGTTTGGGGCAGAAAAAAGCCAGTCCCGGTCACGTGCCCTGGCAACCATTGACGAATTGGTCCAGATGATTCCGCCCCGCGCTTTGCCCATGGCAGCCGCAGAGCACTATGGCCACATCCGTGCCACGCTGCAACAACTGGGCCAGCCGATTGGCAACAACGACTTATGGTTAGCCGCCCATGCGCTCGCTGAAGGCTGGACGCTGGTCACCAACAACGCCCGTGAATTCGCCCGCGTGCCGGGGTTGCAGGTCGAAAATTGGGTGGAGTGAATGAGTCCAGGCCTTTGGACATTGAGCCATGGCGCAAGAAACCCACAGAGGTAACGGAAAGCCGCGTTAAAGACTGTCCGTTACCCAAACCACGGAACCAATTGATGTTTTCATCGTCCAGTGACATAGTCGGCCATAGGTTCTGGCCCAAACAAAAGGAGACACCCATGCGTTCAAACCACCCCCTCACCATCGCCCTGATTTGCGCAGCCGCCTTCACCGCCGTGCCCTCAGCCGCCCAAACCACACCGCCAGCGCCCGAACTGACGCTAGCCCGCCTCGACTGCGGCACACCCGTGCTTAACCTCGTCGCCCGCTTCAACGACACCTGGGCCTTCACCGACAACCGGGTGATGTTCACCTTCAGTTGTTACCTCATCAAACGGGGCGACGACTACATGTTGTGGGACACCGGTCACGCTTTGACCGCCGGGGCGCCGGCGCCCCGGTTAAGCATCGTGGACCAGCTAGCACAGATCAACGTCAAACCCGAACAGATCAAATACGTGGGCATCAGCCACTACCATGCCGACCATACCGGCCAGTTGGCGTCATTCCCCGGTGCCACCATACTGATCGGCAAGGGCGACTGGGACGGCATCACCGCGCCTAAGCCCAACGTCGGCGCCAACGTGGCGCCGTTCGCCCACTGGATCAGCGGCGCCGGCAAGCTCGAAGCGCTGCCGGGTGACAAGGATGTGTTTGGCGACGGCTCGGTCGTCGTCATCAACACCCCCGGCCACACGCCCGGGCATCACAGCCTGTTGGTGCAGCTCAAAGGCATGGGCCCGGTGCTGATCTCTGGCGACCTCACGCACTTCCAGGAGAACTATGCCCACAA
This sequence comes from Rhodoferax sp., assembly GCA_031365665.1. Taxonomy (GTDB): domain Bacteria; phylum Pseudomonadota; class Gammaproteobacteria; order Burkholderiales; family Burkholderiaceae_C; genus JANYCG01. The sequence goes on along the minus strand of JANLYO010000137.1, from coordinate 44,803 downwards.
CGGCGTGCCCGGCTTCAACTTCCACCGGGGTGACACGCTGGCCTCGCTGGACCGCTTCAGGACAACCGCCGCCAACCTGAAGGCCACGGTGATCATCCAGCACGACGCGCGGGATGTGGGCAAGCTACCGGCCTGGCCGGGTTCTGTGAAGTGATTCCATTTCTGGAATGAAGCGAGCTGAACCTTGCATTGAAAGCAGCCCCGTTGCGTATTACTGGCGTGGTGGCCGTGATGGACAGGGCGAGACCCTTCGCAGCCGCCGCGTAAGCGATGTTGTGTTGTCAGGCACGGTCGCGGTACCCCAGCCGCCCGCCCGGCTGGTGGCAGATTGGGAAAGTGACATTCAACACCTGGGCTCGGAACCCGGCGATGTGGAAGCCTTGCCGCTACCCCGTGCGCGCCTGCGCTGGCCAGACTACCGGCATTGTGTGCAGGCAGCGGCGGCTTGGACGCGCAGCCTGGGTTTGCAAGACGTGTTGGCGAGCAGCGACGTGGCTCTGATGGCTTGCCGTGGCGCGCGTTACCACCATGACGGCGCGCAGTATGGCGGCTTCGCTTTTTGCAACCTCTTTTTGAGTGAAGACAAGGGCCTGGACTTGCATTTTGCGGCGACGGGGCACCGCATCCCCCTCGTACGCGGCACGGTGGTGGTCTTCGATACGGGCCAAGCGCACGCCGTGATTGCACGCGGCAGCAGCGGGTTTGAAGTGGCCGACTTCCCGCCCCAGCAGGACTGCACCCAGGTATTTCTGACGTGGGAGTTGCTCATCGAAAACGCCGACGTGGCGCGGGCACTGCACGTCGCCTTTGATGTTGCCCCGTCAGACGGGCGGCTGCTGGAGGAAGCACAGCTCAGGCAAAACGGCGCACCGGCCAAGGTGTGCCCGGCGTCTGGCCGGTGGTGCCGGGCAGATTAATTTTCAAAAATTTATTTTCAAAAATATAACATCCAATTTATCCGATATGAGGCCACGTATTTGTTTAAATTATTGCTATTAAATTATTAATAATTTTACCAAAATTAAAATCGAAGAATTGTAATAAATATTAAATAAACGTATTTTTGAGGTCTTTTTTTAGAGACCAATATCCGCAGCCCATGTCGGATCACTCACCCAAACGAGCGCGCCTGCCCCATGCCGCCCAGCCGGGCCATGATTTCAAAAAACCCGGCCACCGTCTCGTCGATGATTTGCTGCGCGGTTTTGATCGAGTCGATCAGGCCGGCCGACTGCCCGGCCAGCGCCGGTGCGGCCTCCATGTCACCGTCAAAATACAGGGTGCGGATGCCCTTCATCGCCTCGAAAGACATCACCCCCGCCTCGTGGATCTCGGTGGTCAAGTTGGATTTCAGCGTGCGGATGCAGGGCGTGGATTTTTTGTTCAACACAAAGGTGCCGGTTTCTTTGGCCGCCAGAATCGCGTTTTTGTAGTTGATGTGCACGGGGCTCTCGGCACAGCTCACAAACCGCGTGCCCATCTGGATGCCCTCGGCGCCCAGCGCAAACGCCGCCGCCATGCCACGCCCGTCGCAGATGCCGCCGGCGGCGATCATCGGCACGTCGGTCCTGGCCCGGATGGCCTGCAGCAGCACCAAGGTCGAGACTTCTTCCGGGTTTTTGAAGCCGCCGCCCTCACCGCCTTCCACCACCAGGCCGTCAATGCCCGCGTCCACACACTTCATCGCGGCGTCTACCGTGGGCACCGCGTGGTAAACGGTGATGCCCGCGTCTTTCAAGGGCGCGATGAACTTGGCCGGGCTACCCGCCGAGGTCGTCACAAACTTCACCCCGCTGGCGCAGACAAACTTCAGCATCGCATCGTCCTTGAGAAAGCGGATCGGCAAATTCACGCCGAATGGCAAGCCCAGAGCCGCCATCTTTCTGATCTCGACCTGGCAGTTTTCCGTCTCGCCCGAAGATGTTTCGATGATGCCCAAGCCCCCCGCACGTGACACGGCGCTGGCCAGTTGGGTGCGCGCAATCCAGCCCATGGGGGCTTGCACGATGGGGTATTGGGCGCCGGTGTGGGCTAAAACTCGGTTGGCGGGACGGGTGATGCTGACTGCAGCGGTCATGGAATTCCTGAGTAAAAGCGCTTGGAGAAATCGCCGAAAAGCGGCCAGGCCCGTGATTATTGCCAACCGTTAAACGCAGGCATGTCGCCGCAGTTACGTGAGTGCAAGTCGATTCAAAGTGCGCACGGCTGTCTTGGGTTGATCAAAGCTTGCGCCGCGCCGAATAAATCTGCGCTCGCTTAAAGCACTTCGTGAATGTCGATTGACACCTTCAGCGGGTGATCGGGTGGCAACAGGTCACCTATAAAGACGGAGCGGTTCAGCCAAGCATATCGTTCACCAGCCGTTTCAAACACGGGGCGGGTACGGGCATACCACTGGTTTTTGTCATAAGCAAGGCCGGCCAGAATTTTTTCCATGGTGTCGGGCGGGCCCTGCTGGAAACCTTCATTCGTCACCATGACGTTCACGCCATCGTCGGTTTGAATCGTGTAGCGCGCCCACAGATGAACCACACCATCTGGTCGCACGACGTTCCAGTCCGCACCGCCTGGCAGGATGCGCCCCTTGATGCGAGCACCCTCAAAAGTGCCGCCAATGATCGGGATCACCCGCCGAAGGCCCCTATGCGTCAGCCCCACTTCAATAGGAGGCGCTAGTTCGACGTCTAAACGAAAGGCATGCACAGTCTGAAGGGTCATATGAGTTGGGGTAAAAAGGCTATGAAAACTCCATGATATCAAAAATTATATTTAATTCTTATTTTTATCTATAATTCTCTACATGATGGAAATCGAAAACCCCCCAAAGCGTTCAACCCCGCCCGTATCGGTACGACCGGCCAGCACACGCAGCCTGACGACGCAGGCTTTTGAGCTTTTGCGCCACGACATTCTCACGAGCAAATTGCGCCCGAGCGAGCGGCTGCGCATCCAGAACCTGTCGGATCAGTATCAGATTGGCACCACCGCCATTCGCGAGGCCTTGTCCCGCCTGGTAACCGATGGCCTAGTCGAATCCGAAGACCAGCGCGGTTTTTGTGTGGCACCGGTGTCGCGCGATGAGTTGCTCGACCTGACCCAAACCCGCATCGACATTGAAAGTCTGGCCCTGAACGCTGCGATCAGCATTGGCTCGCTGGAATGGGAGTCTCGCCTTTTGGGTGCCTTCCACCGCCTTTCGAAAACACCCGCGCCCACGACACCCGAACTGCATGGTGAATGGGCACTTGTACATCGCCAGTTTCATGAGGCCTTGATCCAGGGCTGTGGCTCGCCCTGGCTTTTGCGGATATGCCGCCTCCTGTATGACAAATCAGAGCGCTATCGCAACCTCGCCGAGCAGCACACCCACCCGGAAAGGCGCAACACGATCGTCGAACACCAGCAAATGATGGACGCAGCCATGGCCCGCGACGGCACTGAAGCGACGCGGCTGCTTGCTGAACACTTTCGGGAAACAACGCAAATCATCTTGGCAGCCAACCTACCCAATTTATAAGGAGACAACTTCATGCAAACCCCTGCAATCAATCCAGCTGCGTCTGGCGGATCTGGCAAATGGGATCCCAAGTACGAATTCAAAGCGGTGTCGCTCATGGCGCTCGGCTTTGGCATGGTGGGCCTGGACCGATTCATCATCAACCCGCTGTTCCCAGTGATGCAAAAAGAGCTGGGCCTCAACTACCAGGATCTGGGGCTGATTTCAGCCATCTTGGCCTTGACCTGGGGCATCTCGTCGATTTTCAGCGGCCGCCTGTCCGACAAGCTGGGGCGCAAGCGCGTGATCATTCCGGCGGTCATCATCTTTTCGTTGCTGGTGGCGACCAGCGGGTTGGCAACCGGGCTGGTCAGCCTGATCATCATTCGTGGGCTCATGGGCCTGGCGGAGGGCGCTTATTTGCCAGCCAGCATTGTGGCAACCGTGGAAGCCTCCAAACCGTCCCGAATCGGGCTGAACGTCGGCATTCAGCAAATGGCGGCTCCGCTGGTGGGTCTGGGCTTCGGGCCGCTGATTGCCGTCGCCTTGCTCAAGGTGTTGCCCAGCTGGCATTGGGTGTTTGGCATTGTCGCGGTTCCCGGCCTGATTCTGGCGGTCATCATGATGAAACAGCTACGCAACGATGCGCCAACCCGGTCCCCGCAAGCCCTTGCAAACCAGCCAACAGCGCCATGGGGCGATGCGCTAAAAAACCGTGCGGTGATTGTCAATACGCTGGGCATGTGCTGCTTTCTGACCTGCCTGATTACCCTCTCAGCCTTCTTGCCCAGCTACCTGACCGATCACCTCAAGCTCAGCCTGGATCAGATGGGCGGTGTGCTCGCAGGTCTGGGCGTGGGCAGTTTCATCGGCATGGTGGCCATCCCCGCGCTGTCAGACAAATTTGGACGCAAGCCGGTGATGTTGCTGGCGCTGGCGATTGAACTGGTGGCGCTGTGGATTTTCAAAGACGTGGGTGCCGATCCAGGCAAGCTGTTTGCCGTTCTGTTTGTTGCCGCCTTCATGAACGCCGGTGTGGTGGCCATCAACGTCGGGCCGCTGACCAGCGCCGCTGTTCCAGCCGCTTTGGCGACATCCGCAACAGGCATTGTGGTGGGTATCGGCGAAATCGTCGGCGGAGCCATTGCCCCGGCTGTGGCGGGGGGCATGGCGCAAAAACTGGGTATCACCGTGATCCCGATGATTGCCTTGGTTGCCATCGTGGTGGGCCTGATCGTCGTCGCTTTGGGTGTCAAGGAACCCGTCAAAGCTACGGTGGGCTGAGCCTGCCAACGCAATTCACAAGGTATTCAGATAAGGGTATTCAAATGTCTACAAAAGCAACCGCCATTGACATAGCCTATGTGCGTTACCAGGCCGATGATCTGGACAAAATGGAGGCGTTTCTCAATGATTTTGGCCTGCATCGCAGCGCCCGAACGCCTGCCGCGTTATACATGCGCGCCAACGCTGCCGGGCAGCATTGCCACATCACCGAAATTGGCAAGGACAACCGGGCCGTGGGCTTCGGCCTGAAAATGAAATCCGCGCAAGACCTGCAGGCCTTGGCAGCCCGTCTGGGCTTGCCTGTGCAAGACAATCCGGAACCGGGTGGCGGGCAACGGGTTCGCTTTGCAGACCCGGCAGGATTTCAGGTCGATGCCCTGCACGGGCAGGCCGTTTTGCCCGAGCTGCCGCACCGTGAACCCTTGCAGATGAACCCGTCCAGCGAGCGCACGCGCATGGGCAAAGTCATTCGCCTCAAAAACCAGCCCTCCAGCGTCATGCGCCTGGGACACGTTGCCTTGTTGGTCAAGGACTTCCACGCGTGCTTGGCTTTCTACAGCGACGCCCTCGGCTTCAAACCCTCAGACACTTATTTTGCGGGGCCACCCGAAAACCAGATTGCCGCCTTCATGCACTGTGGTCTCGGGTCTGCCTGGACCGACCACCATACCGTGGCCTTCATCACGGCACCGGACGGCATCAACCGCTTCGACCACTCGGCCTTCGAGGTACTCGACCTGGACGATTTGATGCAAGGCAACCAGCACCTCAAATCACGCGGCTACAAACACAGTTGGGGGGTTGGGCGGCACATTCAGGGCAGCCAGCTATTTGACTATTGGCGCGACCCGTTTGGCAACAAGATTGAACACTGGACCGACGGTGACCTGGTCAACGATGCCACGCCCGTCGGCACTGCGCACATCAACAACGAAGAGCTCAGCCAGTGGGCACCCGAGCTCAGCCCCGAATTTTTCTCTTAACAAATATCCTTATGAAACTCGCACGTTTTACGGTCAATAAAGTCACCCAAATTGGTGTGGTTCACGGCGATCAGGTGATCGAAATCTCGAAACTTGATTCAAGCGCGCCGGCGACGATTCGCGAATTGTTGGCTAATGGCCTGCAGGGTCGCCAGACCATCGCCGCCGCTTTGCACGACCCGCCGCTGGGCCACAAGTTGTCCAGCGTCAAGCTCGAAGCGCCGGTTCCTGATGCCCAAAAATACCTGGCCATCGGAATGAACTACCAAGCCCATGCCGACGAAGCTGCCAAGGCGGGCATCCCCACACCGAAAAACCAGCTTTGGTTCAACAAGCAGGTCAGCTGCATCGCCGGGCCTTATGACCCGATCTACAAGCCCAGTGTGTCCGACAAGATGGACTATGAGGCAGAGATGGGCGTGGTGATCGGAAAACGCTGTCGCTATGTGTCGCTAGAAGATGCCCGCAGTGTGGTTGGCGGCTACTTTGTTGCCAACGATGTGACTGCCAGGGACTGGCAATTCCAGAGTCCCACCTACACGTTGGGCAAGTCGTTTGACTCGCATGGCCCCACCGGCCCCTGGATCACAACCGACGATGAAATCGAAGACCCGCACGCCCTAACCATGCGCCTCTGGGTCAATGGTGAACAGCGCCAAGAGACCAGCACTGGCGGCATGATCTACAACATCTGGCAGCAAATCCACCATCTATCACAAGTGATGACGCTGGAGCCGGGAGATCTGATTGCCACCGGCACCCCGGCCAATGTCGGCATCGCGCTGGGCAAGTTCCTGCAACCGGGTGACGTGGTCAGGGTCGAGATTGAAAAACTCGGACACATTGAAAACAAGGTAGAGCTTGAGCCATGACGAACCGGGCAAGAACGTTTGCGTACCCAGGCGGCCGCAATTCGTGTGATTTGGCCGCCTATCCTAAGGAGTTGACATGTCCCAGCCGGTGAATCCTGATTGTGACGTGGCCATTGTGGGTTATGGGCCTGTCGGGCAGGCACTGGCCATCGCGCTGGCCCAACGCGGGCACCGCGTTGCCGTGGTGGAGCGGTGGCCGTCTCTTTATCCGTTGCCACGCGCCGTTACGTTTGACCACGAGTGCGCGCGCATTTTGCAGTCGCTGGGTGTGATGGAAGCGCTTGGGCCGTTGACCACCACAAGCCCCTTGTATGAATGGCGAAATGCCACCGGGCAGGTGCTCAAATCATTTCCGGGCATGGATGCGCCGTCGATTTCGGGCTGGCCCCAGGGCACCGTGTTCAGTCAGCCTGATCTGGAGCGCGTGCTGGATGCGCGGGTGCGCAGCTTCGGCGAGCAGGTTCAGCTATTGCAAAGCCATGAGGTGCGGCAGGTCAGGCAGGACGCGACCAGCGTGACGCTCGTTGCACACGATACCCGCGAAACCGCAGCTCCTGGCGTGCAATTGAGGGCCCGCTATCTGGTGGGTTGCGATGGCGCAGGCAGCTTTGTGCGCGAAGCGATGGGCAGCACCTATGAAGACCTTGGCTTTTCTGCCGATTGGCTGGTGGTTGACCTGATCCCCAAAGATGCAGCCTTGTGGAACCGTGAGCTGGTGCAGTTGTGCGACCCGGCACGGCCCACCACCAACGTCTGTGGCGGGCCAGGTCGGCGCCGTTTTGAGTTCATGTTGCTGGCGGGCGAAACCAAGGACGAGATGAACAACGTTGAAGCCGCTTGGCGGCTTCTTGACGCGCATGGGTGGCATGCAGGCAACGCAACCCTAGAGCGCCACGCGGTTTACACTTTTCGCGGCTGCGTGGCATCAGAGTGGCGCAAAGGCCGTATGCTGATCGCGGGTGATGCCGCCCACTTGATGCCGCCGTTTGCCGGACAAGGCCTGTGTGCGGGCCTGCGCGACACCGCAGCGCTCGCGTGGCGGCTGCATTTGGTTTTGCGTGGCTTGGCGAATGACGCGGTTTTTGACAGTTATCAATCAGAGCGCGGTGGCCATGTGCGGCGCATCATCGACTTTTCAATCATGCTCGGCGGCGTGATTTGCATCCTGGACCCGCAAGCAGCGGCTGGGCGCGATGCCTTTCTGCTCGGCCCCGGTAAAGAGGAGGAAGACCGCTTTCCCGATACCGGATTGGCCACTTCGTCTTCCATGAGACCAGGCGACGACCAAGCCGGCCAACTCACACCACAAGGCCGGGTGCAGTTTGATGGGCGCAGCGGCCTGTTTGACGATGTGGTCGGGCGAGGCCACATTTTGCTGGGGCTGGACCATGATCCGGCTGCGTTGCTCAGTCCGGCGCAACAGGCCTTTCTTGACCGAATCGGTGCGCGCTCAGTTGGCATAGGCCCCAGCATGCCCTGTACTGACCTGGACGGCGTGTATCGCGACTGGTTCACGCAAAGTGGCGTCCGTTGCGCCTTGGTTCGACCGGACTATTATCTTTTCGGTGCTGCAGAGGCTGGGGAACTCGTGGATGCATTGAGAGCGGCCCTCTAAGGATCGTCACGCGTTCGACCGTTGCATCTGGCGCTGGCTTGACCAGTGCTGTATGGTTTTCTGCGCCGGATTTTCGTCCCGCGAATTCCGGCCAAACACATTTTCACGCGCCACCATTCACGACTTCACCCTGTTGGTGGGTGCTGCTGATGCTTCAATGGGGCGACTGATCGGAAACGGATAATAATTCCCAACACGCAACCTGCATTCAACCACTACTCTTTGAGAATCACCATGGCCCAAACTGCTGCCTTCAATTGGCAAGACCCCTTCCTGCTCGATTCGCAACTGACAGAAGACGAACGCGCCATCCGTGATGCTGCCGCCGCCTATTCGCAGGACAAACTGCTGCCGCGCGTGACGATGGCGTTCCGCGAAGGCAGCACCGACCCGGCCATCTTCCGCGAGATGGGTGAGATGGGCCTGTTGGGGCCGACTATTCCCGAGGCCTACGGCGGGCCGGGGCTCAGTTACGTCGCCTATGGCCTGATTGCCCGCGAGGTGGAGCGTGTGGACAGCGGTTACCGCTCGATGATGAGCGTGCAAAGTTCACTCGTGATGGTGCCGATTTACGAGTTCGGCAACATGGCGCAGCGGCAAAAATACCTGCCTAAACTGGCGACGGGCGAGTGGATTGGCTGCTTTGGGCTGACTGAGCCGGACCACGGCTCCGACCCCAATTCGATGGCCACGCGCGCACAAAAAGTGCCTGGCGGCTACAAACTCAGCGGCAGCAAGATGTGGATCTCCAACTCGCCGATTGCCGACGTGTTTGTGGTCTGGGCCAAAGAGGTCTCGGAATCCGGCCAAGTCGGGCCGATTCGCGGCTTTGTACTGGAAAAAGGCATGAAAGGCCTGAGCGCCCCGGCGATTCACAGCAAAGTGGGCCTGCGCGCGTCAATCACCGGAGAAATCGTGATGGACGCGGTTTTTTGCCCGGAAGAAAATGCCTTCCCCGAAATTCAGGGCTTGAAAGGCCCCTTCACCTGTTTGAACTCGGCGCGTTATGGCATTGCCTGGGGGGCCCTGGGCGCGGCAGAAGACTGCTGGTTTCGCTCCCGCCAATACACGCTGGACCGCAAACAATTTGGCCGCCCGCTCGCCGCCAACCAGCTCATCCAGAAAAAACTCGCCGACATGCAAACTGAAATCGCGCTCGGCCTGCAAGGCTGCCTGCGCCTGGGCCGCATGAAAGACGAAGGCACGGCGTCGGTGGAGATCACCTCCATCCTCAAACGCAACTCCTGCGGCAAAGCCCTGGACATCGCCCGCCTGGCGCGCGACATGATGGGCGGCAACGGCATCAGCGATGAATTCGGCGTGGCGCGGCACTTAGTCAATCTGGAAGTCGTCAACACCTACGAGGGCACGCATGACATCCACGCGCTGATCCTCGGCCGGGCGCAGACCGGCATTGCCGCCTTTGCGAATTAGACCCTCACGTTCGCCCACTTCGTGTGGCTCTCTGCCCCCCGAGGGGGCTAATTTTTCTTGGGGCGGCCCGGCGAAAAATTGGTGACCCCCACGTTCGCCCACAGGGTGGGGCGCGTCAGATTTTTTGCCGGCTCCAGGCCACCAGGCAGGCCAGCGCGACGGCTGCATGCAAGGCGACATTGCCAAAGATCACGGCAGCGGCAACCCCTTGGGCGCCCGCAATGCCCTGAATGACGGCTTCCACTGCATTGAACACCGCCATGGACAGCAGAAATGGGCGCAGGACGCGCCCATCCGTCTGGTTGCGCATCAGGAAAATCACCAGGCCGTAGCCCAGCAGGGTGGCCGCGTAGCCCCGGGCGATCAGCTGCCCGCCCGCGTCGAGTTGTACACCGAACTGGGCGAACAACTGCGCCGGCGCGGCCAGCGCTGCGACGCCAAACGGGAAAGTCAGCACAGCATTGATGATGAACAGAATCTTGGCCATGGGTTTGTCTCCTGGCTGCAGGTGTTGATGAAACATCTGCATTACGGCTGTGGGCGCGATCTGGATGCAAGGCGGACGGGTGGGCGCTCTGGCACCCGGCGTGATGGGCTCCTGCTTTGACGACGCACGCTTTTCTGCGCCAGTTGCACAGCCTGTAACGGGCGCTCAACACGGTGCGACCACGCCCATCCGGGCGGCGCGCAGGGCGCAGTTGCGCGGGGCGGCTTGCCACACCGTGATAATTGGAATTTGACCCCATTTTTTCGGAGAAGATTTCAAAATGACGATCAAACCCGGTGCGCTGGACCACCTTAAAGTACTGGATCTCTCCCGTGTTCTCGCAGGCCCCTACTGCGCGCAAATGCTCGCTGACCTGGGTGCTGACGTGATCAAAGTCGAGCGGCCCAACGACGGTGATGACACTCGCAAATGGGGCCCGCCCTTCATGCCGGATTCGAAGGGCAATCCGACGAAACACGCCAGTTATTTCCACAGCACCAACCGCAACAAACGCGCCATCACAGTCGATATCGCCAAGCCGCAAGGCCAAGCCATCATCCAGCAACTGGCCGCGCAAAGCGACATTTTGGTGGAGAACTTCAAGGTCGGCGGCCTGGCCCACTACGGGCTGGACTACGCCAGCCTGTCGGCCATCAACCCCCGGCTGATTTATTGCTCCGTCACCGGGTTTGGGCAAGATGGCCCGTATGCGCCGCGTGCGGGTTACGACCTGATGATCCAGGCCATGAGCGGCATGATGAGCATCACCGGCCACCAAGATGGCGTACCTGGCGCTGGCCCGATGCGCGTGGGTGTGGCGGTGATCGATTTGTTCACCGGCGTCTTTGCTTGCAGCTCGATTCTGGCGGCCCTTGAGGTGCGCCACCGGACCGGCAAAGGCCAGCACATCGACATGGCGCTGCTCGATTGCGGCATGGCCATGCTAGGCAACCAGGCGATTGGCTTCCTCAACACCGGCGCAGTGCCCACACGCCAAGGCAACACCCACCCGAGCCTTGCGCCCTACCAAAACTTCCCGACCAGCGACGGCCAAATGTTGTTGGCCATCGGCAACGACGGCCAGTTCGCCCGCTTTTGTGAAGCCGCAGGCAAACCCGAGTGGGCGCAAGACGAGCGTTTCAACAAAGTCGCCCCGCGCAACGTCAACCGCGACACCTTGATCCCGCTGATGATGGAGGTCACCCGCACACAAACGACTTCCTACTGGATCAAACTTCTCGAAGACAAAGCCGTACCCTGCGGCCCGATCAATGCCATCAACGAAGCCTTTGACGACGCGCAGGTTCAGCACCGCGGCATCCGGGTCACGCAGCCCGTCGAGCCCGGTCGGCCAGGCCCGCCAACGCCCGACACCATCTCCACCTTGGCCAGCCCTCTGCGCCTCAAAGACACGCCCCCCGTGTTGCGCCGCGCGCCGCCAGCTTTGGGGGAACACACGGAAGAAGTGTTGGCGGAGCTGGGGATGGATGCGGCGCGGATAACCGCGTTGAAGCAAGCAGGGGTTGTCTGAGGAGTTGTTGCGATGTCCGCGTTGTCTTGGAAAGAGGCCGTCAGGCAAGCTTTGGATACTTATTCAAGGCGGCATGCAAGTGTTCAAATTGACCGTGCTCATTTTCTCGATGAGCAGCTTCCCGCCATTGTGGGAATGACTGAGTCGGTTGGAAAAACACCTGGTCAGACGCTGAGCCGGGTTCTGCAGGAGCTCCGAGACGAAGGCTATCTTTATTTTTCGAAAGCTGGATCTTACGTGCTCAACCTTAGGCAGCTGGATGCGTTGAATGAAGACGCGCCGGAGGATGTGCTGGCCAATGCCGCATTGGTTAACACACTCCAATTGAAAGACGTCGACACCTCGGACCACATTGGACAAAACCGAATTCGCAGTGGGGTAGCGGCATTGCGCAAGGCTACGTTGCGGAATTACAAAGACTCCTGTGCTTTGTGTGACATTGAAGAGGGTCAACTTTTGGTTACGAGCCACGTAGCGCGTTGGGCTGATCGACCGGAGGCTCGTGGGTACTTGTCCAACACCATCTGTTTTTGCTCATTCCACGACAGACTTTTTGAAAACGGATACTTTGCCCTCAGCGATACCCTGGAGGTCATCCAAAGGCCTGGGCATTTTGGTCTCGCAATGTCTACGTGGATGAAGTCATTCACTGTTAAGTTCAAGCCACCCGATATGCCGCCAGCCCCGGCGTTCCTGAATGAGCACCGTCGCAGGGTTGGGTTGGGTCGTTGATCGGCTTGATGGCTATGGTTTGCGCCCCACCAGCACAATCCCCGCAGCCACCAGCGCGAGCGCGGCGACCAGGTTCCAGGTAACGGCCTCACCCAGCCACAGACCGCCAAAGACCAGCGCAAACACGGGTGTGAGGAACACGAAGGCCGACATCTTGGTGGCCGGGTAATGCCCAAGCAGCCACATCCAGGCCAGAAAGCTGACGAAGGCGCCCAGCACGGTCTGGATCAACAGCGATGTGGCCGCGAATGCGCTGAAGGACCAGACCCAGGCCTCACCCCGCAGCAGTGACAACAGAGGCAGGCTGATGGCTGAGAACAGAAGTTGGTAAAACAGCAGCTTTTCGGGTGGAATGCTCACCAGGCGCGTGCTGCGGATCACCACCGTGGTCAGGCCCCACAACATGCCCCCGGCCAGCGCAAGCGCGTCGCCGACCCACTGCAAAGGCAGCACAGCATTGGCGCCTTGCGGTGAAGCATTGCCCCGCATGGCGATCAGCACACCCAAAAAAGCCAGCACCAGGCCGATCCACTGCCAGCGGAACAGGCGCTCGGATTTGACAAAAATTGGTAACAACACTGCCACCCAGAATGGCGCGGTGTACAAAAACAGTGTCATGCGGGACGCCGTGGTGAAATTCAGCCCCACATAAATGCAGGCGAACTCACCGGCGAAAAGAAGACCGGCCAGCAAGCCCGCCCGCAACGGGTCTTCCGCGTGAACCAGGGCAACGCCACGCCAGCGGCACAAGGCCGCCACCAACACTGTGGCGCCGATGAAGCGCAGCGAGGCCTGGAACACTGGCGGCACCTCGCCCACCGTGGCCTTGACCAACACCTGCTGGAAGCCGTTGTACAGGCAAAACACCACCAACAGGCCAACGGCGAGCGCGTCGAGCGAAGTTTTGCGTTCCATCAATTCAGGGTGGTCAATGTCTAGTGGGGGAGCCTGATGGTATCGTGGCCGATCTGCCGCCTTCCCGCGTGCCGCTTCAAGCTGCAACTTGTGCCATGCAACATGCCATCTGCCCATGAACATTCGACCCTTTGCGCCCGCCGATCAAGCCGCCGTCATCCGCCTTTGGCAGGCCTGCGGCCTCACCCGGGCGTGGAACGATCCGGCCAAAGACATTGCACGCAAAATGACGGTGCAGCCCGAGCTGTTTCTGGTCGGCACACTGGGTGGCGAGGTGGTCGCCAGCGTGATGGCCGGTTACGAAGGCCATCGCGGCTGGGTGAACTACCTGGCGGTGTTGCCAGCACATCAAAAGAAGTCGTACGCCCAGGTGTTGATGCGCGAAGCAGAGCGCCTGCTGGAGGCGCGCGGTTGCCCCAAAATCAATCTGCAAATCCGCAGCGCGAATGCCGATGTGATCGCGTTTTACCAACGCATCGGTTATGTGCAGGACGATGTGGTGAGCATGGGCCGGCGCCTGATTCCCGACCTGTGATCAGCCGGCCGGGATGGCTTCTTTCACAGCATCCTTCGCCGCTTCCTGAACCGCTTGCTGCATCGCCTGCAACAGGGTTTCCGGGTCTTGCGCCCCCGAGAGCGCCACCTTCTGGTTGAAGATGAAAAACGGCACGCCGCTGATGCCCATCTGGCGCGCCTGGGCATCGGCTTGTGAGACTGCGGCGCGGGAGGCGGGGTCGTTCAGGTGTTGGCGCACCTCATCCCCATTGAGCCCGGCGGCCACCCCCACGTCAACCAGCACATCAATGCCGCCAATAAAGCGGCCTTCGACGAAGTAGGCGTTCAGAAGCCGCTCTTTGACATCGTTGCCAAGCTGGTTGCCGGCGTCATTTTTGGGGCTGTTTTGCGCATAGGCGATCAAGGCATGCGCCAAGAGCGTGTTGGCCTGCTGCTTGATCCCGTCGAAGTTCAAATCCAGCCCGACGGCTTTGCCTGCCGCGCCCACGCGGGCATAGATTTCTTTGGCGCGCTCGGGGCCGCCGAATTTGTTCTCCAGGTACTCCTTGCGCGAGACACCCGCCTCGGGCAAGTCGGGGTTCAGCTGAAACGGATGCCAGCGGATCTGCACGGGCGGCAAGTTGGCGGCTGCTGGCAGTCTCAGTGCAGCTTCCAATTTGCGTTTGCCGATGAAACACCAGGGGCAGACCACGTCGGAGACGATGTCGATGGTCAGTGGCGTTGGGTGAGCAGAAAGTGATTGCAGTTCGGCGGTCATGGTGAACAGTTTTGGAAGTCGCGAGGATGGAGAGGTTGACCTTGCCTCAGGTTTTTGCCGGGGCAGGCCCAAAGTTGTAATGCCCACCGCGCTCCAGCGCACGCAGATAGGCAGGGCGGGCTTGAAAACGTTTGACCCACGCGTCGACGTTTGGGTATTTGGCGCGGTCAGTACGCGCAGCGGCGATTTCGCCGACAAAACTCATCATCACATCGGCGCCTGTCAGCGCGTTACCCACCAGCCATTCTTTGCCCGCCAACGAGTGCTCGACAAAACCCAAATGGTTGGCCAACTCGCTCTCAATGCGTGGCGACAGCGGCGCACCGGCTTCACCCAGGCGCGAGACGTAAAGCTTGAGCAAAAACGGCAACATGGCCGAGCCTTCGGCGTAATGCAGCCACTGCTGGTAGCTTTCAAACTCGGTCGTGGTTGCCGCTGGCTGCAATTTGCCACTGCCATAGTGGCGCAGGATGTAATCCACAATCGCGCCCGATTCGTGGATGGTTTGCCCGCCATCGGTGATCACCGGCGACTTGCCCAGCGGGTGGATGGCCAGCAGCTCGGGCGGCGCCAGGCGCGTCGTGGCGTCGCGTTTGTAATGTTTGATCTCGTAGGCCTGCCCCAGCTCTTCGAGCAGCCAAAGCACGCGTTGCGAGCGGGAATCGTTCAGATGGTGGACAACAATCATGGGGTCTCCGGTGGATGAGCTTCGCCAAACGGCACGCTGCTCCATTGTCGGCAGAAAATCAAAGGCCTGCACAGCAACTCCCGTCGTCGCGCAAAATCCAGCCTTTAGGAATGTCACTCATGCGACCCAACCAAGCCCAGCCTGCCGACGCGTCGAAGCTCGCCCGTTTCCCCAGCCTGCGGGGGCAGCGTGTGTTCATCACCGGCGGTGGCAGCGGCATTGGCGCCGCGATGGTGACAGCATTTGCCGAGCAAGGCGCCCAAGTGGCCTTTGTCGATTTTGCAAAAGACGAGAGTGAGGCGCTGGTGGAAATGATCGCCCACGCGGGATTCCCCAAGCCTTGGTTTGCGCCTTGTGATGTGCGCGACCTCGCGGCCTTGCAGGCGGCGCTCGCGCAGGCCGTGGCGCAGGTGGGTGATTTCCACACCCTGGTCAACAACGTGGCGCGGGACGACCGCCACAGCCTCGAGGAAGTCACGCCCGCCTACTGGGAGGAGCGTATGGCCGTCAACCAGCGCCCGGCGTTTTTTGCCATCCAGGCGCTGGTGTCCGGCATGAAGCGACTGGGGCGCGGCGCCATCGTCAATTTGGGTTCGACCGGCTGGCAAAGCAAGGGCAGCGAATTCCCGCTGTATTCCATCGCCAAATCGTCCGTCAATGGCCTCACGCGCGGGCTGGCGGGCAGCCTGGGGCCGCACCGCATCCGCGTCAACACCGTCAGCCCCGGCTGGGTGATGACCGAGCGGCAGATCAAACTTTGGCTCAATGCCGAAGGCGAAGCCGCCATCAAACGCAACCAGTGCCTGCCGGACAAACTGCAAGCCTGCGACGTCGCGCGTATGGTGCTGTTTTTGGCGTCGGACGATGGCGCGATGTGCACCGCGCAGGAGTTCAAAGTAGACGCCGGCTGGAATTAGCGGGTAGCCTCGGCTCGCAGCCCAATCCGAAACCGCAACTCGGTTTGACCGCCCGACGTGGGCGACGCTGCCAGAGGCGGCGATAGTGAATCAAAAAGAGACGGCATCGATGCAAGTTTGATGCTATATTAATAATAGCAATAAAGCCATATTATGCGTGGCCTGGGTGCCGATTTTGTCACAAAGTTGATTTTGAAAGAGCAAAAACGCCAATTTGTTAACTTCCGTGTTAACAAATTCTTGGCGGCTGCCAGGGCATGCGCTTGATTGAATAATACGGTGCTCTACCTTCTGCCCAAGCGCCAAACCCATGACCGCCAAAACTCAAGTCTCACTGCCCGCCGCCGTTCGCCCTTTTTTGCAAAACCGCCTGCCCGACTGGCTGGAGGCGCGCTGGTTCCAAAGCCACGAAGAAGCCTGCGCCATCGCACCGGGCGCGCAGATTGGTTGGTTTGATTTGCTGGACAAAAGCCACATGGCCCAGGCCGTCATGCTGGCGCAGGACATGAAATGGCTCAACTCCGTTTACGCCGGTGTCGACGGCCTGCCGCTGCCCACCTTGAAAGCGCGCGGCGTGGTGCTTACCAACGGTGTCGGCATCAACGCCATCACCATCGCGGAATATGTGGTGATGGCCATGTTGAACATCGCCAAAAACTACCGCGAAGTGGTCCACGCGCAGGTGCGCCACGAATGGCTGCGCGATGCGCCGGGCAAAGTGGAGCTGCACGGCAGCCGCGCGCTGATCCTCGGTTATGGCGCGATTGGCCAGCTCGTGGCCGAGCGCCTGCTGCCCTTTGGCGTAGCAGTGACGGCGGTGCGCCGCAGCGCGGGCGGTGATGCATCGGTGTCGGGCGTGAGCGTTTCAGGCCCCGAGCAATGGCGCGCCCGGCTGGCGGATTTTGATTGGGTCATCCTTGCCGTGCCGGCCACCCCGCAAACAGACGGCATGATCGGCGCACCTGAACTTGCGGCCATGAAACCTTCCGCCACGCTCATCAACGTGGCACGCGGCAGCGTTGTCGACCAAGCAGCCTTGACTGACGCCCTGGCCAACAAAACCATCGGTGCCGCCTTCCTGGATGTGACCAGCCCCGAGCCTCTGCCTGCCGATCACCCGCTGTGGAGTTTGCCCAACGCGCACATCAGCATGCACCTCTCAGGCCGCGCGCAAACCAAGATGTTCGAACGCGCCGTTGAGCGGTTTTTAGGCAACCTCACGCGTTTCCACGCAGGCGCGCCGCTGACACACCAAGTGGATTTGGACGCGGGGTATTGACAACAGGCGCCCACGTCAACGCAAGAGTCAGCGCACCAGCAACACCGGCACCTTGCAGTGTGCCAATACCTGTGTGGCAACTGAGCCCATCACCAAATTGACCAGCGAGCCGTGGCCGTGGGAGCCCATGATCACCAGGCCAAACTTGCCGGCTTCGGCGTATTCGGCGATGGTCTGGCCGGGCGAGCCGGACTTCCAGGCACTTTTGGCGTTGATGCCGTGGCGCAGCAGGAACTTCACGCAGGGCGACAACACTTTCTCGGCTTCATCGGTGTGGTAGTCGTCCACCACACTTTTCCCTACCGCCGTGGCCACCCGACCCGGCAAAGTCAGGCGCGCGGTGAACAAGGTGTAATCATGGCTGGGCGAAAACAAGTCGTCGTGTGTAACCAGGTAGGCCAGCATTTTTTTTGTGAATTTGCTGCCGTCAACCGCGAGTAGGATTTTCATAAGGGCTCCAAATGAATTGACCGAGTCAGCGCAGTCTAGGCATTGTTGGATGGTCTGACTTGATGTACGTCAAATGCGGCAACTTTTGCACAGCTGGCCCGCTTAAATTTGCAAGACTGGCCGGGTGCCGGGAGAAATGTGCGTTCAGTTTTCACGCAAACCCATCAGCTTGGCGGTTAAAGTGAAGGCCGTGTTTTGTTTAGGAGCGCCGATATGATCCCCATGAGCCGACAGCGTGGCAGGCTGTTTTGCAACTTGGCCACTCTCTGTGCCTTTTTGTGGGCGATGCCAAGCCTGGCGCAGACCTGGCCCAGCGCCCCGATCACGTTGGTGATTCCGTTTGCGGCCGGCAGCGGCACTGATTCGGTCGCCCGCACCATCGCGCAAAAACTCTCGGAACGCCTGAAGCAGCCGGTGCTGGTCGACCCCAAACCCGGCGCCAGCGCGCAGATTGCCGCCGAGTTTGTCGCCAAGGCCAAGCCGGACGGCTACACGCTGTTCATGAGCACCAACACTGCGCATTCGTCCAACCCCAGCCTGTTCGTCAAACTGCGCTACGAACCGATCAAAGACTTCACCCCCATCGCACGCGTGGGTGAATTGCCCTTTGCAATTGCGGTCAACCCCGGCCTGCCCGTCAAAACCATCAAGGAGCTGATCGACTACGCCCGCGCCAACCCTGGCAAGTTGTCCTACGGCACACCCAACAGCACCTCGTTGGTGGCGATGGAAACCATCAAACGCATCGCCGGGGTGGACATCGTCGGCATCCCGTACAAAGCCAGCTCACAGGCGCTGACCGACCTGATCGGCGGGCAAATCCAGATCTACCCGATTGATTTTGGCTCGGGCCTGGCGATGCTCAAGAGCGACAAAATCCGGCCGATTGGCGTCACCACCGCCACCGCTTCCACCCTGTTGCCCGGTGTGCCGCCTGTCGGGCAAACCGTGCAGGGCTTCAACATGACGTCCTGGAACGGCCTATTGGCCCCCGCTGGCCTGCCGCGCCCGATCGTGGACAGGATCAACGCCGAACTGCAATCGATCCTCGCCGACAAAGAAGTGCAGGACCGCCTGGCCGGCATCGGTTTTGAAATCTGGCCCACGAAAACACCGGAAGAGTTTGGCAAATACCTCGCCGACCAGTTGACCAACTGGACGACGCTGATTCAGCAGGCGGGGATCAAGGCGGAGTAAACAATCGATATTAAAAACTGTACAAAAATACAGTAACATGGCGACGGTTTGAGAGCCTGTTGCTCTTGAAGCGATAGCTGGAGCAGTTACCATGGCCTCATCAAATTCGCGCGCAGGATCGCACGCGCAGCTTGCAATTTTTGACACCTTTACTGGCATGCTCAATCCACGATCAGACTCAGGCACACGGCTTTCGCAACTCAGCACGATTGACCTGTTTTGTGGGGCCGGCGGCATCACGGAGGGGTTTCGCCAAGCGGGCTACCACAGCCTGTATGGCAACGATGCCATGCCAGAGGCGATTCAGACCTTCGCCTTGAACCACCCTTCGGCCTATGCCGATGGCCGCTCGATTGAAGATACAGACCCGCACGAAATTCGGATGCATTTGGGTCTGAAACCCGGTGAACTGGATGTCGTCGTCGGTGGCCCGCCTTGCCAAGGTTTTTCAATCAACGCGCCAGACCGCTTCTTGAATGATCCGCGCAACAAACTGTTCACTCAGTTTGAACGGTTTGTCGAAGAGTTTGAGCCCAAAACCTTCGTTTTTGAAAATGTGCCGGGCTTGATGTCGATGGATGACGGCAACGTATTCCGTCAGATTGTCAAAATATTTGGTGACTTGGGTTACCACGTGACGGCAAAAATACTTTTCGCCGCGCATTACGGCGCGCCACAGGAGCGTTGGCGTTTGATTTTGCTGGGTTCCCGCCTGGGCGGCATTTCGCACCCCGAACCCACCCATTTTGCTGTCGGACGTGCCAACTTCAGGGGCGGCAACACGATGACGTTCCAGCTTGGCCAAGCAGATCGCCAACGCTTGTTGCCCACCGTCACGGTCGGAGATGCCATCGGTGACCTGCCGCGCCTCGAAATGGGAGAAGGCGCTGAAATCCTGGGCTATACCAAAGATGCGCACAGCCGGTACGCTGAAACCATGCGAAACCCTTCTGGGGTGACCTTCAACCACTTTGCGGCCAAACTGTCCAAACAAAACGTTGAGCGGATGAAGCACGTCAAGCCAGGCGGTTCCTGGCGTGATATTCCGCATGATTTGTTACCCAAGGGCATGCAAAGCGCACGTAAATCAGACCACACCAAGCGCTATGGACGCCTTCGCAACGATGGACTTTCGGGCACGGTGTTGACCAAATGTGATCCGCACTGGAGCACCGTTTTTTTGCCGGATCAAGAAAGAACCTTGACCGTTCGTGAAGCCGCACGTTTGCAGTCTTTCCCCGACACCTACAAGTTTCTAGGCTCGCGTGTATCCCAATATGTCCAGGTCGGCAATGCGGTTCCGGTGGTGATGGCGAAGGCCATCGGCGAGCAAATCCGCAGACACTTGGCGGAACACGCGGCTTTGCATCGCAAAAGTGGCGTCGTGCGCAAAGGCAAACCGCGACGCCTGAGCGAGACCGCCATTGGCTAGCAACATTGTCGAGTTCTTCGGGTACGCGCCCGCAGACTCGTCCGTTCCAGCCGCTCAGGCAAGGGCGCAAAAACGCTGCCCCTTCATTGGAGACACCTGCCAAAAAACCCTGAGCGACGGCGCCGTCAGCGGTGTTTGCACACTCAAGCCCAAAACTTCAGGGCCTGTCATTTGTTGCCCGATACGTTTGTACGCCAACGATTACCAGACTCTGGTGGACGTCGCGAAAACTGCTTTCGGTGGCCGGGTTGAACTTTTGCCAGGCAAGGCGGCCAAGGGTGGGCAATCTTCATCCGAGGTGACGAAGGTGGCGGTGTTTGGAAAACGCTGGGGCAAGGAGCTGCGCCTGCCAAACCGAGGCCGCTCTGGCGGTTATTTTGTCGACTGGGTTCTGGCGCGGCTGGATGAACGAGGTGAACTGGCGGAATTTGTCGCAGTGGAAGTCCAGTCGATTGACACAACGGGCAATTACCAGGCAGAGCGCAACGCGCTTCTGCGCGGCGAGGCCTTTGCGGGGCGGAGCACGGCGGGATTCAATTGGGAAAATGTGAACAAGCGCATCCTGCCGCAAATCATTTACAAAGGCCACGTGCTACGGCGTGAGCGGCTTTGCCGGCAGGGCTTGTTTTTTGTTTGCCCAAAACCTGTTTATGACCGAATCCGTGAGAGGTTGGGCGGGAGCCTGATGGAATACGCGCCCCAGCCGGGTGCGATGACATTGATGTGGTACGACGTGGGCCAACCCGTGGCTGCGGGTCAAATGCGCGACTTGAACTTGGTCGGCAAATTCACCACAACCGTTGACCAAATTGCGCTTGCGTTCACCTCGCCGAGTAATTTGCCAGATGCCAATGTATACGAGGTGGCGATTCGCGCAGTGCTTTAGCGGATGCTCAAATTTCCAGCACCAAGCCCGGTTTGAACGCTGCCTGCTCGTTTTTGCGCACATAGCCCATCGGGTTGGCCACCACGCGGCATCGGCCGATCCGGTAGTCGCTCGGGCAATGCAGGTGGCCGTGCAGCCACAAGTCGGCGTGGGGCAACAGATGGTCGAGATTGCTGCAAAAACCGGCGGTGCCGGGTGTGTTGCCGTAACGCGGGTCGGCGCTTTTGAGACTGGGTGCGAAGTGGGTGACGGCGACGGTTTTGCCGTTGTACGGGCTTGCCAGCGCGGCGCCTAACCAGTCGATGCAGGCCAGGCCCTGGTCGCGCATTTGCTCGGCCAGCATGAGCGCGCCAAAACGCGTGGTGGCGGCTTTTTTCAGATAGAAATTGGCGGCACGAAAGGCTTTGTCGCGAGCTTTGAGCTGTTGTTGCAGGGCAGTGGGCGAGGCGGCGTCGCTGGGCCCGAAGCAGTCAAAGTCGCTCCACAGGGTGGTGCCGACAAAACGAAGCGCTTCTTGCTTGGCGGCTGGATTGAGGCCCGGGATGTCGGCGGCTACCAGCACCTCGCGCTCCAGCCAGACCAGGCCCAAACGCTCGCAGGTTTCACGCAGGCGCGCGTGGGTGGCGTCAAATTCCAGCAAGTCGTATTCGTGGTTGCCCGGCACGTACAAAACCGGCGTGGGCCAGCCATGTTGGGGCGAAAAACGCCCGAGGCCGAAATCGTCGTCCTGGAGTTGGGTGTTGGTCTGGTAAGAGCCGACATCGCCCGCGAGCACCAGCAAATCCGCACCCGGCGCGGGTGCGGGCACGAAATGCGGGTGGACTTCGAGGTGTAAGTCAGACAAAAGCTGCAGGCGCATGCGTAAAAAATAAGCCGTTTTATTTAAATTTAATGTAGATAATTAATTATAATTATGCATATTTAACATCATAAATAATAGCAATATATTAAATATTTGTGTGGTTTGCATCTTAAAAATAGTCTGTAAATTTAGTTGAAATAAGATATTTTATAATTTCACGCCAGCCCCTTTTACCACAGGTGCCAGCGTGCCGACCTGGTCGCGCACGTAGGCGGTGAACGCGGCTGCACTGCCGGGTGTGGTGGTGATGCCCAAATCCAGCATGCGTTTTTTCACGTCGGCCTGGGTCAAGATCTCGTTGCAGGCGGCGTTGAGCCGGGCCACCACGTCGGCCGGCATTTTGGCAGGGCCGGTGAGGCCGAAGAAGTTGTCCAGCACCAGCTTGCGGTAACCAAACTCGACGACGCTGGGCACCTCGGGCAAGAGCGGTGTGCGGCTGGCGGACGTGACGGCCAGCGGCACAATCTGGCCGCTTTTGAAATACGGCACAAAGGCCGTCACCACGTCAATGCCCACCGGGATGATGCCGGCGATCAGGTCGGTAGTCATTGGCGCTCCGCCCCGGTAGGGCACGTGTTGCAGGTTCACGCCCATGGTCTTTTTCATCAACTCGCCGTAAATATGGCCGATGGAAGCGGGGCCACCCGAGCCAAAGTTCAGCTGCCCTGATTTGCGCGCGAGCGCTTCGAGGTCGGGCAGGGTTTTAAGCGGCGTTTGCGGGTTGGCCATCACCACGCAGGGCGCGCTGCCGATGAGGGCGATGTGGGTGAAGCCGTCCACCGGGTCATAGGGCTGCTTCTCCAGCGCGAACGGCCCGAGGGATATCGGCGTCGAGTTGGACAACATCAGCGTGTACCCGTCGGCGGGCGCCTGCGCCACCGCCAAGCCACCCACACTGCCACCTGCGCCGGGGCGGTTTTCCACCACCACGCTTTGGCCGAGTTTTCTGCCGAGCTGCTCCGCCATCACCCGCGCCACGATGTCACTGGCGCCGCCTGCGGCGAATGTGACGACGATTTTCAGCGGCTTGTCGGGCCAGTCCGCACGGGCGGGCAGCGCCAGGCTGGCGGCTGCGGCTGCGGCCGATCCGAGCAGTTTGCGCCGTGTGAAGGTGGCGGGGAAGGTGCGGGGGGCCTTTGACGATGTTGGCATGGCATCTCCTGAAGCTGAGGTGAATTGAAGCCGTCGCGCTGAAGCGATGGTGTTGAAGTGATTGTGACGACATTGCGGCCAGACGCGTAGGCCATCAAAAGCAATCCTCATGCCGTGTCCATCGACACCTCGCCAAACACCGCCGTGGCCACCTGCTGCATTGTGGTGCGCAGCCAACGGTTGGCGGGATCCAGGTCCACGCGGTGGTGCCACAACGCGTCCACGTGCACCACCGGGACGGCAAAGGGCAAATTGCGCACGGTCAACTCGTCGCCCATCCCGGTCATTCCGACAAAGTGGCGCGGGAAAACGGTGAGCAAATCCGAGCTGGCCACCACCCGTCCGGCGGTAAAAAACTGGTTCACGGTCAGCACCACGCGCCGCTGACGGCCCAGCGAGGCCAGTGCCTCGTCGATGAAACCGAAGGGCCGGTCTGAAAAACTCACCAAGACGTGGCGTGCATTGCAAAACCGGCCCAAAGTCAGCGGGTCGCGTGCCAGCGGGTGGTCTTTGCGCATCACACAAACGTATTGGCCATCGTACAGGCGCTGGTGTTCATACCCCACGGCTTTGCCCACCTGGGCGCGGGCGGTGAGCTCGGCCAGCACCGCCGGGAAAAACCCCAGCGCCAGGTCGATGCCGTCTTCGTCCAGCAGTTTGCGCGGGTCGCGCGTGGCCAAGGGCAACACACGCAGCGAAATGCCGGGTGCCTGGCTGTCCAGCAGCTTGACCACACCCGGAATCAGCTCTGCTGCGGTGGCATCTGCCATGGTCAGCTGAAACACGGTGGTGGATTCAGCCGCAGAAAAATCTGGCGGCACCAAGGCCGACTGCAGGTTTTGCAGCGCGTCCCGCACAGTTGGCCAAATGTCCAGCGCCTGCGGTGTCGGCTCCAGGCCCTGCCCGCTGCGTCTGAGCAAATCATCACCCAGCACTTCGCGCAGGCGGCGCATGGCGTTGCTGACAGCCGGTTGCGTCAAGGCCAGATTGCGCGCCGCCTTGGTCAAGCTGCGCTCCTGCATCACCTCGTCAAAAACGCGCAGCAGGTTCAAATCCAGAGTGCGAAAGTTCAACGACATAAATTAATTGGGGTCAGAACCCAATTCCCACCATGTGGAAAATGGGGCGATTCTGAGCCTTTTCACTCCATAAAAGGGTTGACTGACAGGGAACATCACCATTATGAATGTAATCAATCACCAATATAAAGTTGAATAACATTAGAGTTAACCCTAATATTCGGTCATCCCCAACGCACGTGTGGTGGGGATAGTTCAAAGAAAGGGAAATTCATCATGACCAGCTTCGTCCATATCGACTATCCCGCCGAACACCCCGGCGTAGCACGCGCCGAGGCCCTTTTTGGTGCTGTCAGCGGCACCTGGGGCAAATTCAAGGCCGCCTACAACACGGCACGTGGTCTGAGCACCCTGCTGGTGGCGGGTTTCATCGCCGCTTTGGCCGTCGTGGCCAACCAGCTCGTTGACACCTGGGTTGACGGCCACCTGTTCGCCGCCTGGGTCGCCTTGTGGACGCTGGTGTTTGCCACCTTGGCCATGTTGGCCCCATTGATCAAGGATTTCATTGATGGTGTGGGCCAAAAACTGGACGCCTCGCGCCAACAAGCCTCCCAGGCTCATTCAGACGCTGCGTACCTGGAAGCCGCCCGCAGCGACCCGCTCGTGATGGCCGAACTGCGCGCCGCCATCTGGCGCCATGAAGCGGCCCAGGTGGAAACCTTCGGCAGCGTGGTTGCACCCATTGAAATGCCAGAACCCGCGCGCCAAGTGCGGCCGTTCGCCTTGGGTCATTTGCGCTACATATAAGCGCCCAACCCGGCCCTTTTCACGCGAAAGGCTCAACGCAGGTAAGAGACGTTCAACCCAAAAAAGCCACCGTAAGGTGGCTTTTTTATGGGTGGCACCCAATTTAACAAGGTGCGGGGCCGTGGGCGTCGGCAGAGGTCATCGCCCCTACAGGCTGTTAAGCAGCCAGCCGCTGCTCCAGCTTCAAGCGCGTGGCTTCCAGCTCTTGAGGTAAATGGTGCTTGAGCTGGGTGAAGAGTTCGGTGTGCAGCTTCAACTCGGCCTGCCAGGCGGCTTTGTCGAAACTGGTGACGGTGTTGAACTGGTCGCGGCTGAAATTCAGGCCCGTCCAGTTGAGCTCTTCGTAGGTGGGGCTGACGCCGAAGGGTTGGTCAACGCCTTTGGCAGTGCCTTCGATGCGGTCAATCATCCACTTCAAGACGCGCATGTTTTCGCCGTAACCGGGCCAGACGAATTTGCCGTCGGCACCCTTCCTGAACCAGTTGGTGCAGAACACCTTGGGCACACTGGCACCCGCAGCTTCGAGGTTTTTGCCGATGTTGAGCCAATGCTGGAAGTAGTCACTCATGTTGTAACCGGCAAAGGCGATCATGGCGAACGGGTCGCGCCGCACCACGCCTTGTTGGCCGGCGATGGCCGCTGTGGTCTCAGAACCCATGGTCGCGGCCATGTACACGCCTTCGACCCAGCTGCGGCCTTCGGAAACCAGGGGCACGGTGGTGGAACGGCGGCCACCGAAGATGAAGGCGTCAATCGGCACACCTTTGGGGTCGTCCCACGCGGGGTCGAGCGCCGGGTTGTTCAGCGCCGCCACCGTGAAACGGGAATTGGGATGGGCGGCTTTGGCGTCGGTCTGCTTGGCGATTTGGGGCGTCCAGTCTTTGCCTTGCCAGTCAATCAGATGGTCGGGCAACTTGCCGGTGTCTTGTTCCAGGCCTTCCCACCAGACGTCGCCGTCATCGGTCAAGGCGACATTGGTATAGATGACATCTCTAGTCAAGCTGGCCAGGCAGTTCGGGTTGGTCACCATGTTGGTGCCTGGTGCGACGCCAAAATAACCGGCTTCCGGGTTGATGGCGTACAGGCGACCGTCTTTGCCGGGTTTGATCCAGGCGATGTCGTCGCCAATGGTGGTGACTTTCCAGCCTTCAAAACCGGCGGGTGGCACCAGCATGGAGAAGTTGGTTTTGCCGCAGGCACTGGGGAAAGCGGCGGCGATGTGGTACTTTTTGCCTTGCGGATTTGTCACACCGAGAATCAGCATGTGTTCGGCCAGCCAACCTTCGTCGCGGCCCATGTTGGACGCAATGCGCAGCGCGAAACACTTTTTACCCAAGAGTGCATTGCCGCCGTAACCTGAACCGTAGCTCCAGATTTCGCGGGTTTCAGGGTAATGCACGATGTATTTGGTCTTGTTGCAAGGCCAGCGCACGTCTTGCTGGTCTGGCTCCAAGGGCGCTCCCACGGTGTGGATGCAGGGCACAAACGCGCCTTCGGCCCCCAGCACGTCGTACACCGCTTTGCCCATGCGGGTCATGATGCGCATGTTGACGGCCACATAGGCGCTGTCGGACAACTCAACGCCAATGTGCGCGATGTGCGAGCCCAAAGGGCCCATGGAAAACGGCACCACGTACATGGTGCGGCCCCGCATGCAACCGTCGAACAGCGGGCCCAGCGTGGCCCGCATTTGAGCCGGGGCCACCCAGTTGTTGGTGGGGCCGGCTTCGTCTTGGGTTTCAGAACAGATGAAGGTGCGGTCTTCCACGCGGGCGACGTCTGTGGGGTCAGACAAGGCGAGGAAACTGTTGGGGCGTTTTTGTTGGTTCAGGCGTTTGAAGACACCGACATCCACCAGCAACTGGCATAGGCGGTCGTATTCCTCTTGCGAGCCATCACACCAATAAATGGCATCGGGCTTGGTCAAGGCGGCCATTTCGGCCACCCAAGCGACCAGATTCGCGTTCTTCACGTAACTCGGCGCTTTGACGGCCAAGCCCGGAATTGAGGGTGCGTTCATAAAAACTCCTGGATAAAAATCGTCTTTTCAAAGTGAACACACTTTGGGAAAACGACTCCTCCTGCGGCAGGGTGTCGATTTTAAGAACCTGGGCGGCAGTTACCAAGCAGTTACAGCAACTAGTTATGCAATAAATGCATGAAATCATGCCAATACTGATGCCCTTAAGTCTTGTGTGTAAAAGTGCCTCGACAAAAGAAAAGCCCGACAGGCTATGCGAGCGGGCTCTGGGGATTTAGGCGACACCGCTCAAAGGCGATGCCTGGCTGCGTCGAACGCGGGGGGAGCGTGGCCCTCAGGCCATTGACACCGCAATGAAAGCGAGCAGGAATATCAACACGCCGCCGCACAAAGGCAACACGATCGGGATCAAGGGCACGATGGATTCCAGCGCGTCCACTTCGTGTTTCGCGTCGTGGTGGGCTTCGGTTTTGGCGGGTGCGGACATGGTGTTTCCTGAAAATCGGAGCTTGGTTCCCTATTCGGGTTGCAAGCAATCTAGTCTGCGCTGAGGTAGCGCCTGGACGATATTTTACAGTTTCACCAAGGCACTGGCGCTAACATCGGCTTCATGCCTATACGTTGCCCCTTCCCAAGCCTATTCTTCCGTCCATTTTTCCGTCTTATCGCCGTGCCTGTCGCTCTGGCGGGTTGTGCTGCGACGGGGCCGAACAGCCCCGCCGCGCGGCCCGTGATCTATACAGCCAATGCGCCTAGCCCTGCCGCGCAGGCGCAGCAGCAAGCCACCACGGACGACTGCATCGGTCGTGCGCAGGCTCAGGGCCTCACGCCGGATGAGAAAAACAACGAAGCTGCCAACCGGGCAGGCAAGGGGGCTGCGGTAGGCGGTGTGGCCGCTGCAGTGGGCGCGTTGGTCACGGGGCGCAATGTAGAAGGCGTGATCCGCTCAGGGGCCGCAGGCGCCGCAGTCGGCGGCGCAGCGGGAGGTGTCTCAGGCGCCATGAACGAGCGGCCTAGCGCGACCTACCGCAATTACGTGCAACGATGTTTGGCTGACAAGGGGTTTCAAGTCATCGGCTGGAATTAGGCCCCCACGCTGCGCCGCTGCGCGGGTCGCTGCCCCCCGGGGGGGCGGCCCGACGAAAAATTGGCGCCCCCACGGCCACTCGTTGAGTTACAACAAAGCGTAAGCCACGCTGCATCGGCAGACGCTTTTGCCGTCATCTGCGCCGCGAATATCGATTTCGCCAAAGGCCATGGTTTTGCCGGCCCGGATGATGTGGGCCTGCACCAGCGCGTCCTGATTGGACAAGGGCTTCATGAAACTGCTGCTCATCTGCACGGTAGTGCAGGGCCTGAACGCCCCAAAATGGTTGATCAGGGCGATCACCATCGCAGTGTCCGCAGCGGCCATCATGGCTTGACCGCAGAGTGTGCCACCGCTTCGTGACAAGCTCGCACTGTGCGGCAAGCGAAGCGTCACGCTGTCGGGCGCGACGGAATCTACGCGCAGGCCCAGCGCCAGCACCCAAGGCGCGAAATGGTCGGGAAATGAAGATTGCAAAGCCAAAGCGTCCATGCAAACACTTTAACCAATTGCAAAGTGCCAATTGCCAAGCTCACCAATTTGAGAAATTAGGCACAAGCCACTACTGCTGTTGCGGATTTCCCAAAAGAAGTATTCCATTTGGCGGCTGACTGCGTTATGGTGGTTCCAATCCTTCGTTTTTGGATCGGCAAAGGAGACATTGATGGTCAAGCGTTTGATGGTCGAATCGGCTGGCGGGCAATTGATTTTGTCGCCGGGGCTCAAAGACGCCCCAGTGCTGGACTTGATGTGTTCGCATTTTGTGTTGACCCTGGCCGTGCGCCAGGGGGCCAATTTCAACGCCCGCCGCGACCTGAACAGCCTGATCTCGCTCTCAGGCCGCCACTTGGTGTGGCCCGTTCCGCTTTTGTCGCGCCTACGTGCTTTTTTGCAACGCCGCTGCGCGACCAACGAATCCTGGAATGGCCAAGAGGCCTTGGAGCCCCTGGCGTTCATGGCCAAATACGGCACGTGGCGCGGCCCCTACGAAGAAGGCACGCTGTTTTTCTATTTGGATGAATATGCTAAAGACCAGCCCAAGGATTTGATCACCCTGCTGTCTGCCACCGGCGACTGGCTCACCCACGCGCTGAAAAAACAAAGCACGCTGGTGGAGAAAAACATCGACTCGCTGGCTGGCCTGTTGCAGCTCAACCGGGCCGAGCGGGCGCTGCTGCTGTACGGCACCTTGGCGCGGTACCAGCGTGATTTGCGCAGCATTTTGGTCGAGTTCAAGGTGAGCAATGCGCCCGAGGCCTACGCTGCCATCGCGCAAGTGGCGGGCGTGAAAGCCAGCGAAGTTGGCGAGGCCCTCCGCGCGGGCTCACGCCTGGAGCGCATCGGCATGGTGGAAAACCTGATCTCTGAGCACAACATCACGGACTTGGCCGACCTGATGAAAGTCAGCGAAAAACTGCCGCCCGTGCTGATGCGCGAATACCGCGATGAAGCCGAGTTGATGGCCGTGTTTACCCGCCCGGCGAGCAAAAGCGCACTGTGCGCCACAGATTTCAGCTACGTGCAGGAAGATGTGCAGGTCTTGTGCCGTCTCTTGGGCCAGGCCGTGGAGCGCAGGGAAGTCGGCATCAACGTGCTGCTGTACGGCCCGCCCGGCACCGGCAAAACGGAGCTGGCCAAAGTGGTGGCGCAGGCGGCTGCCCTGGAGCTGTATGAAGTCGAATACGCGGACCGCGACGGTAACTCCCTGAGTGGCCGCGACCGTTACCGCTCGCTGCAAATCGCCCAGGTGTTTTTGAAGGGCAGCGCGCAGGCGGCCTTGTTGTTTGACGAAGTCGAAGACGTGTTCCCGCCGATCTCCAACGAAGCCGCGCAGTTGCTGGCGCGCGCCGAGCAGGTGGCCGCACCGTCGAGCGGCAGCGTCAATGGCAAAGCCTGGGTGAACCAGATCCTCGAATCCAACACCGTGCCCACCATCTGGGTGACCAACAGCATCGGCCAGATCGACCCGGCCTTTCGCCGCCGCTTCGCCTACCACCTGGAGCTCAAAAGCCCGCCGCCCGGTGCGCGCGAAGGTGTGGTGCGCAAAACGCTGGCAGGCGTGCAAGTAAGTGATGAGTTTGTCGCCAAACTCACCTCGCGCAAAGGGCTCACACCCGCGCAAATCCGCACCGCAGTGCGTTTTGCCGGGCTGGCTGCGCCTGTGGAAGTCGAGGCGAAACTGCCGGCAGACCTTGCCCCGAGTGATGGCCAACTTGTGGTGGCAAAAGCAGACACGGCAGCCAAGAGCCTCACGCCCTTCGAAACCCTGATCGAGCGGCAACTCAAAAACGCCGACCAGGCACTGGGCAACCGCGTCGAGCTGCCACCCTCGCGCAAGATGGTCACGAGTTATGACCTCTCAATGCTCAACGTGGAGACGCGTTACGAGATCCAGCGCATTGTGGAAGCGCTCAAGGCGCGCGGCCATGGCAACCTGTGTTTTTACGGCGCACCTGGCACCGGCAAAACGGCGTTGGGCGAACACATCGCCACGGCGCTGGAGAAGCCGCTCATCATCAAGCAGGCCAGCGACCTGATGAGCAAATTTGTGGGCGAAACCGAGCAGCAAATGGCGCAAATGTTCCGCGAGGCCGAAGCGGAAAAAGCCGTGCTGCTGCTGGACGAAGCCGACAGTTTCCTGCAAGACCGTCGGGGCGCCCAGCGCACCTACGAAGTGACCGAGGTCAACGAAATGCTGCAAGGCATGGAGCGTTACAACGGGATTTTCATCTGCACCACCAACCTCTTGGACCGCATCGACCAGGCGGCGCTGCGGCGCTTCACCTTCAAGATCAAGTTCAAGCCACTCACAACGGAGCAGCGCGAGAAGATGTTTATCGTCGAGGCGCTGGGCGGCAAGGCCGAGTTGATGAGCCCAGAGATGCGCCAGAAACTTAAGCTCATGGAGCAGCTTTGCCCCGGCGACTTCGCCGCCGTGAAGCGTCAAGGTGTGATCCTCGCCACGGAGCTGGAACCGCTGGAGTTCTTGGAGCAACTCGATATGGAGCACCGTATCAAACCCGAAGTGCGTGAGAACCGGGGCATGGGCTTCCTGCGCTGAGCCGGCCGGCTCGGCCTGCTGCCGTCAAACCGGCAGGGGCCGCAGCGCGGGCTCCACCTGGAGCTGGGCCCAGGCCGTGCGGGACACCACCGCAGACTCGCGCATGACGGCCTCAAATTTGGCCACCGGCAGCGCGCGGCTGAACAGGAAGCCCTGGTAATTCAGGCAGCCGATATCGCGCAGAAAATCACACTGGCCCTGGTTCTCCACACCTTCCGCGATGACCTCGAGGTCCAGGTCGCGGGCTAGCGCCACCACCGTGCGCGCAATGGCGGCGTCATGGGCGTTGGTCAGGATGTCCCGCACAAACGAGGCATCGATCTTGATCTGGTCCAGCGGCAGGCGCCGCAAGTAGCCCAGCGACGAATACCCCGTGCCAAAGTCATCGAGCGAGAGCCCGACGCCCCAGCCCTTGAGCTGGGCCATCTTGTGCACCATGTCGTCCAAGTCGTTGGCCAGCATCGACTCGGTCAGCTCCAGCTTCAGCCTGCCGGGTTCGACATGATGGTGGTCAAGCGCCGCCACCACGCCCGACACAAAGCCGGGCTGCTTGAACTGGCCCGCGCTGACATTGACCGCCAGCATGAGCGTTGCCAAGGCTGGCACCTTCTCCCATTTGGCCAATTGCGCACAGGTGCTCTCCAGCACCCAAGCGCCAATCGGCACAATCAGCCCTGATTTTTCGGCCAGCGGGATGAATTCACCCGGCGACACCATGCCCAGTTCGGGGTGGTGCCAGCGCAGCAAGGCCTCGGCCCCGACCACCCGGCCGCTGACGTGCACCTGGGGCTGGTAATGCAGCTCAAGCTGCCCGGCCGCCAGCGCCTTTTTCAGTTCAAGCGTCAGCGCGCGCTGGCCGGTGAAGTCGGACTGCATCACCCACATCAGGGCCAGCACCATGGTCATCGCAAAAGTGGTGTGAAACCAGGCGCCTTTCTCGCGGACATCGTTGTGCACTGCGAAAGACGTCTCAATGCCCCAGGTTGTCGCGGAAAAAAACAGGGCCGACACCAGGCTGGCCAGCGGAATCACGATGGACAGCAGGCGGTTCTCATTGCGGAACATCATCAGCATGCCCACCCCCAGCACCATGAAGTAATGATGCACGGTTCTGGGCGCACGCGGGCTGGGGATGTCCATCAGGGCGGCGAGGGCCCACAGCGCGAACAACATGCCGAAGCCCAGCACGATGGCGGCGACTTGCAGTTTGCCGTGGCGGCACAGAACCCATCCCGCCACGCCCAGCGCCACCAGGGGCAGCTCATAGGCCGCTGGATACCATTCACCGCGCGCCGCAAAAATAATGCCAAACAGCAGGGGAACCACAAATATTGCGGCGCTCCAGACCTGCAGGGTGCGCAACACGCGCATGGCATGTTTGGCACTGGTCGTGCCAGGCAGGTTCAAGCCCGCGCTGTGGCGCGGACCAACATCGATCTGGGCCTCGTACAAGGTGACTCAATGAAGTGTGACGGCATTTGCATTATGCGCCGGGCACCCTAAAAGGGAATCATCCGATACCGGTATATGTCGGTTGGGCTGGGTCAGTCAAATCATACCCAAATTGGGTTTTATTGAAGTCAAAACAAGGGGTTTTGTGAGTTTTCAAAGAAAAATCAGCCGCTAGGGCACGTGAAACATGCACAATTAGCTATAAATAAAATAGCAGATGGTTTTATGTTCCCTCGGCCTCTTGCTCAAATTCCTGCGCCCGCGTTTGCTCCGGCGGCAACCCGCACACACGCAGCAGGTCGTCGCCATAGGCTTCGAGCTTCTTCGTTCCGATGCCGCTGACGCCGCTCAAGTCGTCTTTGGATTTCGGATCCAACGCGGCGATGGTGGCCAGGGTGGTGTCGTGGAAAATGACGTAAGCCGGCAGCTTGTGTTCTCGGGCTACTTCGGCCCGCCAGGTCTTCAGGGCGTTGAAACGGGCTTGGCTTTCTGCGTCGAGCGCGGCAGCGGCGGGTGGTGGCGCGCCTTTCCTTGTACGCCCGGCGGCTGGCTTTTTGGGTTTACGCTCATCGGGCGAGAGCGTGCTCTCGCGCAGGCGTACCGGCACTTCGCCCTTGAGCACGGCGCGCGAGATGTCGGTGAGTTGCAGCGTGTTGAAGGCCTCGCTGTTGACGTTCAGCGCGCCAGTGGCGACGAGCTGGCGCAACACGCTCCTGAGCTGGAACTCCGACAGTTCGGCACCCAATCCGAAGGTGCTCAAACCGCCATGGCCGAACTGCATGACCTTCTCGGTGGTTTTGCCGCGCAGGATGTCCATGATGTGGCCGGCGCCGAAACTGATGCCGCTGTGTTGCTGCACGCGGTAGATGGTGCTGAGGAGTTTTCGTGCAACGTCGGTGGCGTCCCACACCTCGGGTGGGTGAAGGCAGTTGTCACAGTTGCCACATGTCGCCCCCACGCTTGCCACTTCGTGTGCTGCGCTGCCCCCCGAGGGGGCTAATTCCCCTAGGGGCGGCCCGTCGGCGAATTGCCGGTACTCTTCTCCAAAATAGCGCAGCAAATGCACACGTCGGCAGTCGGTGGCCTCGGCCAGCGCCAGCAGCGCGTCGAGCTTGCCGCGCAGGCCCTGCTTGAACTCCTCGCCGGCGGGGCTTTCGTCGATCATGCGCCGCTGGTTCACCACGTCGGCCAGGCCGTAGGCCATCCAGGCGTCGGCGGGGGCGCCGTCGCGGCCCGCACGGCCGGTTTCCTGGTAATAGCCCTCGATGTTTTTGGGCATGTCCAGGTGGGCTACAAAACGCACGTCGGGCTTGTCGATGCCCATGCCAAAGGCGATGGTGGCGACCATCACCACGGCATCGGCGCGCAGGAATTTGTCTTGATTCGCCTGGCGCACCGCTTGGTCGAGCCCAGCGTGGTAGGGCAAGGCGTCGATGCCGTGCGCGCACAGTGTCTGCGCCAGCTCCTCCACACGTTTGCGGGTCTGGCAATAAACGATGCCGGCCTCACCCTCGTGGCGGCTCTGGATGAAGCGCAGCAGCTGGTCGGTGGGGCTTTTTTTCTCGACGATGCTGTAGCGGATATTGGGGCGGTCGAAGCTGCTGACAAAGGTTTGTGCGCCCTGCAATTGCAGCCGCTCGACGATGTCCGCCCGCGTTAGCGCGTCAGCGGTGGCGGTGAGGGCGATGCGCGGCACGCTGCTGAAGCGCTCGTGCAGCACTGTCAGGCCCCGGTATTCCGGCCGGAAATCATGCCCCCACTGGCTCACGCAATGCGCCTCGTCGATGGCAAACAGGCTCAATTTGCCGCGTGCGTGCAGGGCGTCGAGCAGTTCGAGGAAACGCGGCGTGGTGGCGCGTTCGGGGGCGGCATACAACAGCGTGACCGACGCATCCTTGAGGCGCCGCTCGACATGCAGCGCCTGCGCAAAATCCAGTGTGGAATTGAGAAAAGCTGCGTCTACACCCGCTTCATGCAAAGCGCCAACCTGGTCGTGCATCAGGGCGATCAGGGGCGAAATCACGACCGCCACGCCGTGGCCCGCGCGCTGCCGGGCGATTGCCGGAATCTGGTAACACAGCGATTTGCCGCCCCCCGTAGGCATCAACACCAGCGCGTCGCCCCCACCTGTGACGTGTTCGATCACCGCCTGCTGATGCCCGCGAAACTGCTCAAACCCAAAGACCTCGCGCAGGATCGTTTTTACAGGCAAATTCGCCGTTTTATTTACATCTTGAATCAAAATTAGATCTTATTTTATACTAAAATTACTATGATTATAAAAGCAATAAATTAAATGTTTGCGTGGGCTTACCGCCAATAAAAAATAAGCGATGGTTTGAAAATTCAATTATCGGGATGCAGTGCAAGACGCAAACCACAGCCCTACGCCCGTATGGCGAGGATTTGCAACGCCGCAATGCGCCCGAAAATTGGATTTATCAGGCGCACCGTCACATTTGTTCCCAGGGGAGGCCGTCATGCCGCCACCCGTTCAAAGTCGAACGGTGAAACCGGTCGTCCAGGTCGCCCTCAAAGCCGTGCACCACATTGACAACGTTGGCGAACCCGGCGGCTTCCAGTGCCAAACCGGCGTCTACCGTGCGTTTGCCGCTGCGGCAAATCAGCACCACAGTGCGGGTTTTGTCGTTGTCGGCCTCGCGCTCGATGTGTTTGACAAAGGCGGCTGCGTCGGGCGTCAGCTCTGGGTATTCGTACCAGGCGACCATGTGCACACCCGGCGGGCGGCCCACATAAATCGACTCGATCTCCATGCGCACGTCGACAAACAAGGCGTCTGGCGTCGCCTGAATCAAGGCCCAAGCGTCCTTGGGGAGAAGGTTTTTCATGCCGCCATTGTCGGCCAAGTGTTGCGCTCCAGCCCCCGCCGCTCTTGGCTTTGTGGGCTGCAGGGACTAAAATCGGCCCCCTCGTCTGCAACGTCCTGTTACCTCTGAATGGCTTTTGTTGCGTGAATCACCTGTCGTATTTCCGTTCGAAATTGCAATCGAAATTGCGCTTGACGGCCACTGGGGTTCTTGGCCGGGCGGCGGCGCGGCTGTTGACAGCCCTGCTTTGCTTCGCATCCATCGCGGCGATCACGTCCAGCCCGGCGCATGCCAAACGCATTGCCATGGTGATTGGCAACGACAACTACCAGCAAGTCTCCAAGCTGCAAAAGGCCGGCAATGACGCCGTCGCCATGGCCACCGAGCTGCGGGCGGCGGGTTTTGAGGTGATCCTGCACAAAGACCTGAACTACCGCGCCATGGTGCGGGCCTTTGAAGCGCTGTACGGCGGCATCACCGGCGGCGACGAGGTGGTGGTTTTTTTCGCCGGGCACGGTGTGCAGATCAGAAATGGCAGCTACCTGTTGCCCACCGACATCGAGGCCAACAGCGAGTCGGAAGTCGAAAAAACCGCGTATTCGCTCAATGACATGATGGAGCACCTGGGCCAGGCCAAAGCTGCCTTCAGCATGGTGCTGATCGACGCTTGCCGCGACAACCCGCTGAAAACCCGTGGCCGCAATGTGGGCGGCACACGCGGCCTGAACCCGCCCGACCCGCCCAAAGGCCAGATGATCGTTTATTCCGCCAGCCGCGGCCAGCAGGCGCTGGACCGCCTCTCGGACACCGACACCCACCCGAACAGCGTTTTCACCCGCGAATTCATCTCCCGCATGCGCAAACCCGGCTTGCGCGTGGAAGAGTTGGTGCGCGAGATTCAAGACTCGGTCGAAAGCCTGGCCCGATCGGTGAGCCACGAGCAGCGCCCGGCGCTGTACAACGAGGCGCGTGGCAACTTCTATTTCTTTGCGCCCGTGCAAGCGGGCGTCCCCGCTGCCCCCGCCGGTTCTGCCGCTGCCCTCAGTGAAGCGCAGCGTGAAGACCGCTTTTGGGAAGACACCAAATCGGCTGGCAACCGCGACGGTTTTGAGGCCTATCTGGACCAGTACCCACGTGGCCGCTACGCCAACCTGGCGCGGGCCAACATCACGCGGCTCGGTGGCGCGGTGAATGCGGCCTCTGCCGGCCTCAGCACCGGCGCGGTGGCTGCTGCGCTGCCTGGCGCGGGAGCTGGTTCACGGCCTCCCGCCGCACCGGCTCCGGCGCTTTCTGCGCCTTCAACATCCGCGCCAGTGGGGCCGTCGGCAACACCTTCGGCAACGGTGGCCCGCCCCGCTTCGGGCGAGCCCACCCAGGTGGCCGCCGCCGGGGCGCGCCGCCGCACCACCGCTCCCATGCGCATGCCCAATGGCGACACCTACGAGGGCGACCTGATCGGCATCATCCGCTCCGGAACGGGCGTGTACACCTTCGTCAACGGCGAAAAATATGAGGGCGACTTTGTCGACAACCTGTTCAATGGCAAAGGCAAACAGACCTATGTCAATGGCGATGTCTACACCGGCGACTTTGTAAAAAACACCAAAACCGGCCGGGGTGTCTTCCAGTACGCCAATGGCGACCGCTACGAAGGCGGCTTTCAGGACAACCTGCTGCACGGGCGCGGCGTGCACAGTTTCAAGAGCGGCGACGTCTATGAGGGCGAGTTTGACCGGGGCCAGAAGATCGGCCGGGGCATCTACCGCTTCGCCCATGGCGACCGTTTTGAGGGCAATTTTGTCAACAACCAGTTCAATGGCCGCGGCCTGATGGTGTTTGCCAATGGCGACCGCTACGAAGGCGAGTTCCGCAACAATGCCAAGGACGGCGCAGGCGTGCATTTCTTTGCCAGCAAAGACCGCTACGAAGGCAGCTTCCGCGCGGGCGCGCAGGCGGGTGGTGGTACCCATTTCTATGCCAATGGGGACAAGTACGTCGGCCAGTTTGTCAATGGCGTGCGCCACGGCAAAGGCACTTACGTCTTTGCCAATGGGCAAACGCGGGATTTTGAGTTCGACAGCGGCAACGAGAAGGCGCGCTGACCGTTCTGACCGGCTGGCAAGGGCATTCGACCCGCGAGCGGCCAGGTTTTTCTACAATCAGGGGATGACGCTGACCCCACCGCCCATCCCTCGCGCCACCCCGCCCTATACGCGGGCGCAGGCGCTGCCCGGCATCCTCGCCGCCCGCATCGCCGTGCTCGACGGCGCCATGGGCACGATGATCCAGCGCTTTAAGCTGGACGAGTCCCAGTACCGGGGCGAACGTTTCAGAGATTTCCACAAAGATGTCAAAGGCAATAACGAGCTTTTGTGCCTGACGCGCCCCGACGTGATCTCGGACATCCATGAGGCTTACCTCGCCGCCGGTGCCGACATGATCGAAACCAACACCTTTGGCGCGACCTCGGTCGCGCAGGCGGACTACGACATGGGCGATCTGGCGCGCGAGATGAACCTGGCCTCGGCCCGGCTCGCCCGCGCTGCCTGCGACAAGTTTTCAACGCCAGACAAGCCGCGTTTTGTCGTCGGTGCGCTGGGGCCCACGCCCAAAACCGCCAGTATCAGCCCCGACGTGAACGACCCTGGTGCGCGCAACGTCAGTTTTGAAGAGCTGCGCGCTGCTTATTGCCGGCAAGTCGAAGCGCTGGTCGAGGGTGGCAGCGACGTGTTGCTCATCGAAACCATTTTTGACACGCTCAACGCCAAAGCGGCGCTGTTTGCCATTGACGAATATTTCGAAGCCTCGGGCGAGCGCCTGCCGCTCATCATCAGTGGCACGGTAACGGACGCTTCGGGCCGTATCCTCTCGGGCCAGACCGTGACTGCGTTCTGGTACAGCGTGCGCCATGCGCAGCCGCTGGCGGTGGGGCTCAACTGTGCGCTGGGGGCGGCGCTGATGCGCCCCTATATCCAAGAGCTGAATCGCGTAGCACCCGATACCTTTATCAGCTGTTACCCCAACGCCGGTCTGCCCAACCCGATGGCGGAGACCGGCTTTGACGAGACGCCCGAAGTGACCTCCCGCCTGATCCGCGAGTTCGCAGCGGAAGGCCTGGTCAACATCGTCGGCGGCTGTTGTGGCACGACGCCAGAACACATCGCGGCGATTGCGCAAGTGGTCAGTCCCATCGCCACGCGAACTCTGCAAAAGTCGTTTTTCTACAAGGAAGCCGCTTGATTCCTGCTTGGCGTAGAGGCGTGCCTAGCCGTAAGCTCGGGCTGCTGCTGGTTTCGCTGGCGCTGCTGGCCGCCCATGCGCTGCAGGGGCAGGCGCAGGGCCAAGTCGCGCCGGTGGCCAGTGAAGCGCCTCAGCCGGTGATCCCGCGTTTCATCGAAGAAACCGACGCAGCGGGATTGCAGAGCCGCTTTGAAGGTGAAGGCGAATTCATGGTGGGCGGCGGTGTGGCCGCTTTTGATTGTGATGGCGATGGTTTACCTGAGGTTTACGTCACGGCAGGCGTCAACCGTTCAAAGTTTTACCGCAACAAAAGCGCGAGGGGCGGCCCAATCAAATTGCTCGAAGAGCGCTCCGGCCTGGAAGTGACCAATGCCATTGGCGCTTACCCCATCGACATCGACGGTGACGGCCACGCCGACCTGGTTGTGCTGCGCGTGGGTGAGGTTCAGGTATTTCGTGGTTTGGGCAACTGCAAATTCGAACGTGCTAACGACACCTGGGGCCTGAAAACCGGCAATGGCTGGCATACGGCTTTTGCCGCAACCTGGGAGCGCGGCAAGAGTTGGCCGACGCTGGCCATCGGCACGTATGTAGACCGCAGCAAGCCTGAGTTTCCGTGGGGCAGTTGCACGCCCGCGATGTTGATCCGGCCCGCAGACGCACCTAAAAAATTTGCGCCGCCGCTTGATCTCGTTCCGGGCCATTGCGCCTTGTCCATGTTGTTCTCTGACTGGGGCCGAACCAGTGAGGCTGCGCTTCGTGTCAGCAACGACCGCGAGTATTACAAAGGCGGCCAGGAGCAATTGTGGAAAATCTCCCCCGGCGCAGCGCCCAACCTGTATGGCCCGGCCGAGGGCTGGAAGCCGCTGCAAATCTGGGGCATGGGCATCGCCAGCCACGATCTGGACGGTGACGGCAAGCCCGAAGTTTTTTTGACCAGCATGTCGGACAACAAGTTGCAGAAACTCGAGGCAGGCGCCAAGGGGCCAACCTACGTAGACATCGCTTACAAAACTGGCGTCACCGCGCATCGGCCCTATGTGGGCGGCGACGTGCACCCCTCGACGGCCTGGCATGCGCAGTTTGCCGATGTCAACCACGATGGCTTCGCCGACCTGTTCATCGTCAAGGGCAATGTCTCGACGATGCCGGATTTCGCTACCTTGGATCCCAACAACCTCCTCTTGCAAAAATTTGACGGCAAGTTTGTTGAAGTCGGTCAACAGGCCGGTGTTGCCAGTTTTCGGCGCGGGCGCGGCGGCATGCTGGTGGATTTGAATGGCGACGGTTTGCTGGACATGCTTGTTGTCAACCGTTGGGATCAAGCGCAACTGTGGCGCAATGTGGGTGCAGGAACGGCTGAAAAGCCTGCGGCCATGGGCCATTGGCTGCAACTGCGTTTGAGCCAGTCGGGTAGCAACCGTGACGGTGTGGGCGCGTGGGTCGAGGTGGCGCTGGGTGAGGGCACCGGCGCACGCGTGATCCGCCAGGAACTCACCATCGGCGGCGGCCACGCCAGCGGCCACCTGGGCTGGATGCATTTCGGCCTCGGTGCGGCCGAGAAAGTGCGGCTGCGGGTGTTGTGGCCGTTTGGGGAGTGGAGCGCCTGGCAGCTTGTCAATGCCGATAGTTTTTACAACGTGGACAAAACCCGTGGCGCAAGCCTTTGGAAGCAGCCATGACGGCCAATTGGCGAATTGGCAGCATTAGGATGGCTATTGTTTTAGTAGCTACTTGTGCTTATTCTGTTGAGCCCATGGCCCAGAATGTTCAAGTCAGCCAGGCCATGACAGCGGCGCATCGGCCCGCCGCGCAGTTCAGCGGCAACGTGGCCACAGAATGGTTTTCGCTGGCGCTCTTGATCACCCAGCAAACGCCAGGGTTCAGCCCGCCGGTGGCATCGCGCGCGCTTGCCTATTTGGGTTTGACGCTGTACGAATCCGTCGTGCCTGGCATGCCGCAATACCAAAGCCTGGCCGGGCAGCTCAACGAACTAAGCTCGTTGCCCTGGGCCCAACCGGATGAACCCCTGCATTGGCCGACCGTGGCCAATGCCGCCATGGCTACCATGACGCGCATGATGTTCAGCAATGCAAGCCCCGAAAACAAAGGCCGCATCGACTTGCTAGAGCGCAGCCTGCCGCTGAAATACGGCCAGGACTTTGACCCGGCGACGCTGAATGCCGACATTGCCAACCGGTCTGAATCCTTCGGCAAGTTGATGGCCATGGCCATCATGACCTGGGCACGCACCGATGGCGGGCACGAGGCCTGGGGCCCCTTGCGCCGCAACCAGCAAAACTATGTGCCGCCCAGTGGCGCCGGGCAATGGTCGGCCACACCCCCGGCGTTTGCGCCGGCCTTGTTGCCGCGCTGGGGCGATACCCGGCCCTTCGTGCTCAAAACCGGCGCCGAATGCGCGGCACCACCGCCGCCTCCCTTTTCAGAGGAGCCGGGCTCGGCGTTTTACAAGGATGCGCAGGAGGTGTACCGGGTCGCAACCCAGGCCACGCAGGAGCAGCGCCAGTTTGCACTGTATTGGGCCGACGATCCGGGCAAAACACCCACACCCGCCGGACACTGGGCCTTCATCGCCACCGACCTGCTCCGTATGGGCAAGGCCGACCTGGCACGGGCTGCCGAGACCTATGTGCGGTTGAACCTAGCCATGAACGACGCGTTCATCGCCGCGTGGCATGCCAAATACACGCTCAATGTGCTGCGGCCTGTCACCGCCATCCAGCTGGGTATCGACAGCAACTGGGTGCCCCAGTTGATGCACACGCCGCCCTTTCCCGAATACCCGTCGGGCCATTCGGTGCAGTCAAGTGCCGCTGCGGGCGTGCTCTCGTCGATGTTGGGCGCCAACACGCCATTTACCGACAATACCCACAATGACCGGGGCTGGGGCCCGCGCACCTTTCCGAGTTTCACAGCGGCGGCGAACGAGGCCGCGCTGTCGCGCCTGTACGCAGGCATCCACTACCGTTTCGGCGTGACGGGCGGGCAGGTACAGGGCCGCTGCGTGGCCGACAAGATCCTGACGCTCCAGCTCAGGCGTTGAGTGGCCCGGTCGCTGCGCCACAGCGTTCGGGTGGGCCTTGCTGCACTCCGCACAACCGGTCAAGCAACCCACCCACATCTGCTGGCAAAGCATTCCCCCGCCATGCCACATGCTGGTCTGGCCGCGAGATGACCAGCCGCTCCTTGTAAACCGCGCAGGCCTCGTTGCCACTGACATCCACAACCCTCAAGGGCATGCCGCGCTCGGCGGCCGCCTGTTGCAGCAACTTCGTGTCGATGCTTGAATCCATGCGCAACAGCGCGTAATCATCACCCATGGCGTCGTAGAGCGAGCGGCCAGCCGCCAGCCACACATGGGGCGTGCGGCAGCCTGGCACGGTCGATGGTGTGAAGGTGTGCATGGTGTAGTCGGGCGGGGCTTCGCCGTCATACGCGATCAATGGCGATGCGGCGTAAAAGCTGCCAAAGTTGAGCCCGGCGCAACAGTATTGCTGCACGTTCAGGTCATACAGGGCCTGCCCGGTCGCGGCGCGCAACGTGTCCCCTTCCGGGCCGCGCATTTCGATGTCGGCGGGCACCGTCTGGCGCTGGCGCTGCAGGGCCAGGGCGTGGTTCATGGCAAAGCGCGACACCTGCTCGGTAATGGGCTTGCGCTCAAGCTCATAGGCGTCCAGGATGTTTTCCGACGCCCAGCCCTTGAGGTGGGCCGCCAGTTGCCACGACAGGTTCATGGCATCGGCAATGCCGGCGTTCATGCCATAGCCCGCCATGGGAATCCACAAGTGCGCGGCGTCCCCGCAGATGAAGATCCGGCGGTCGCGAAATTTGTCGGCCACCAGACGGCGGCCCACCCAGTCTTCGTTGGAGATGATGCTGTATTCAAAATCAGCGCCCACACCCAGAATTTGCCGCAAGGCCCAATCACGATCCACCGAGTCAAAGTTCAGTTCGTTTTCCAGCAGGTAGTTGTTGACCAGCCAGGTCTCCCGCCCGTCAATGGCATAGACATTGCCGCACCGGCGTGGGTTCAGCGCAAAGGTTGCCCAGGCTGGCGCCAGGGCCAGGCGGCCCAGCAGGTCTGGCGCGCGCAAGTAAGTGGACTGCACCCGCCCCACAACATCCGTGCCGTGCAAAGCGGTGCCAATCTTCTTGCGCGTCATGGATCGGCCGCCATCGCAACCCACCATGTAATCGCATGACACCTGCACCACTTCATCTGTGCCAAGCTTGTGCCCGGTAGCGCCCACTCCGTGCGCGTCCTGGGTGAAGTCGTCTATTGACGTGCGGTTCAGGATGCGCACGCCAGGCATGGCCGCCGCGTGCTCAAACAAAATGGGTTCCAGGTAGATCTGGTTGATGCGGTGCGGCGGCTCGGGGGTGGGCCAGCCGGTGTCGGGGCCTTCGGTCGTCGTGAATCGATCACGTCGGCACGGGATGGGGATGCGCGACAACTCGAGCCCGGTGAAAGAAGTGCGATAGGCAATGTCATGCGGATAGCCGGCCGGCAAACCGCTGTTGCGAACTTGCTGCGCAACACCCAGGCGGCGCAGGATTTCCATGCTGCGTGCGGCCACATGGTTGCACTTCACATTGGGTGGCTCGCCCCGGTGCCGCGTCTCGGCAACGACCACCTGCACGCCGCGTTGGGCCAAGTCCATGGCCAGGGTCAGGCCGACCGGCCCGGCGCCCACAATCAGGACCTGGGTCTTGATCAAAATCTGCCCCGTGCAAGCTTCTCAGGCTACGGGCAAATTGAACACGCGCCGCGCGTTGTCTTCAAAAATCATTTTCTTCTGCGCGGCAGTCAGCCAGTCAAACGACTCGATGATCGGGCGGATGTTGTCAAAGGTGGTGCCCGTGTCGGGGTTCACAGCCGACCCCACGCCCGGGCAC
The DNA here is from genome assembly GCA_031365665.1 of Rhodoferax sp. GTDB lineage: Bacteria > Pseudomonadota > Gammaproteobacteria > Burkholderiales > Burkholderiaceae_C > JANYCG01. The sequence continues at coordinate 923 of JANLYO010000137.1, read as the reverse complement.
TCAGCACCAAACAGGCAGCGCTCAGGGCCCACCAAGTCGATCAACAGCTTGAGCCCGCCCTCTGAGTACAGCACCGTATCAAAGTACATTTTCATCAAGCCATCCAGAAAGCGCTGCCCGCCGGGTTTGCGCATGGAGCTCGACTGGAAGCGGCCAATCTGGTAGGGCACTGCACCGCCGCCATGGGAGCACACCACCTTGAGCGACGGGAAGTCCTTGAACACGTCGGAGTTGACCAGCCCATAGACCGCAATCGTTTCCTCATTGATGAAATGCACGGTGTAGGGCGTGCGCTCGGAGTGCGACCCGGTGGCATGAATGTGGGCGGGCACATCAAGCTCGCACAGCTTTTCATACAGCGGGTACCAATAGCGGTCGCCCAGCGCAGGTGCTTCAGTACCGCTGTTTTCATACGGGTCCGGATTGAGAAGGCAGCCATTGAAACCGAGCTCTTTCACGCACCGCTCAAGCTCAGGTAGCACACCTTCAATCGGCGCACCTGACACCTGTGGCAAGCCGCAAATGCCAAAGAACAGGCCTTTGAAAAGCTGGGTCTGGCGGTAGATGATGTTGTTGGTATCTTCGGTAAACCAGTGCACCACGCGCGCGGGCTTGGCGTTGTGCATCATCTGGAAAGGCCGGGGCGAGATCAGTTGCATGTCAGTGCCATTGCGCTTGAGCATGTCGAGGTGACCCACCGGTGCCATCTCGACCTTGTTGGCTGCGATGCGAATCTCATCGTCCGTCACATTGACCGCACCGCGGCCATGCGCGCCGCGATGGGAAAGGATGCTGGCCTTGTAGGCAAAGAGTTCGGCGGGTGCGCTGACGTGGCCGTGGCAGTCGATGATCATGAATGTCTCCTTAAAATTTGTGGGGTGTCAATTGGCATTCACGTAGCGACAAAATTTGCAGTGCCGGGT
>JANLYO010000177.1:0-7581 GCA_031365665.1 Rhodoferax sp. | reverse complement strand
GATCGGCACCGGCTGCGGCTACCAGGCGGCGCTTTTGAGCCATTTGGCCAGCGAGGTGTATTCCATCGAACGGCTGCGCGGCCTGCATGAAAAGGCCCGCGAGAACCTGCGCACCTTCCGTCTGCCCAACGTGCATTTGTTGTTGGGCGATGGCATGTTGGGTTATGCCAAAGGCGCGCCTTATGCCGCCATCATTGCCGCTGCGGGCGGCGAGGCAGTGCCCGAAGCGTGGCTTGCGCAACTCGCGGTGGGCGGGCGCCTGGTGGCACCCGTAGCCTCAGGTACGGCGGGGCAACAGGCCTTGATGGTGATTGACCGGGGCCCGACGGGTTATGTGCAAACTGTTTTGGAGGCAGTGTTGTTTGTCCCTCTAAAATCAGGCGTTGCATGAGTGGCCCAGCCGCCAAGCCTTGGGCGTGGAAGAAGTGCGATGCCGCTGGGGTGGGATTTCTAAAGGGAGTTGAAATGTTTGGTGTGTTGCCTCGGTTGGGATGGCAAGCCTTGCGGGGGCTGGCCCATGGGGCGGCCCTGGCGAGCGTGTCGGTGCTGATTCTGGCCGGCTGTGGCGCGTCCCCTACGAACCGTGCCCCTGTGGAAGACCGTGGCATCGGCGCACGCGCACCGCAATCGGCCCCGGCCTCAGCACCTGTGGCTGCCGTGCCAGCTTCTTCAGCCCCGATGCCTGGCGAAGCCGCCCCCGCGTCGGCCAAAACCCTCCCCGGTGCTGAAAACGCCGGCAAGCCTGGGTTTTACACCGTCAAGCCGGGTGACACCTTGATCCGCATCGGCCTGGACAACGGCCAAAACTGGCGCGATGTGGTGCGCTGGAACGCGATTGAAAACCCGAATCAAATTGAAGTCGGCCAAGTGCTGCGGGTGATTCCGCCCGTACCGGGTGCAGCGGGTACGCCAGTGGCTGCGGCCCCAGGCGGCGCTGCGTCGGCCCCCGCCGGTGCTGCCAGCGGCGCGGTGACGCGGCCTGTGGCATCACAAGGCGCGGCGGGAACGGCGCTGCCGCCGGCGGCGTCAGGCTCGCAAGCGGCTCGACCGGCTGCTGGCAACGTCGTGGCCACAGCGCCCGCATCTTCAACCAACGGGGCCAACACCCCCAACACCGGTGCCGCGGCCCCTGCCGCCCCAGCATCCGCTGCCAATGCGGATGACGACATCGCCTGGATCTGGCCCACCCCCGGCACTGTGCTGGCGGGTTTTGACGAGGTTAAAAACAAGGGCCTGGACATCGGTGGCCCAGCCGGCAGCCCGGTGATGGCCGCTGCTGACGGGCGCGTGGTCTACGTGGGCGCAGGCCTGCGTGGTTATGGCAACCTGATCATCCTCAAACACAACAACACGTATTTGACGGCCTACGCGCATAACCAGACCTTGCTGGTCAAAGAAGACCAGTCAGTGCGCAAAGGGCAAAAAATTGCCGAAATGGGCAGCAGCGATGCCGACCGCGTCAAGCTGCACTTCGAGGTGCGCCGCCAGGGCAAACCGGTGGATCCTGCCAAATACCTGCCGCCCAGGTAGACGTCCAGCTCCCTACCCAAGTCCACCACGTGCATCAAGCCCACAAGGCCCACCATGACCGCCGCCAAACCCGCCCAGCCTGCCCGGTCTGTCAGCGCCTGCAAAGCGAGTGGCGTAGGTGAACTGGGCCATGCGGACAATGCGGAGGGTGGTGGTAAAAAGCTTAAAAAAACATCTGACCTAAAAATTAAAAGAACTCTTAGCGCTCCAGGTCACATATCTAAAAGCGTTTTGGCTCCTAAAAAAAGACTAAATTCCACTAAAATAGGCTCTGAAAATAAAGAAAAATCTTTATTAAACGATAGAGAATCTGGCGATGCCTTGACGCGTTATTTGCGCGGCGTGCGCCGCACCAAGCTGTTCACGCCAGACGAAGAATACGACGCTGCGATGCGCGCGCGCCAGGGCGATTTTCTGGCCCGCCAGAGCATGATTGAGCACAACCTGCGCCTGGTGGTGAGCATTGCCAAAACCAGCCTGGGCCGGGGCGTGCCGCTCTCTGACCTGATCGAAGAAGGCAACTTGGGCCTGATGCACGCCATCGACAAATACGAGCCCGAGCGCGGCTTTCGCTTCTCCACTTACGCCACCTGGTGGATTCGCCAGTCGGTCGACCGCGCGGTGATGGTCCAGGGCCGCGCCGTGCGTTTGCCGGTCAACGTGGTGCGTGAACTGCAGCAAGTGCTCAAGGCGCGCCGCGCCCTGGAGCATGACGCCGACTACACCGCCCGCCACCCGCAAGGCGTGCGCACCGAAGATGTGGCGGTGCTGCTCGGGCGCGATGCGCACGACGTGGCCGAGTTGCTGGCGCTGGCTGAAATGCCCAAATCGCTCGACGCTGGCGCGGGCCACGCAGGTGAGGCGGCCGACGACGGCCCCTCGCTGGGCGACACCCTGGTGGACGAGGCCAACCCCGAACCTTCCAACTTGGCGCAGTTGCATGAAGTCGAACACCTGGTCGACCTGTGGACACACGCCTTGAGCCCGCGTGAATGTGAGGTGCTCGAAGGCCGTTTCGGCCTGCACGACCGTGAGCCCGAGACACTCGACACCTTAAGCCAGCGCCTGGGCCTGACCCGCGAACGTGTGCGCCAGGTGCAAAACGAAGCTTTGGCCAAGCTCAAAAATCATTTGAAGCAGTCCGGCATCACGCGTGACGCCTTGCTCTGATGGCGCCGCTGCGCCTGAGACAATCAGGGCATGAGCGCCGCTTCCAAATTAGCCAAAATCAACAAACCCGCCCCCGCTCCGGCCACGGCCGCCACTGCGGCCCCTGAAGCCAGAATTTACCCGCCGCCCGAGCTGCTGCACGTCGAATCGCTCGACATCGAAGCCCAGGGCATCGCCCATAAGGCTGACGGCAAGGTTGTGTTCATCGAAGGCGCCTTGCCTTATGAGCGGGTCAACTTCGCGCTGGGCCGCTCCAAAAACAACTGGGAGCAAGGCACGGTGACGAAGATCCACCGCGAGTCGTCCCAACGCGTCACACCGCAATGCCCGCACTTCGGCCTGCACACTGGCGCCTGTGGCGGCTGCAAGATGCAGCATCTGCACCCCGCCGCCCAGGTGGCGGTGAAGCAGCGCGTGCTCGAAGACAACCTCTGGCACCTAGCCCGGGTTAAAGCTGACAACATCCTGCGCCCGATCGAAGGCCCGACTTGGGGTTACCGCCACCGCGCGCGCCTCTCGGTGCGCAATGTGCTGAAAAAAGGCACGGTGCTGATCGGTTTCCATGAGCGGAAAAGCCGCTACGTGGCCGACATGCAGGTCTGCCACGTGTTGCCGCCGCACGTGAGCGCCATGCTGATGCCGCTGCGCGATTTGATCGCCTCGCTGGACGCCAACCAGACCTGCCCGCAGATCGAGCTGGCCTGTGGCGATTCAGTGACGGCGCTGGTGCTGCGGCATTTGGAGCCTTTGAGCCTGGCCGACAAAGAGCGCCTGCGGGCCTTCACCACAACGCACCCGGCAGTGCAATGGTGGCTGCAACCCAAAGGGCCGCAGACCGTGGCACTGCTGGACGATCCTTCCCTTCGGCAGGCTCAGGACGAGCTGGGCTCAGGACGGACAGATGCGTTGAAAGCGGACGAATTGAACTACGCGCTGCCGGAATTCGGCATCACCATGCCCTTCAGGCCGACCGACTTCACCCAGGTCAACCCGCAGATCAACCGCGTGCTGGTGGCCAAAGCCCTGCAACTGCTGGACGTGCAAAAAACCGAACGCGTGATCGACTGGTTTTGCGGCCTGGGCAATTTCACGCTGCCGCTGGCAACCCAAGCCGGTGCAGTGCTCGGCGTGGAGGGCGCCGACACGCTGGTCGCGCGTGCCCAGCAAAATTACAAGTTAAACCAGGCCACAGGTCTCGCAGGCAAAACGCTTGCAGCGACGCAATTTGCAGCGCGCAATCTCTTCGACATGACACCCGAGATGCTGCTGCAAGACGGCATGGCGGACCGCTGGTTGATCGACCCGCCGCGCGAAGGCGCGTTCGCACTGGTGAAGGCGCTGGCGGATGTGCATCGGGCCACGTCGCCCGTGGATGCTGCTGCCGACGCCCAAAAAGCAGCCTCAGAGCCCGCCGCAGGCGTCACAGAAGCAGATTTGCCCGACGCGTCAACCCTCGTCGCGCAAGAAGAAGCGCGCCAACGCCTGGCCCGGCTTGCCGCTGGCTGGCAACGCCCCCAACGCATCGTTTATGTCAGCTGCAACCCGGCCACACTGGCGCGCGATGCTGGTGTGCTGGTGCATCTGGCCGGCTACCGCTGTTCGTTTGCGGGTGTGGTCAACATGTTCCCGCACACGGCGCATGTGGAGAGCATGGCAGTGTTTGAGCGGGTGGGCGCGTAATCCGCTGGCGGCCCGTCCTGCTGGCATCTGTCCTTAAGTTGAAGACGACTTGCGGGTCAGCAGGTACACCAGCGGCCCAAATGAGCCCAGAACCAGGGTGGCGGCGATCCATGGCCACGCCGTGCGGCCCGTGGTTTTGGCGTCGTGCCACATCCACAGCATCACCAGGCTGAGTGAAATCACCAAATCGGCCAGCACCTGGCCGCCGCCAAAGGTTTGCAAAAGCGGCGCGATCAGGCCCCAGTAGCCATGCTGCCACAGCGCCACCGCACTGAGTGCGCCGAACAGGATAAGAACGATGGTGATGAGAACACGTTGCATAAAAAGGCCTTGAAAGTTTCGATGCCGCAGTATCCGGCGCAGGTGGCACAGGTGCAATTACCTCAAAGGTAACGCAAGCGCCCGTTGGCCGCAGCCGGTGTGGCCGGCGGCAGCAACATGGAGAGCGCAAAAAAAGGGGGCCAACGCCCCCTTTTTTGACCCTGCCGCTGAAGCGCGGCCCAGGTCGGTGGTTCAAGTCAGTTTCAATCGCGCTCGCCACCCAGGCCGAGCAGGGCCAAGAGGGCTTGAAAGACGTTCAGGATGTCGAGGTACAGGGCCAGCGTGGCGCTGATGTAGTTGGTCTCGCCGCCGTCGATGATGCGTTTGAGGTCATACAGCATGTAGGCGCTGAAGATGCCGATGGCCAACACACTGATGGCCATCATGCCTGCGCTGGAGCCGACAAAGACGTTGATGATGCTGCCCACCATCAGCACCAAAGCGCCGACGAAGAGCCACTTGCCCATGCCCTCCAAACTGCGTTTGATCATGCTGGAGAGTGACGCCATCACGAAAAACACGCCTGCCGTGCCGCCAAAGGCGGTCATGACGATCTCCGTGCCGTTTTTGAAACCCAGCACCATGCCGATCATGCGCGAAAGCATCAGGCCCATGAAAAAGGTGAACGCCAGCAGCACCGGTACGCCCGCGGCCGAGTTTTTGGTTTTCTCGATGGCGAAGATGAAGCCAAACGCGCCGCCCAGGAAAACGATCAGGCCTAGTCCGCCAGAGAGCGACTTGGTGATGCCGGTCGAGACGCCCAGCCAGGCGCCCAGCACGGTGGGCACCATGCTCAGTGCCAGCAGCCAATAGGTGTTGCGCAATACCTTGTTGCGTTCGGCAACGGAAGTACCCAAGTCGTAACCGGTACTCTGGTCAATGGTTTGAACGTTTTCAGCCATGAAAATTACTCCTTCTGTTGCTGCCGGGGAAACCCAGAGCAGATGGGGCGGATTCTATGGAAATTCAAGGCGATTTTGCGATTGCCCTTGGTTTTTTTGTGACAATCGGGGCCAAAACCCGCTTTTTCACCTCCTCAATTCACCCCACCTCACCGATGAAAACCAAATTTGCCCTCGAAGCCGCCGACGCCACCGCCATGCTGGCCGCCGCCGAAGCGGAAGCTGTCAAAAACAACTGGGCCGTGGTGATCGCCATCGTGGACGACGGTGGCCATCTGATGGCCTTGAAGCGGCTGGATGGCGTGGCGCCGATCTCGTCGCATATTGCCCCGGCCAAGGCACGCACTGCGGCGATGGGCAAACGCGAGTCGCGCGTGTACGAAGAGATCATCAACGGCGGGCGGTATTCGTTTTTGAGCGCCCCCACGCTCGAAGGCATGCTGGAGGGCGGCGTGCCGATCCTCAAAGACGGCCAGTGCCTGGGCGCGGTGGGGGTGAGCGGCGTCAAATCGACCGAAGACGCGCAGGTGGCGAAGGCGGGTATAGCAGCGCTGGGTCTGTAAGCCTGTCGAAATCACGAATTATCATACCCAATATGGGTATGATGAGACCGGTTTTTGGCAATTCGTCCGATATTTGTAAAAAATAGGGCTATAGGCCACGTACTATATGGCTATGATGCTATATTTAGTATAGTAATTTCCGAGCAATCTCAATTGGATTTTGGCTCCGTGATGAAGCCAATTTTCTTCAGCCCCGCCTGCTGCGCCGCCGCCATGGCCTGCGCCACGCGTTCGTAACGCACGTCCTTGTCGCCGCGGATGTGCAGGTCGGGCTGCGGGTTTTTCGCGGCCTGCTCCTTCAGCAGCGCGGGCAGGGCGGCGTCTTCGATGCGGGCCATATTCCAGTAGTACACACCTTGCGCATCGACCGAGAGGCGCACGGTTTCAGGCTTCTGCTCCTGCGGCTGGTTGGTGGCGCGGGGCAGGTCCACATTGACTGCGTGTTTCATCACCGGGATGGTGATGATGAAGATGATCAACAGCACCAGCATCACGTCGACCAGCGGCGTCATGTTGATCTCGTTCATCACCTCGTCGGTGTCGTCTTGGGTTCCAAAGGCCATGGTGTGCTCCGTGCCGGTTGGCTTAAGGGTTGCGTTTCATGGCGACCACATTCGCGCCGCCACCGTCGCTGCCGTTGCTTTTGCCAACACGCGCGCCGGTCACAAAATAGGCGTGCAGGTCGTGCGCAAAGCTGTTGAGCTTGATCAACACGGCCTTATTGCCCCGCACCAGCGCGTTGTAGCCCAGCACGGCGGGGATCGCCACCGCCAGGCCGAGCGCTGTCATGACCAGCGCCTCGCCAATCGGGCCGGCCACCTTGTCGATGGTGGACTGGCCCGAGACGCCGATGGCGAGCAGCGCGTGGTAGATGCCCCACACCGTGCCAAAGAGCCCGACAAAAGGCGCGGTGGAGCCGACCGAGGCCAGCACCGCCAGCCCGGACTGCAGATGCGCGGTGAATTCGTCCATGGTGTTGCGCAGGCAGCGCGTGACCCAGTCACTCACGTCCAGCGTGTCGTGCAAATGCGCTTTGGTGTTACGGTGGTGAGCGGTGGCTTCGCGGCCTTCTACTGCGAGCTGCCGGAACGGGTTGGCCGGGTCACTGCCAAGCTTGTCCAGGCCTGCCGCAAAGTCTTCGCTGTGCCAGAAACCAGCCGCGCCCTTGGCCAGATTTTTGTATTTGACGATGTCCAGCGCCTTTATGAGTATGACCATCCAAGACGCCAGCGACATGGCCAGCAAAAGGATGGCGACCGCACGGGTGACAAAGTCACCCTGGGTCCAGACGTTGGCGATGCCGAATTGCGATTCCATAAATTGCTCCAGAAAACAGAAAAATCAGGTGAAACTAAAAACTACTCAAGTACAAAATTGACCGGCACGTTGAACCACATGGCCTCAGGCACGCCGGC
>JANLYO010000139.1:0-44112 GCA_031365665.1 Rhodoferax sp. | reverse complement strand
CTCAAAAACCGCAAAAACACAGTAGTGAAGACATTAATTTCACGGGATTGGGCAAAATCGCCGCTTTGGGCATCAAAGTCAGCCGCCATTTCACCTACCACGGGGTGGCGTTGAATGTGGCGATGGACTTGGAACCCTTTACGCGCATCAACCCCTGTGGCTATTCCGGGCTGCAAACGGTAGATCTTTCTACAATCGGGGTATCGGTTTCAACGCCCGAGGTGGCGGAAGTCTTCGCCCGAAAGCTGGTGGCCTACCTGGCACCCTGACGGCATCCAGGCGTCCGCCTCACGACGGTTGAACCGCACAAAACTCACAAAAAGAAGGCATTCCATGAGCTCCACAGACGTCGTGCGCGAGGCACAAACCGCAGATCAATACAACCCCAGCGCCAAGCAAAAAGCCGGGGCCAAGCTGTCGCGCATCCCCGTCAAGGTGGTACAGGGCGAGGTGCTGAAAAAACCGGACTGGATCCGCGTCAAGGCCGGCTCGCCCAGCACGCGCTTTTACGAGATCAAGGACATCCTGCGCGCCAACAAGCTCGTTACCGTGTGTGAAGAAGCCAGTTGCCCCAACATCGGCGAGTGTTTTGGCAAAGGCACGGCCACCTTCATGATCATGGGCGACAAGTGCACGCGCCGTTGCCCGTTTTGCGACGTGGGCCACGGCCGCCCCGACCCGCTGGACGTGAGCGAACCGCTGAACCTGGCCAAAACGATTGCCCAGCTCAAGCTGAAATACGTGGTGATCACCAGTGTGGATCGCGACGACCTGCGCGACGGCGGCGCCCAGCACTTTGTGGATTGCATCAGCCGCATCCGAGAGCTCTCACCCGCCACGCAGATCGAGGTGCTGGTGCCCGATTTCCGGGGCCGCGACGACCGCGCGCTCAAGATTTTGACCGCCGCGCCGCCCGATGTGATGAACCACAATTTAGAGACCGCGCCACGCCTGTACAAAGAGGCGCGCCCAGGCAGTGATTACGCTTTCAGCCTGAACTTGCTCAGGAAATTCAAGGCCTTACACCCCGTTGTACCGACCAAAAGCGGCATCATGGTTGGCCTGGGTGAAACCGACGAAGAAGTGCTGCAGGTGATGCAGGACATGCGCGACCACAACATCGACATGTTGACGATTGGCCAATACTTGGCGCCCTCCAGCGCGCACTTGACGGTGAAGCGTTACGTCCACCCTGATACCTTCAAAATGTATGAAACCCGTGCTTACGCGATGGGCTTTAAACACGCTGCCGTGGGGGCCATGGTGCGCTCAAGTTACCACGCCGATACGCAGGCGCTGGCGGCTTCGCAGCATCTTCCCACATGAGCCAAGGCCACAGGCTTGATGCTGGGCGAGCGCTTGTGAAGGCCAGGATTCGCCGCGCTGGATGACAGCCACTTGGTCAGCATTGGCGGCCATCGCCCTGTGGGCCGCGTTGGCATCGCTGAGCCTGCTGCTCAAACACGTGCCACCGTTTTTGCTGACCGGTGTGGCATTGGTGATCGGCAGCCTGCTAACCTGGCCCGCCGTGATCAAAAACCGGCAAGCCTGGGCGGTGTCCAAACCGGCGCTGGCGCTGGGTGTCGCCACGCTGTTTGGCTTCCACTTTCTGCTGTTCATTGCGCTGCGGCTGGCGCCAGCGGTGGAAGTAAATTTGGTCAACTACCTCTGGCCCTTGTTGATCGTGGTGTTGTCGCCGCTGTATCTGCCTGGCCAGCGCCTGCACAGCGCACAAGTGCTGGCCGCCTTGCTCGGGTTTGCCGGGGCGGCATTGGCCATTTTGAGCGCGGGCGGTCAAACAGCCAAAATTGAAGGCTCGGCAGACAGCGCTTGGCTGGGTTACGTGTTTGCGACCGTTTCGGCGTTTCTATGGGCAAACTACTCGCTCCAGACCAAACGTCTCGCTCTGGCGGGGCGCGCCTTTTCAGCATCCGCCATTGGCCTGTTTGGGCTGATTTCTGGTGTGTTGGCTTTGCTTTGCCACGTGTTCCTGGAGCCTGCCACTCACCTTACTGTGCGCGACGGGCTGCTGCTGGCCGTGATGGGACTGGGCCCGCTTGGTGGCGCATTTCTCTTGTGGGATCGCGCCTTGAAGCAGGGCGACGCACGGCGGATCGGCATCCTGAGTTACCTGGCGCCTTTAGGCTCCACCCTGCTGCTGCTGATTGCCACCGGGCGTGGGCTGACCTGGAGCATTGCACTGGCCGGCGCCATGATCATTGGCGCGGCTTTGCTGGCGACCCGAAATCGCTAACCGGTCTTTGGCAATCCGGCCGGTTATTCCACCTCGACACGCAACTCGCGCTCCGCCAGGCGCTGCTTTTCGTCCACCACCTGCAATGTCAGCCGGTGTTTGCCCACCGGAATCTGAGCGTTATCCAGCGAGAAACCGTCTTTGGTGACTTTGACAAACTTGGTGATCCGGTTGGTGATGTCAATCTTCAGCGCCCCGTACATCACTTTGAAAGTGCTGGGATCGATGGGTGAGTCGGCTTGGCCCTTGAACTGGACCACGATGGCAAAGGGCGCCTTGACCTTCAGGTCGACCGCAGGCTCGGGCTTCAGAATGTCAATCAGCGGCACCACCGCACGGGCCCGCAAGGCGGGTTGTTCGTTGAAGCCCTCCTCGCCCCTGAATTCACGCGCCTCAGTGGGTGATACCAGCCATTCACCCCCGCCAGTCGGCCCGTTGGTTTGCGCCAACACCCCGCCAGAGAACACCCCGACCGCCAAAAAAGCAATTGCCCACTGTGTCGTTTTCATCGAATTTCCTCAATGTTGATCATCGCTGCACCGTAAGCATCTGAACATTCGGCGCCACTGCGACGCGGGCCGCTGGCCTTGCAGTCGGGCGTTTCAACCCGGCTCGAAGCCGAAATCAAGGCGCCCAGCCGGGCACGCCCCTGTGTGTCGTTCAGAGAGGTCACAAAGGGGCCCGCCTTGTTGGCCGCCAAGCTGCTGAAGTCCCTCGGGCCGTCTGCCACCAGAACGAGCAGGCTGTCGCGGCCCGGCGGACCGGCCGCCTTGACGCGCCAGTTGGGACGCGGCAACTGCATCTTTTGCCCGGCTTCAATTTTGTTGTTCTGATCCAGGTCGTTCGGGAATAGCAGGTACAAAGACTTGTCGTCTGACCCGGCCATGGCCAAGAACACATAGCCAGCACGGTCTGACTGCACCGTTACATCCAGGACGTCCTGCCCGATCTTCAGTGCCGCGCTGCTGGCCAGCACCTGCACCGAGCGTTTGGCATCCCGCTGGTCAAACAACTGCTGCAGGGCTTGGGCGCCGGTCAGTTGCGGGCTTGCCGCAGGCGTGCCAGCAACGACCGGCGCCGCAGCCACTGGCGAAAGTGGCGCAGCCGTCCCCAAAGCCGACTGCAGCGCGGCAAAAGGCGGCGGTTCGCCAGGGCGGTTCGTGGGCGTAGGGACAGGTGCAGGAGCAGCCGCAACAGGCGTGCCTGAAGTTATGGGCGCAAGTGCCGCAGCGCCGCTCGGGGTGATGGCGACCACCGGGCTGGCCTGGGCAAACCAGGCCGGCACAAAGGCTGCATTGCCGCTCAGTACGAGGTTATGGGCCTTGTAGTTGGGGTCATTGTTCATGCGCTTGTTGATTTTTTCCTGCGCGCAGACCTTGATTTCGTCGATGCTGATGGCACCGGAGCGATCCAGGTCTTTGGCATCGCGCAACATGCAGTCCCGCATGAACTGCGTGGCCAGGCCACCTTTGAGTTCATCGTCAAAACTGATTTCGTTGTCCCGCGACGCCGAAATATGGATGATGTCCTGCGAAAACGCGCCTTTGGCCACCGCTTCCACGACCAGATTGCGGGTTTTGACGTTGACCGGACGGCCACATTCGTCCGAGATGGCGGCAAACTTGGGCCTCAACAGACCCTCATCGTTGCTGTTCAGGATGCCGCGCGTGCGTACACTGGAGGCCGCCTGAACCAGGCCGCCTGAGTGGCAGGCGTCGTACATCACAAACAGTTTGTCGGTTTTCCCGGTAATGGATTTGAGCAGATCGGCCACTTCCCGGTTGGTGATCTGCGCGCCGTCGTAAGCCAGCAGTGCCTCGACACAACCGCCCGCGCCGGGGTCGTTAAAACGTGTGCCGTGCCCCGAATAGTGGATAAAAACGCGATCCCCCTCCTGCACTCTGCCGTTCAAGTCTTGCAACGAACGGCGGATGTTGTCTGCCGTGGCTTGTTCATCTTGAAGATAGGAAATGTTGGAGAGCGGCACCTGCATGGCCTGCGCCATTTGTGTGGCCGACTGTTTGTCAATGCGCGCACCCGGCAAGGGCGGCGTGGTGCCATCGCCGTAGCGGCTGACGCCAATGATCAACGCGTGCCGGTTCACGCGGGGTGTCAGGCTGCGCACACCGAGGGTTAGCGCCGTATTGCCCGCCGCTTCGCGTCCGCTGGAAAGGCCTGCGGCAGTGGCTGCACCGGCCTGCCAGTTCACCGCACTGGCGCGCACCCAGCCAGAGACACGCGCGCCACTTTGGGCGACGGTGGATTCAACCAGCGCCCAACCGCCTTCCGCGCTCAAGAGGCGCACCGACGCCCCCATGGCAATCGATTGCAATACGGGCGCCGCCCCCAGTTTGTCCGCCCTCAACTCCGTGGCGCGCAGCGTGGTGAGTGTTTGCCCGGCCGTGGCCGACGCGCCCGCCAATCCCTGGGCTTGGAGGGTAGCTGAGCCCGACACCAGGATGGCCCACAACAACAGACATTTCAGCTTCATTTGAGTCACCTTTCATCACCGCTCCGACGTGGCCGACCTTGTTTTCCACTGGCACCCGCTCCCACCCGACGCTGTTTTTACTTCAATCTCTCGTTTGTATCTGATTTGTGCAAGTTTGCCCATGCTTCAAACACGCTGATTGCCAATTTTTCACGATTGGGATGATTTGGCAGCACCACGGGCCCGCTGCTGCGGTAGGCCAGACGCTGGAGAGCGGGTTCGAGCCGCTCCCGTGCGGAGTTCAATGCCGCCTGTGGCCCCACCACCGCCGCAAATCGCGCCAACTCGGGCCACCGCAGTGCGGAAGGCCAGCTCACGGTGGTGTCGCAGACGACGACGCGGCAAGTCGGCGCGTGGCGCTCAACGGCATCGATCAGGCGATCCAAGGCTTCGTCCAGCCAGGGCTGGCGGCGCTGCCAGGCCCAGATCGCGACGGGCTCAAGACTGGCTGCCGGTGGTGAGCACCAATAATTGCGGCGCAAATTGCCCCAAGCCCCCAGCACCGCCAAAAACACCAGCGCCAACGCGGCCGCCAAATGCAGATCCAAAAACAATGAGGGGCCGTTCAGGCTGCCATAACTCACCGCCAGCAGCGCGGCAGGCAAGAGCAGCAAAGCCGGTGCCAGCGACGCGACGCTTTTGAACTGCACCCAAAGTCCAAGCGCGACACACATGGCAATCGCCAACAAGGCCTGCAACCAACGTGGCAATTCATTCAAAACCCGCTGGTTCAGCGCGTTGTCGATGGCGGTCGCCAGCGAATCCACGCCAGCCCCCATGCTGGACAAAGGCGTGGGGTGAATGTCATGCAAACTCGGCGCGGTCGAGCCGATGATCACCACTTTGCCGGCAAAATTCGGCACCGCCATGCTTGGTTTGCCGCCATCCGCCAGCGCAAAGACATCAGCAAAGGGCACATGGGGGTAGGCGTCCGCACGGGCCCGCCAGGCGATCAAACCGTCCGGGCCGCCCGGTCGGTCTTTGACGTGCTGAAGCTGGGCTGCGTAGGCGCCGGGGTGGGTTGCACGCAACACACTGCTGGCGATGGACTGAATCGCGCTGCCGTCGGCCAAGGGTTCGATGTAGCGATAACGCCGCAACACGCCGTCCGAGTCCACGTAGCCGTTGTTGTAACCCAAGCGGCTCGCCTCGATGGCAGGTAGTGCAGGCGGAATCAGCGCCACCGTCGAAGCCGGTGCCGATGCCGCCGGCGCGGGGGCCGCTGCTACCGGCGCCCACAGACCGGCCAAGGCCGCGCGCGTGATCTGGCTGGTCGGATCATTGGATTTGGGTAAACGCACGACCGGAAAGTGGCTGTGCAGGCTGCGCAGCACAGATTGGTTGAACGCCGCATCGCCGCCGGGGCTCAGACGGTCGGCATCCGAAAACAGGATATCCCAGACAATGGCTGCAGGGCCCTGTTTTTCAATATAGTCCAGCACGGTGGCCAGGGTGTCGCGCGGCCAGGGCCAGCGGCCAAACTCTTTGCCCATGCGTGAGAGCGAGGCCTCGTCGATATCAATGATGAGAATTCGCGGGTCGGCAGGCGCCACCCACAGGCGGGCCCGCACCATGGCGTCGTAACTGGGTTTGGCAAGGCCGGTCGTGACTCTGAACACCATCACGTCCAACACGACCCACAAGGAAAACAAGGCCACCAAAGTCCAACTCACACGCCGGGCTGGCAACGCGCCCAAGCGAAAGCTCACACGGTCAAACCACTTTCGCACGGGGGCGCTCAGCGCAGCGCCGGTTTTTCGGCGGCGCGCACGGCAAACACAACGGTCAGCAGTTGGGGCATTTTGGTGACGATCAACAAGCCTGCCAGCCGCCTCAATCCAGATTCACCACCCGCACCCGCCGGTTTTCGGCGGCCAGCGGGTCAGCGCTGTTGGCCAGCTCGGATGCGCCTTTTCCGCTGGCGATCAATCGTGTTTCGGCCACGCCCTGGATGCGCAACAACTCCCGCACCGCGATGGCGCGTTGCTCGCTTAATTTACGGTTGTACTCGACCGAACCTTTGGCATCAGTGTGGCCTTCGATCGCAAATTTCGATTTCGACAGCTCCGCTGACAGAAGGGCTTGCGACAAGGTGGCCAGCGCCTGCTGGCTCTCGGGTTTGACACGTGCTGAGTTGAAGTCAAATTGAATCAGCAGCGACAGCGAAGGCCGGGCGGCGGCTTCTATCGCGCTGGCTGATCCAGGCGCATCGCCGGGGGGCGCGTTGGCGGGTGCAACACTGGGTGCATGGGCACTTGCATTGCCACCCTGCTGTGTTGCCGTGTCGCCTGGCTTGACGGCTTCGACCGTCAAGTTGCGCAAACTGCGGGTGCGCGGCTGTTTCAATTGCTCGATCATCTGCTCTTTGGTCGGTGTGTTTTGCGCATAGACCGGCAACGCCGCAAGAGCCAGCGCCATCAACAAGGCCACCACCAGGGCCTGGCTCAGCAGCGCTGCGGAGTCACTGAAATGGTCGGGTTTCATAGATATTTTTGAAGGATCAAACCGCGCGGAAGCTCATTTTTGCCGCTTCACAAACACGACTTTATCCACCACCGAATCGCCCCGGTCGTCGAGTTTGAGCAGCACGTCCACATCGTAGGCCTGCGCCGCCTTGAATTGCGCGTTGGCGGACATCTCTTTGGCCATATTCGATGCCGACCACAGGGACGTGATGGCGCTGATCAGCAACATCGGGCTTCGGGTGCCTACGCTTGGTTTGGGCGGCACCACCTTGACAGTGCCACCGCCTTTTTCAACCGCTGCCATCCAGCGTTGCAGGCGCTCAGGCAGGGCGTTGGGCGAGATGCGGTCGTAAAACGCCACGTCCACCTTCGCCAGCGGCGCACCCAGAGAGCTGCCCAGATCGCGGTCAAAACCCTGCAAGTCGACAAACTGCAGGTCGGGTTTGGGCGGCGACTGCGCTTCACCGGGCAGGGGGCCTGAGCTGCACGCCGCAAGGCCGCCTGCAATGGCGCACAGGGCAAGGAACTGACGCAAGCGAGGGCGCATCATGGGTCTCTCCAGTCGTTGCCCGCCAGTCTAACGCCGCTTGGCGCAAGTTGTATCAAAAAGCAAATCGAAGAAGCGCAATAAAAGGCAAAATCATGGCTTCTACGGCATTTCAATCCATCGCAAGGAGTAATTTCATGGCAGACACCTACGTCCTGGTCCACGGTGCATGGCATACCGGCGCTGAGCTGGAGCCCACCGCAGCGCACATCCGCCACAGCGGGCACACCGTGTTTTGCCCCACGCTGGCCGGCAACCGGGCGGGCGACAGCCGAGCCACCACAGGGCTGAACGACGCCATTGACTCGCTGGTGGATTTCCTCGCCAGCAACAATTTGGCCGACGTGCGCCTGGTCGGCCACAGTTACGGTGGCATGGTGATCTCGGGCGCGGTGGACCGCGTGCCCGAGCGCATCAAGCGCCTGGTCTATTGGAACGCCTTTGTGCCACTCTCCGGCGAGAGCCTCAACGACATGGTGCCGCCGATGTACGTCGGCATGTTTGACGCGATCTCAGGTGCCAGCGGCGGCGCCGTGAGTTTGCCGCCGCCAGTCTGGCGCGAAGCCTTCATCAACGACGCCGACGAAGCCAGCGCCATGGCCGCCTTCGCCAAACTCAACCCGCATCCCTACAAAACCTTCACCGACAAAATCACCCTTAAAACCGAACTCGCCGCCTTGCAGATTGGCAAGTCCTACATCAACTTCCAGCAAGACACCGCCTTGCCGCACAGCCTGCCCTGGCATCCGCGCCTGTCAGAAAAACTCGGCCTGTTCCGCCTGATAGAAGGCCACGGCAGCCACGAAGTGTGTTTCACCAATCCGCAGTTGCTGGCCCACAAAATCATCGAAGCCGGGCGTGATTGAAATCATACCTATATTGGGTATGATTGTGGTTTTGACCGATGGATTTACAGAAAATAAGGATTTAACCCACGTATAATATATAGCTTGCTATATATAATATAGCATCTAAATTCCAACGCCACTGGCGCCATGCAATTTGAAAGCTGGTTGCCGCTCGCCCACCAGCAAGCCGCGAGCATTGATGAGACGGTGGGCGCGCCAGGGGTTCAGCAGTTTGCGCTGCGCGGCGTCCAGCCAACCGAGTTGATCCAGCACAGCCACTGTGGCGGCGTAGAGCGCGGGTTTGTTGGCGTCGATGATCTTGATGGCAAAGGCTTCGCGGCGGCTTTTGCTGGCGACCGCCTGGACGCCGTCTGCGCCGACTTTCGTCACCCAGTCGCCCCGGCCCGCCGTCATGAATGCCAAATCGCTGCGGCCCGTGCCCGAGACCAGGTCGGGGTGCGCCGTCATGGCGTTGGAAAGCAGCTCGAAACTGGCGCCAAATTCGGCGTCTTGCACGCCGCTGGCCAATCTGGCGTAGCCGTGCGCCAGACTCGCCAGCGGCATGGCGTAGTTGGGCGCGGAGCAGCCGTCGATGCCGATTTTCAAATCATCCGGCGCGAGGCCGACGGCACGCGCCACGTCACGGCGGATCGCTTCCTGCAAGGGGTGGGCGGAGTCAATGTAGCTGTCCAAGTCCCAACTCTGCTGCACGCAATAGGCGACAAAACCTGCGTGTTTGCCGCTGCAGTTGTTATGCCGCTCGTCAAACACTGCGCCTTCGGGCGGCGCTTTGTCCATGTAAGAAAAAATCCCAGGCACATGGCAGCCGCATTTCAGGGCCTTGTAGGTTTGGCCTGCTTTGTCCAGCATGGCTGTGACGCCATCGACGTGTTTCTGTTCGCCGTTGTGGCTGGCGCACAGCAGCGCGATCTGCGCGGTTGACAAGCTCCATTTTTCGACACCCCGCGCTTCGACAAAAGGCAGCGCTTGCAGGGCCTTTAGGGTGGATCGGGTAAACGTCAACCAGTGCGGGTCGCCCGCTTGGGCGAGCAGCCGGCCTTGCGCGTTGACGACGGCAACTGAGCCGTAATGCTGGCACTCCAAGGTGCCGCCACGGGTGAGTTCAATCAAAGGGACGTGGTTCATACCCGCATTTTGAAGCAATTGGCGGGGAACGGCCCCACAGCGCCAAGCCCCGCTGCCGCACCGGCTGTCCCGCGCCTGACCGTGCGCGGCAGCGCCGCGTCGCCCCGTGCCGCAAAATAGACCCATGACCGACACCACCCTTCGCTCCCCCTTGCAGGCCACCATCGTGCAGTGGCTGGTTCAACCCGGCGACCATTTTGCGGCCGGTGACGTCGTCGTGATTCTGGAAGCCATGAAGATGGAACACGAGCTGCGGGCCAGCGCCTCGGGGCGTGTGACAGCCCATCAATTCAATGTGGGTGATCTGGTGGACGAAGGTGAATTGCTCCTTGTTTCAGAGCAAATTTCTCATATTTCACAGGATACGGACGCTGAAAAACCTTTGGAGATGGCGGCGAGCGACAAACATTCCGCAACCCCCGTCGCGCTCGCCAGTTTGCGCCCGGATTTGCAGCGCGTGGTGGACCGCCACGCCTTCACGCTGGATCACAAACGCCCGCAAGCGGTGGCCAAGCGCCATGCCACGGGCTTGCGCACAGCCCGCGAGAACATTGCCGACCTGTGTGATGAAGCGACGGATCCAGGCAATTTCACCGAATACGGCGCGCTCGCCATCGCGGCGCAATCGCGCAGGCGCACGCTGGACGATCTGGTCGCCAACACCCCTGGCGACGGCATGGTGACCGGCATCGGCAGCGTGAACGCGGCACAGTTTGGCGCTGACAAATCCCGCTGTGTCGTGATGGCCTACGACTTCACGGTGCTGGCCGGCACCCAGGGCATGCGCAACCACCAAAAGACGGATCGGCTGCTGGAGCTGGCATTGCAGCAAAAGCTGCCTGTGGTGCTGTTTGCTGAAGGCGGCGGCGGCCGACCGGGCGACGTGGACTCCGCCAAAGTAGCCGGGCTGAATGTAGCCACCTTCGCCAGTTTTGCCAAACTCAATGGCGCGGTGCCGGTGGTCGGCATTGTGGCGGGGCGCTGTTTTGCCGGCAATGCGGCCCTTCTGGGCTGCGCCGACGTGATCATCGCCACGCGCGGCAGCAACATCGGCATGGGTGGCCCGGCGATGGTCGAAGGCGGCGGCTTGGGCGTCTACACACCGGAGCAGATTGGCCCGAGCAGCGTGCAACACGCCAACGGTGTGATCGATCTTCTGGTGGACGATGAAGCGGCTGCCGTTGCTGCGGCCAAGCACTACCTCTCGTTTTTTCAGGGTACCGTGGTGCCAGCGGATGCGCCAAACGCGCTCGCCCTGCGCCATCTGGTGCCCGAAAACCGGCTGCGGGTCTACGATACGCGCGGCGCCATCGCCGGTGTGGTCGACGCGGGCAGCCTGCTTGAATTGCGCAGCGGCTTTGGCAAGGGCATCCACACCTCCCTGGGCCGCATCGGTGGCCGCGCGGTCGGCTTGATGGCCAATAACCCACTGCATCTGGGTGGTGCCATCGACGCCGACGCAGCCGACAAAGCCAGCCGCTTCATGCAACTGTGCAACGCGCACGGACTGCCGATCGTGAGTTTCGTCGATACCCCCGGCTTCATGGTGGGGCCGCAGATCGAGGAAGTGGCCCAAGTGCGCCACGTCAGCCGCATGTTCATTGCCGCCGCGCACCTGCGGGTGCCCCTGCTGGCGGTCGTGTTGCGCAAAGGCTACGGCTTGGGCGCAATGGCCATGACGGCAGGGGGTTTCGCCGCCTCGGTGTTCACCATCTCGTGGCCGACGGGCGAGTTCGGCGGCATGGGCCTCGAAGGTGCGGTGAAACTGGGTTACCGCAAAGAACTTGAAGCCGCGCCCGCAGGGGCCGAACGCGAGGCTTTGTATGCGCAATTGGTAGCGGAACAGTACGAAAAGGGTGGTGCCATCAACATGGCTGCCCATCTGGAGATTGACGCTGTGATTGACCCCGCCCAAACCCGCGACTGGCTGCTGCGCGGCCTGGCGTCGTCAAAAATTGCCACCCCCAGCGGGCGCATGGTCGTTGATGCGTGGTAAAACACGGCCTATTCCGGTTACATTCCCGTTGTATTCCAGAGCGACCGAACGCCCAACGCCAAGTGGAGCCCCAAATGATCGTCAAACATTTCAGCAAAATCCTCTATGTCTGCGGCGCCATCACCATGTTGCCGATTTTTGTTTTCTTCCTGCCCTGGGCAACACTGGGATTTCTAGGCTTGGATGTCGGCGTGAAAGCCGGTGTGCCTTTCGCCAAACACTGGGGCTTGATGGCCTTTTGTTTCGGCGCCTTGTTGGTCTATGCGGCCAGCCACGTCGAGGTGCGCCGCCCCATCGTGGCTGCGGCGGCGGTTGAAAAACTGGGCTTGTGCGTGATCATCGCCATGGGCTGGAACGACATTCCCCTGGAGCCCTTGCGCCCCACCCTGTTTGTCGACGGCATCATGGTGATTTTGTTTGGGCTTTACTTGCTCAGCGGCGGCGATGCCAGCCGCATGCGCAGCTTTGGCGACTCGCGCTGAAGGTCGGCTCACCACTGAAGCCGCCCAGCGCGAAATAGCCCTGGCCGCAGCAGCCGAAGACGCGAAGCGCACGATGCGTTGGCGCGCTTCGTGCTAAGCTGCCATCCCCTTTCACCTCGCGGCGCAACCTGCGCCTCTGTCAGGAGCCCCACCATGCCCGGCCTATTACCCCACGTTGATCCCGACGGCCTGCTCGAATTTTCAGTGGTCTACACCGACCGCGCGCTGAACCACATGTCCAAGAGTTTCCAGGGCGTAATGAAGGACATCTCCGGCATGCTCAAGGAGGTCTACCACGCCAAATCCAGCGCCTTAGTGCCCGGCAGCGGCACTTTTGGCATGGAAGCCGTGGCGCGCCAGTTCGCCACCGGCAAGAAGGCCCTTGTGATCCGCAATGGCTGGTTCAGCTACCGCTGGACGCAGATTCTTGATATGGGGCAGATCGCGTCGGAGGCCACGGTGCTCAAGGCACGCAAAGTAGCCCCCGGCAAACAATCGCCCTGGATTCCAGCGCCCATCGCCGACGTGGTGGCCGCCATCCGCGAAAAAAAACCCGACGTGGTGTTTGCGCCCCACGTCGAGACAGCTTGCGGGATGATCCTGCCCGACGACTATTTGAAATCCGTGTCAGACGCCGTGCATGAGGTCGGAGGCCTCTTCGTGCTGGACTGCATCGCCTCCGGCGCGATGTGGGTCAACATGGAAGCAACAGGCGTCGATGTGTTGATCTCCGCACCGCAAAAAGGCTGGAGCAGCTCGCCTTGTTGCGCCATGGTGGCTTTGAGCGCCCGCGCGCGCGTCGCCATTGACAGCACCACCAGCACCAGCTTCGCCTGCGATTTGAAAAAATGGCTGCAAATCATGGAAGCCTACGAGGGCGGCGGCCATGCCTACCACGCCACCATGCCCACCGATGCGCTCACGCGCCTGTGCGCGGTGATGAAGGAGACCAAAACCTACGGCTTCGAAAAGGTTCGCCTGGAGCAGATCGCCCTGGGCGCCGGCGTGCGCAAGCTGTTTGAAAGCCGCGGCATTCCGAGTGTCGCCGCAGAGGGTTTCAAAGCCCCTGGTGTGGTGGTTAGTTACACCGAAGACCCCGAAATCCAGTCCAGCAAAAAGTTTCTGGCAGAGGGCCTGCAAACCGCTGCGGGTGTGCCCCTGCAATGTGACGAAGGCGCTGATTTCGCCAGCTTCCGCATTGGTCTCTTCGGCCTGGAGAAATGGCACAACGTTGACCGCACCGTGGCGCAATTGGCCGCGGCGCTGGACCGGCTGGGGATTGAGGCCAAAGCCAATGCCCCGGAATTGGCAACGGCGAAGTAAGTGGGAAGTGGTTGCAGGCCGACGCGGCACTCAGCTCCGCGGCTGTCCTCCGCCCTGCGGGCTCCCCCTTTATGCCGCTGCGCTGAATGCCACGCCAGCCTGATCCGGTGAGGCCGTCAATTGGCCTTTGCGGCCAATCCAAATAGCGGTCGCAGCCACTTCGCGCGGCGGATCATTTCAAATCCGGCCAGGCTGAGGGCAAAGGTCAATCCAACCAGCAAGCTGCCTTCCAGCACAGGGTTCAGCGCCAGCGGCACAAAGCTGTGCGCCAGCAACAGAATCAGCGTCTGGTGCAGGATGTAAACCGGGAAAACAGCTTCCGTCAAATAGCGACGCGCGGGGCCGTCGCGGTTCAGGTGGATCTGCGCAAACCCGAGCACCGCGACGATGGCGCACCATTGCTGCACGCTGTAGGTCCAGGGGCCGATGCTGCGCATGGGCAACTGCGCCTCGCGTGCCAGCCAGGGTGCCAGCACCAGCGCCAACCACGCCACCAACGCCAGCACCAGGGCAGTCCAGCGCCATTGCACTATCTGCCGCCAGAGTCCTGGTGTCCGGGCCAATGCAGCTCCCAAAATGAACATCGCCAGGTACTGGCTGTGCGAAAACCAGTCGCCCCAAACCGAATAGTTTTGCGGGAAGCTTTTTCGCAGCAGCAACAGCGTCAGCGCCAGGTAAAGCGTAGGCCATACCAGCAACGCCGGCCCGTGCAAGGCCTTGGCCGTCAGCGTACCCAGACGCTCCAGCAGGGCAGGCCAACGACGCAGCCCCAGCCACAGCAGCAGGGTGTACAAAAACAGATAGGGCAAAAACCAAAGGTGGTTCCAGGTGGGCAAGATCAGACACTTGCCCGCTGCGTTACAAAAGCCCTTGTAGCGCGCAAAGTACAGGCCCAGAAAGTCAATGTAGCTGCCCGTGTATTGGTATTTTTGCGCCACCTCCAGCCAGGACTGCGGCGGCACGATGACCAAGATGCCAAATAGCAGCGGGATCAGCAGCCGCCTGGCCCGCAAGCGCAGCAGCACGATATTGGCATCCTCGCGCAACAGCATGAACGATGTAGCCGCGCCCGACACCACAAACAGCAAGTCCATCCGCCAGGGGTTGGAGAGGCGCATCAGCGGCTCCAGGCTCAAGCCAGCGTGCGGGCTCTTGATGTGGAAATCCCAACTCACGTAATACATGCCCACGTGGTAGAGCACCAGCAGGCCAAAAGCCAGGATGCGCACCCAGTCCAGAAAAACCAGACGCTCGGTTTTTGAGGGGGGCAAATCCATGGATGAAATGGTGTTCAGAGGCGTTGCGCAATGTGGGTTAGAACCTCGGCAAATCCGGGTGCGAAATCTGCCCACCCCGCACCAGCATCTTGCCGTATTCGGCACAGCGGTTCAGTGTCGGGATCACCTTGCCTGGATTCAACAGCCCCAACGGGTCAAATGCGCGTTTGATGCCAAACATCTGCTCGTTTTCTGACGCCGTGAACTGCACACACATGCTGTTGAGTTTTTCCACACCCACGCCGTGTTCGCCGGTCACGGTGCCACCCATTTCCACGCTGGTTTCCAGGATGTCGGCGCCGAACAATTCCGCCCGATGCAACTGGTCGGCGTCGTTCGCGTCAAACAGGATCAGCGGGTGCAGGTTGCCGTCTCCCGCGTGGAACACATTGGCGCAGCGCAGTTGGTATTTCTTCTCCATCTCGGCAATCGCCAACAGGATGTCGGCCAGGCGTTTGCGCGGAATCGTCGAGTCCATGCACATGTAATCCGGGCTGATGCGGCCGCTCGCGGGGAAAGCGTTTTTGCGTCCACTCCAGAACTTCAGGCGTTCGGCCTCACTCTGGCTGACGGCGATTTTTGTGGCGCCTGCGCCTTTGAGCACAAGACTCATGCGGCCAATTTCTTCCTCAACCTCTTCTGGCGTGCCGTCACTTTCACACAAAAGAATTGCCGCGGCGGATAGGTCATAACCGGCATGTACGTAGTCTTCCACGGCGGCAGTCATGGGTTTGTCCATCATCTCCAGGCCCGCCGGGATGATGCCCGCTGCGATGACCTGCGCCACCGCGTCACCGGCTTTTCGGATGTCGTCAAAACTGGCCATGATGCAGCGCGCCAGTTGCGGCTTGGGCACCAGTTTGACCGTAACTTCAGTGGTGACCGCCAACATGCCTTCACTGCCGATGACGACCGACAACAAATCAAACCCCGCTGCGTCCAGGGCGTCAGCGCCAAATTCGACGGGCTCACCCGCCATGGTGAAACCCTTGACCTTCATCACGTTGTGCAGCGTCATGCCGTATTTGAGGCAATGCACGCCGCCCGAGTTTTCGGCGACATTGCCGCCAATCGTGCAGGCGATCTGGCTGGAAGGGTCGGGCGCGTAATACAGGCCCAGGGGCGCTGCGGCTTCACTGATGGCGAGATTGCGCACGCCACACTGCACCACGGCGGTTCGGCTCAAGGCGTCCGACTTCAAAATCTTGTTGAACTTGGCCAGCGAGAGCGTCACACCCATTTTGTGCGGCATGGCGCCGCCCGAGAGCCCGGTGCCCGCGCCACGCGCCACCACCGGCACCTTGAGTTGATGGCACACCCGCAAGACCGATTGCACTTGGGCGTCTGTCTCCGGCAAGGCCACCAGCAGGGGGCGCTGTCGATAGGCGGTGAGGCCGTCACACTCGTAGGGCGTGGTGTCTTCCTGCTGCCACAACAAGGCGTGTTGGGGCACATACGGCTCCAGCCCTTTCCGAATGAGCGCAATCAGCTCTGTTTTTTGTATCGATTCCTGTTGCAGGGTGGTCAGCGGTGCGTTCATTCAAACCTCGTTGGGATGCCAAGACCAGGCGTTTTCTGCCTGAATTAGGGTGACGAATACCTGGAGAATACCTTGACTGTACGCCAGTACAATCCGCCTCGCCCGCCCCCTTGCCCCTTCGTTCCCCGCTGCCACAGAACCAAAAAAGGCCCGCCTTTGTCAGAGCGTTTCCAAGTCCTGCTGCAATACCTGCTGCCCAAACAGGCATTGACGGCTTTGGCCGGGCGCTTTGCGTCGAAGCCGCGCGGTGCCATGACGACGGTGGCGATCCGCCGCTTCATCAAAAAATACAGCGTCAACATGGCCGAGGCTGCGAATCCGGACCCTGCCAGTTACGCCAGCTTCAACGATTTTTTCACCCGCGCCCTCCAAGTTGGCGCGCGGCCAATCACCCAGGCGGATTTGGTCAGCCCGGTGGACGGCACCATCAGCCAGTTCGGCCGCATCGAAGCCGACCAGATTTTCCAGGCCAAGGGGCATCGTTATTCAACCCTCGCCCTCTTGGCAGGTGAAAAGAAAATGGCCGCGCAGTTTCAGGACGGCCATTTCGCCTGTCTTTATTTAAGCCCACGCGACTACCACCGCATCCACATGCCGTGTGACGGGCGCTTGCTGCGCATGCTGTATGTGCCGGGCGACCTGTTTTCGGTCAACCCGGTCACGGCGCGCGGCGTGCCGGGCCTGTTTGCACGCAACGAGCGCCTGATCTGCGAGTTTGAGAATGCCAAAGGCCGGTTTGTGCTGATTCTGGTCGGCGCCACCATCGTCGGCAGCATGGCGACGGTGTGGCATGGCCAGGTCAACCCGCCACGGATGCCGGCGGTGTGGCAAAAGCAGTATCCCGACCCGCAGGTGCATTTGAAGCAGGGTGAGGAGATGGGCCGCTTTTTGCTCGGCTCGACCGTGGTGATGCTGTTTCCGGCTGCGTTGGGTGTTCAATTCAACGCCTCGTGGCAGCCCGGTGGCGCGATTCGCCTGGGTGAAACCATGGCGGCCTGTTCGCATTGAGCTCGGTTCGTTTACGTAAAGCTTCGCCGATTTGAGGCAAACTTCAGCATTGCGCCGGGCCGCGAAACCTGCGGGAGCGGCGGCTTAACCTGACTGGAGAGACGCCATGCCCTATGAATATTTGCTGGTCACCGCTGACGGGCCGATCACCACCATCACCCTGAACCACCCGCAAAAGCGCAACGCGCTGGCGCTGCCGATGATCCGAGAATTGCACCAGGCCTTCATCGATGTGGGCCGCGGCGAGGCGCGCGGGGTGATCCTGGCCGCCAACGGCCCGGTGTTCAGCGCGGGGCATCTGTTTACCGACATGGTGGGCGTCACACTCGTGCAAGCGCGAGAGCTGTTTGATGTGTGCCGCGCGATGATGGATGCAATGCAGGCCATGCCGCAGCCGGTGGTCGCCAAGGTCCATGCCCTGGCGACGGCGGGCGGCTGCCAACTGGTCGCCAGTTGCGATCTGGCGGTGGCCTCGGAGCTGGCTTCGTTCGCCATTCCCGGCGGCAAGGCAGGCCAGTTTTGCCACACACCGCTGGTGGCTGTGGCGCGCAACATGGGGCGCAAACGGGCGCTGGAGATGGCCATGACGGGCGACCCCATCGACGCCAAAACGGCAGCGGCATGGGGTCTCATCAACCGCTGTGTGCCGCACGACCAACTCGACGCCGCCACGCTCGACCTGATCCGCCGCGCGTCAAGGGGCGGCATGTTGTCCAAAGCCATGGGCAAGGCCGCTTTTTACCGCCAGATCGACATGCCGCAGGCGCAGTCGTATGACTTTGCCTCAGGCGTCATGGCCGAGGCGACTATCACACCCGACGCGCAAGAGGGTTTCGCCGCGTTTCTGGAAAAACGCCATCCAGCATTTACGCAGCAGCCTGTGCGGGTTTGAAACTGCTTTGCGGTTCTGCCGAGGCTCACACAACCCCCCTGCCGATGTATATTGATTGATTCAAAAAAAGGAGTTCTGATGCCCTCAAGCAGCCCCTCGACTTCCCGCCGCTCTGGTGTCACCGCCGTGCATTCCGTCAACCGCATCGTTTTCACCGTGCCGGATCTGGCAGTGGCCGAGAAGTTTTACGGCGCCTTTGGCATGAACCTGAAAAAAAGCGGCCAGCAGCTCGACATCTACACCCACGGCCACCCGCACTGCTGGATGAGCGTCATTGCCAACGGCCAAGCCAAGGCCTTGCAATACATCAGTTTTGGCATTTACGCTGAAGACGAAGACGCCTTCCGCCAGAAAATCCAGCGCCTGGGGCTTGGCTGCGCGCCACCTGCGCTGCTGGATCAAAGCGGTCTGTGGCTCAAAACGCCGGACGGAGTCACCCTGCAACTGGTCGTGGCCGACAAAGTGTCGCCGAGCCAAAAAACGCCCAAAACGCCAGCGCTACCGCTGCCACGGGTGGACGCGTCGGCGCCGATGCGCAGCCAGTCCAGCCCGGTGCGACCGCGCTGGCTCTCACACCTGCTGGTGTTCAGCGCCGACGTGTTGCGCATGATCCAATTTGGCGAAGAGGTGCTGGGGCTGCGCCTGTCGGACAAATCGGCCGACCTGGTCGCCTTCATGCATACGCCGCACGGCAGCGACCACCACCTGTTTGCGTTTGTCAAATCTGACTCAGGCGGCCTGCACCACACCAGTTGGGATGTGGGCAGCCTGGAAGATGTGGGCGCGGGCAGCGAGCAATTGCGCACGGCCGGCTTCACCGACGGCTGGGGCGTGGGCCGCCACGTCTTGGGCTCCAACTATTTCTACTACGCACGCGACCCGTGGGGCAGCTTTGCAGAGTATTCCTATGACATCGACTTCGTCTCGCCCGCCAAAGACTGGCAATCCGGCGACTATGCTCCCGAAGACTCGTTCTACCTATGGGGCCCCGCAGTGCCCGAGTGGTTTACTGTGAATACTGAAAGCCCCTTAGCAGCCAGCGCGTGAGGTGCTCAGTCGAGCTTGATGCCCAGCTCCACTGCCACCTTGATCCACACCGGCACGTCGCGCTCCCAGTCGCGCCGCGTCTCGGCCAGGTTTTTGGGCTTGTTGGGGATGCCGAAGGACTCGCGCAGCTTGGCCGCCCGCTCTGAATTGGCCCCCTCCACCACCACGCTGGAGAGAATTTTGAGCACCGACTCGGGTGTGCCCGCAGGCGCCATCAGTGGCAAGCCGCCCTCCAGCCCCACCAAATTGCCAGCGATGCCCTGCTCGACCAAAGTCGGCACGTCAGGCAATTTGGGCGAACGGTAGATGCCCGTGACGCCAATGGCGCGCACACCACGGCCTGCCACTGTATTGAAGGCTTGGTAGCTGCCAATGGCGATTTGCAATTGCCCGCCCACCACGTCCACCCACATGGGCGATTCACCCCGGTAATGCACTGAGAGAATTTTGGTGCCGTCGCTGCGGTTGGTCTGGTCGGCCACCATGTGCGGGAACGAGCCCGGTGCGTAAGTGCCCATGGCGGTCGGGTTGGTTTTGGCGAATTCGATGAACTCTTTCATGTTCCGCGCAGGCACCTTGTCCGACACGCCGACCACCAGCGGGCCGGAGGGGAAGAGCGCAATGGGCAACAGGTCTTTGTCCAGGTTATAGGGCAGCTTGCTGTACAGCACACGGTTTTGCCAGACCGTGCCCGAGGTGGTCATGAGCAGGGTGTAACCATCGGGCGGCGATTTGGCCACGGCGTCAATGGCAATGATGGCGCCGCCGCCCGGCTTGTTCTCCACCACGGCGGCCACACCGAGTTTGGCGGTGAGCTGCTCGGCATACAGGCGTGCGTAAGCGTCTGTCAGCCCGCCCGGTGGAAACGCCACGATGATGCGAATTGCCTTGTTGGGCCACTTCCCGCCGACAGCCGACTGGGCCATGGCGGCCGGCGCGACGGCACTGGCGCCCAGCGCCGCCGTGGCATGCAAGAAGCGGCGACGGGACCCATGGCTGGCAAAGCGGGGCGAATCTGACATGGCAATCCTTTTGGCTGAACAGGGAGAATTCAGTCTATCAGCCACTTGCGCCGACCAAGGCGGGGGAAACCCGAGCGGCAGACTGACGCCCTGGATGAAGTCGATATTGATTGCTATTTATTTAATAGCTTAATAGCGCCATTTCACGTGGCCTATAGGCCGATTTTTTATTTAACTCTGGGAATTTGACGGAAAATCGATCAGTAATTAATACCCATGTTAATTAACGAAATGCTTGGGGGAATTCGGCCAGTTCTCGTCAGTTCCGTTATTTCGACAAGGTCCGCCTGCCCCACCCCAGCGCCCCCGACGCGCGATTGCTGCGGGGCATGGAGGGCAAACGCAGCCAAGCTGACTTGACTTGTCAGCAGTTGTAAATACAATGTACTTATGATTGCGTTTGACTGGGATGAGGCTAAAGCGGCTGCAAATTTCAAAAAGCATCACATCTCGTTTGAAGAGGCCAAAACAGTCTTCTTCGATGAATTCGGTATTCAGTTTTTTGATGAAGACCACTCGTCCGACGAAGAGCGCTTCCTGATGTTGGGCATGAGCTCGGGGGCGAAACTGCTCATCGTCTGCCAATGCGAGCGGCAGCACGGCGCAGTGATCCGCATCATCTCAGCCCGCAAGGCAACCCGGCGCGAAAGCGCGTTCTATCGAGGCCGATAACCATGAAAGCCGAATACGATCTCTCCAAGCTGAAATCCCGCAAAAACCCCTATGCGTCCAAGCTGAAGAAGCCGGTCACGATGCGGCTGTCCGAAGACGTTGTCGCATATTTCAAAGGCATGGCCGATGAGGCTGGCGTGCCGTACCAGAGCCTCATCAACCTGTACCTGCGCGACTGCCTTGCCAACAGCCGAAAAGTGCAAATCAACTGGCCTCAAGCTGTTTGACAGATTGACCGGCACAGTCAAGCCAGCGTTTCAGCAGGATCGCTCTCTGCATGGGCCGCCTGCCCCACCCCAGCGCCCCCGGCGCGCAACTTCCGCGGGCCCTTCGGGCAACCATCTGCAGTACGCAGTCTCTGGGCCGCCGCGCAAACTCGCTGCGCTCAAACAGTGCGCGGCTGAGTCGTCTCGCTGCGCGAGACCCTCACCCAGAGCCTTTGCGTGCTTCGAGGCCGCATCAGACGCGCGCCGGTGGCGCTGGGGTGGGACGGGCTATAGTGGGTGGCGTTGAATTTGTTGCTATCGGAGGCCTTGCTTCGTGCGAGATTGTGTCGAATGTGAGTGGCCCCTGTTAGGACGACAAATCGCAAATTAGGGGGCAGAATTCTGTCTCCCTATTTTGGTAAGTTTGGCCTCGCAATCAATCGCTCGTGCAATGCCCAAAGAAACTGTTGAATACCACCTGAACAAGACGCAGAATGTCGAGGTCGAACTTCCCTGTCTAAAGTGCGCCGGCAAGACGATTCACAAAGCTTCGGTGACAGTTGATACCTACGGCAGTGGGTACTCTTACGTCACGATCGGTTTTGACT
Organism: Rhodoferax sp.; assembly: GCA_031365665.1. GTDB lineage: Bacteria > Pseudomonadota > Gammaproteobacteria > Burkholderiales > Burkholderiaceae_C > JANYCG01. Next base: position 22,288 of record JANLYO010000139.1, on the reverse strand, counting down.
GGTCGATCCATCACCAAATCGTTCAGTGCCTTGGCTGTAAGTCACTATCGTTCCGGATAGCCAGCCCTAACGCTATGGACCACTACCAAGGCGTCGATGAAATTGTGTACGGGGTGTCTGAGCGGCTCTATCCGCCCCGCATCGAAGGTCAGAAAGGCCTCGGGCGTGACACCACATATCTTCCCGCCAAAGTCAGACCGATCTACGACGAGACCTTGATTGCACTCTCTGTGCAAGCACCGATCCTGGCAGCCATCGGTCTCCGGGCGCTTATTGAGGCCGTCTGCCAAGAGAAAAAGGCAAAGGGTGGTGACCTGCTCAAGAGGATCGACCGTCTTGTCGAACTACAAGTTCTAACGTCGGCTAGTGCCACGATTCTTCACCGCATCCGCGCGCTCGGAAACGCCGCCGCACACGAGGCGAAGCCGCACAGTGACCGGCAGCTCGCATTGGCGATGGACATTGTCGAGCACATGTTGAAAGCAGTCTACATTCTTCCAAAACAAGCCGAGTCAGAGTTTGAAGGCGGGGACTAACCGCCGTTGAAACCCCAAGCCCGCCCCACCCCAGCGCCCCCCGCGCGCGGCTGCCGCGGCCACCAAGCACGCAAAGGCTCTGGGTGAGGGTCTCGCGCAGCGAGACGACTCAGCCGCGCACTGTTTGAGCGCAGCGAGTTTGCGCGGCGGCCCGGAGACTGCGTACTGCAGATGGTTGCCCGAAGGGCCCGCGGAAGTTGCGCGCCGGGGGCGCTGGGGCGGGGCGGGCGGCTCTCGCAAGGAGCACGTCAAACGCTACATGTTCAGTAGCTAACTATTATTCCACGAGAGCCAATACCCGATTTGACTACTACTCCCGGTACCCCGGCAGCTCGCGGTCCAGCACGCGCATCATGGCGTCAAAAAAGAGCTGCTCACGGGCGTCGCGCGAGTGGCCGTCCAGCGGGTTGGGCGCCTGCACACGGGCCACCACCTCGTCGCTGAGCACCGCCAGCTTCTGGCCGGTGGCGGTGGCCGCCGACATGGCAATCAGCTGCATGCGGCACACCCGCTCCAGCCTGTACAGGCGCCGGTAGGCCTGCGCCACACTGTCGCCCACCACCAGCACGCCGTGGTTTTTCATGAAGATGATCTGCCTGTTGCCCAGCACGCCGGCCAGGCGCTCGCCCTCCTGCAGGGTGTCGGCCAGGCCGGTGTAGTCGTCGTCATAGGCGATCTGCCCGTGGAAAAAGGCCGAGGTCTGGCTGGTGGGGTAGAGGCGGTTGTCGTGCAGCATGTTCAGCGCGGTGGCCCAGGTCTGGTGCGTGTGCAGCACCACCTGCGTGCCGGTGACGCGGTGGATGGGCGCGTGTATGCATTTGGCTGACAGCTCGACCTGGCCCACGCCGGCCAGTGTCTGCCCGGCTTCGTTGAAGACCATCATGTCGCTGGCCTTGGCTTCAGACCAGTGCCGGCCAAAGGGCAGGATCAGAAACTGGTCCTTTTTGCCCGGCACCGTGACGGTGAAATGGTTGTCGATACCCTCCTCCAGCTCATGCAGGGCCGCCAGCCGGTGCGCTGCCGCCAGGTGGGTTTTGGCCTGGCTCACCGGGTCAAGGCCACGCGAAGCGGCGAGGGTGTGGACGGACATGGCGGGTCTCCTGAAATGTGGGCTTACTTGAAAATAACGGTTTTGTGGCCGTTCAGCAGCACGCGGTGCTCACTGTGCCACTTTACCGCGCGGGCCAGCACCTGGCTTTCGGTGTCGCGGCCCATGGCCGTCAGATCTTCTACGGTTTTGTTATGGTCGGCACGGGCCACGTCCTGCTCGATGATGGGGCCTTCGTCCAGGTCAGCGGTGACGTAATGGGCGGTTGCGCCAATCAGTTTCACGCCCCGGTCATGCGCCTGGTAATACGGCTTGGCGCCCTTGAAGCTGGGCAAAAACGAGTGGTGGATGTTGATCGCACGGCCACTGAGTTTGCGGCACAAATCGTCGCTCAATATCTGCATGTACCGCGCCAGCACCACCAGTTGGGCACCTTCGGTTTCAATCACTTCATAGGCGCGCGCCTCGGCCTGCGGCTTGGTGGCGGCGGTGACGGCAATATGGTGGAAAGGCACGTTGTAACTCGCCGCGAGCTGGTAAAAATCGCGGTGGTTGGAGACGATGGCGCGGATATCCAGCGGCAAGAGCCCGCTCTTCCAGCGGAACAACAAATCGTTCAAGCAATGGCCGTCCCTGCTGACCATCAGCACGGCTTTCATCGGCGCGTCGCTCGCATGGAGTTGCCATTGCATCTGGAAGGGTGTGGCAAATTCGGCCAATTGGGCACGCAGCGCGTCGCCCGGCAGTTGCGCGCCTGCAAACTGCACACGCATGAAAAACAGGCCGGTGGCGCGGTCGTTGTACTGGGCCGCTTCTTCGATGTTGCAGCCGCGCTCGGCCAAAAAGCCGGAGACGGAATGCACCAGGCCCAGGCGGTCGGGGCAGGAAAGTGTGAGGACGTAGGTCGTGGTCATATCCGTGGATTGTCTCAAATCGTTAAACTGGCAAACTCGTAGACTCAAGCTCGCGCGGGTGCCGCGCTCCGGCTGGACACTTATAGGAGACCGCCATGGCCAAAATCGACTTCAACATGGACAACCACTGGTTGCCCTTCACGCCCAACCGCGGCTTCAAGGACAACCCACGTGTCATCGTCGCCGCAGACGGCATGATGTTCAAGACGCACGATGGCCGCGACGTGATCGACGGCATCAGCAGCCTGTGGTGTGTAGGCGCCGGGCACAACCGCAAGCCGATCAACGAAGCCATCAAGAAGCAGTTGGACACGCTGGACTATTCCACCGCCTTCAGGCCACCAACGACGTGGCCTTCAAAGCCGCCGAGATGATCGCGGGCATGGCCCCTGGCGATTTGAACAAAGTGCTGTTCTGCAACTCCGGCAGTGAAGCCGCCGACACCTCGCTCAAAGTGGCGCTGGCCTACCACCGCGCCCGGGGCGAAGGCCACCGCACAGTGCTGATTGGCCGCGAAAAAGGCTACCACGGCGTGGGTTTTGGCGGCATGAGCGTGGGCGGCATTCCGGGCAACCGCAAGGCCTTCAGCACCAGCCTGCTGCCGCGCGTGGACCACATGCCTTTCATGCACGATGCGCAGAACAACGCCTACATCCACGGCGAGCTGCCCGAGTGGAAAGCCGGCCTGGCACACCCGCTGGACGAGCTGGAAAACCGCATCCTGCCGCTGCATGACCCGAGCAACGTGGCGGCCATCATTGTGGAACCCGTGGCGGGCAGCCCGGGCTGGTATTTGCCGCCCAAGGGTTACCTGCAACGCCTGCGCCAGATCTGCGACAAACACGGCATCTTGCTGATTTTTGACGAAGTCATCACCGGTTTTGGCCGCCTGGGCACCAACTTTGGCGCAGACTATTTCGGCGTGGTGCCCGACATGTTGAACTTTGCCAAGGCCGTGACCAACGGCGTGATTCCGCTGGGCGGCGTGATCTGCCGCCAGCACGTGTTTGACGCCATGATGACGGCCAACGCCAAGAGCCCCGCGCACGCCATCGAGCTGGCGCACGGCTATACCTACTCGGGCCACCCGGTCTCCTGCGCGGCGGCTGTCGCGACGCTGAATTTGTTCAAGCACGAAGCCTTGTTCCAGCGCGCTGCCGACATGGGCAAGGTGCTGGGCGATACGATGCACAGCGCCCTGAAAGGCCTGCCCAACGTCATCGGCATCCGCACGCTCGGCTTGGCTGGCGCTGTGGAATTGAGCGGCATTGAAGGCCAACCCGGCAAACGCGCCTACGACATCTTCCTGGAGTGTTTCCACCAAGGCGCGATGGTGCGCCCCGCAGGCGAAGTGCTGGTGCTCGCGCCGCCCTTTATTGTGGAGAAAGCGCATATCGATCAACTTGTGGCGATATTGGCCGCAGCGATCAGGAAACACGCATGACCCAACGCCGCTTGACATCACGCCGATTCACCCAACTCCTTGCGCTGGCGCCCGCCCTGGCTGTGGTGCTTTTCAGCGCCGGCGCGCTGGCCCAAACCTGGCCTGCCAAACCCATCAAGTGGATCGTGCCCTACACCCCCGGCGGCATCACCGACAACGCCACCCGGATGGTGGTGCAAAAAGTGCAGGAGCAGACCGGCTGGACGATTTTGGTGGAGAACCGGCCCGGCGCCAACTCCTTGCTGGGCGCCGATTTGGCTGCCAAGTCGCCGCCGGACGGCCACACCATGCTCACCGTGATCGCTGCCCACGCCGCCAACGCCACGCTCTATGCCGGCCGTATGCCCTACGACCCGGTCAAAAGTTTCGCGCCGATCTCACTGGTGGGCATTGCGCCTTTGATCATGACGGCGGGCAATGGCTTTGCGCCCAAAGATGTCAAGGAACTTGTGGCATTCGCCCGCGCCAACCCCGGCAAGATCTCCTTCGGCTCCTCGGGCGTGGGGGCTGCCGCGCACCTGACAACGGAGCTTTTCAAACAATCCATCGGCGCCGACATGGTGCACGTGCCCTACAAAGGCACGGCACCGGCCTTGCAGGATTTGATGGGCGGCAGCATCCAGATTCTGGTGGACGTGCCCAGCACCTTGATGCCGCACGTGCGCGGCGGCAAGATCAAGGCGCTGGGCATGTTCTCGGCCAAACGCCTGCCCAGCGCGCCCGAGGTGCCGACCATCGCAGAGAGTGGCGGCCCTGCGCTGGAGTCGTCGACCTGGGTCTTGTTTCTGGCTCCTGCCGGCGTGCCGCGCGACATCGTCGCCCGCCTGAACGCTGAAGTCGCCAAAGCCGTCAACTCGCCTGAGATCAAAGCCAAGTTCGAGGCACTGGGCATCGAGCCCGTTGGCAATTCACCCGAAGCCGCCGCCAAGTTCCTGGACGACGAAATCGCCAAATGGGCCAAGGTGATCGGCACGGCGGGGGTGAAGGCGGAGTAGGCTGTCAAATTTCAAATTCCGCAAAATCTGCAAATTCGCAAGGTTTTCCGGGGTTTGCAAGCTTGTTGCCTGTCACCGACCTATGGGTTTTTTCAGGTCGGCGCAATAGTCTTTGGCTTCGATGGCTTGGGTTGGCCAGACGGCGTCGAATTTGCCAGCGGTGCTGTTTGGGGTGGTCTGGGTCACGCCGTGCAACAGAACCGATCTGGACCAAACGCCCGCTGGCCAATGACGCGGCACTCCCAACGCGGCATCGACATGGCCACTGCCTGCGATCAGCAGCACTATTTTTGGCGGTGGTGGCGGGGCCGCACTTGCGTTGGGCCTTTGACCCGGCGGTGCGTGGGCATTTGGATTCGTCGCCCGGTTTTCTGCAAAGGCTGCCACCTTGGCAACTTCTTGCGCAATCACTTGCGCCATCGCCACATCCCGCCCAATCTGCACCCGCGTCATGGGGCCGATTTGGGACTCGGGCAGCAGGCCGCAGTGGCCTTCGCGAATCGCCTGGCGCTGACTTTGCAGTGCAGCGGCGTCCAGGCGCGCGTCTAGCGCGGCATCGGCCATGGCGCTGCGCATCTGGGCGCGTGGCAAGTTTGCGCCAAGCACCGGTACACCGGCTTTGACGGCAGCCATCACCACCGGCCCGTAGGCCTCCCACGACCAGGCTTTGTCGTCCCATTGGAGCGCGGCTTTGACCTCGTTTTCACTAGTCGTCGCTGGCAGATTCGGCGCGGTGGACTGCCCTTGCGCCACCATTTCGACCACCAAAGCGGCCAGGCGACCCTGCGCAGCGAGCACCACCACCACGTCGCGCCCGATGCGCTGATGGTCCGGGTTGTCGTGTTGTTCGCCCAGCAGAATCACGTGGGTGGGCGCTTCAGCACTCAGCAGGGTCTGGAGGCGGTCAGGAACAGCATGGGTCAGGGTGCCAGCGGACAGCAATGATGGTGAAGCCGGGGCAGGCTGCCACGGCGCGCAGGCGGACAAACTGAGCCCGGCCGTGAGCGCCAGAGTCAATACAAGGCCGTGGCGCGCAAGATTGCTATTAAATATATAGCTAACTATCCAATAAACACGAGGCCTGGAGTCCAAAATAAACCCCAAACAGGTATCGTGGGCTTATTTTTTGAAATTTGTTAACATGAGTGTTAACAAATTATTGGGAACAAATCAGTGCACCACCACGGGGTTTTGCGCCAACTCGGCGTATTGCTCCAACGTGTCTTCGACTTCTTCCTGCGTCGGCGTCTTGAGTTGCCAGGCGCTGATGTGCTGCTGGAACAGCTCGGCCCAGGAGCCGTCAAGGTAGACCTCTTTGCCGCTACGTTTGTCGACAATCTCAAACCCGTGGCGCACCAGCATGGGCGGCGGCTTGTGCGCAGGCGCGTCGTCATTCAACACCGCAGACTCAAGATCGCCCAGGCCCGAATTGGCCAACATGTGCGTTACCGAATAGGTTTCAGAGTCGTAGAGTGTGTGCATTGATTAAATTTGATAGCAAATTTCAATATTTCAAGGGTAACAGGGTTTTGGCCGCAAAAACCTCAAGGTGTCTCGGTGGCGCGCCATTGTTGGTCAACAAAATCACCATTTCGTTCCGATATTTTGATTCTGACGGGCAAATACCCCAATTTGGGCGAGAGCCACAGCTCAGCGGTCTGGTCAAACTCGCGTCGGGCCAGGCGGGTGAGTTTGACGGCGGTGTGATCGCCGCCGGGCAGGCTCAGAGCTTCTTCGCCGTCCACCACAAACACCCAGGTGTCGGGGGCGCGCGCGCCGATGGTCTCAAACGTCAGTTTGGTGCCCGCCGGGTAATTGCCAGGCGCGCCAGCCAGCATCGCGCCAAGTTGCACAAACACGCTGAGTTGGTCCTGCATGCCGGCCAAAAGCGGCACATCAGGCGTGTTGGCGCTGAAAATCACCTTTTGTTTGTCGCGCTCAAAGTGGGCGGCGACTTCGGAGGAGCGGAACTTGTCGCTGTAACGGGTGGGCAAGAGGCCGTCGGCGCTGACGCGGCCTTTGCTGGTCAATATTTTGGAGCCAACCAAAAACAGGCTCCACTGCAAGCGGGCGTCGTACTGCGTGCCGTCGTGTTGCCACAACAGTTCACCCTTGACGTCCCAGTTTTGCCGGTTGACCTGCGCCACCGTTTTGTACAAAAGCCGCACGGAGCCCGGCACGGTGTAGGCGATGGCGGCTGTGGCCTGTTTTGAGGGCGGCTCGTCTTGCGTCGCCAGCGGCAAAGAGGGCGTGGGCGGCTGGGCGGCCGGCGCTACTGGCGCAGGCACTGCGCTGGCGGGCGGCTCGGGCGCGGCGGCAGCAACGGCGACGGTTTCACGTTCCGCGTTCACTATGTTTTCAGTAGCTGCTTGTGTAGATTCCAATTGATCTACAGCCGCATTTTTGTCAGAGGTAGGGCGCGGGGCAGGCGGGGAAGCTTGCGGCAGCTTGCGCGCGCGCGGGGCGGCGGGTGGTGGCGCGGCCACTTGCACGGCGGCTTTCACGGCAGCGGCGGCGTCTTCGGGCGGGTTGATCACCATCGCCCGCGCCACCAGCGGTTTAGTCATCAACTTCATCGGGGCATCCAGCGCAGCGCCCGCCCATTGCAACACCAGCACATGCGCCATCACCACACCACCGCCCAGCAGGGCCAGCAGTTTGCGGGGCACGCCGCTGGCGCTGCGGGCCAAAGTGGGGAAAGTGGGCGAATTCATGGTGGTAGGTGACAGATCAACGTTTCAATGCAGGGTTCCGACGACGCTCCAGATACGATGCAACACCACACCGCTGCCAAAAAATTCACACTTGTCACCACTGTGCGAGAATTTTTGCCATGAAATTAGCCACTTATCGAGATGGTTCGCGCGACGGCCAGCTGGTCGTCGTCTCACGTGATTTGTCCACCGCCCATTATGCGACCGGCATTGCCGACCGCCTGCAGCAGGTGCTGGACGACTGGAACTTCATCTCGCCGCAGTTGCAGGATCTTTACGAGACATTGAATCGCGCTGGTGACGGCGCTTCCAACGCCGGCAAGGCCCGCCACGCCTTCCCGTTTGACCCGGCGATGTGCCTGGCACCGCTACCCCGCGCCTGCCAGTGGGCCGACGGCTCGGCCTACATCAACCACGTGGAGCTGGTGCGCCTGGCGCGCCATGCCCCGGTGCCAGACAACTACTACACCGAGCCGCTGATGTACCAGGGCGGCAGCGACGACTTTCTCGGCCCCACCCAAGACGCGCCCTTTGCTTCGGAGGCCTGGGGCATTGATTTTGAAGCCGAAGTGGCCGTCATCACCGGCGATGTGCCCATGCAGTGCACGCCTGAGCGCGCGCTGGACGGCATCCGCCTGGTGATGCTCGCCAACGACTGGAGCCTGCGCCACCTGGTGCCCGACGAACTGGCCAAAAACTTCGGCTTTTTGCAGAGCAAGCCGGCCACGGCGTTCAGCCCGGTGGCCGTGACGCTGGACGAATTTTCCGCTCAGGGAGGCGCGGGCGAGTCCAGCACCTGGCAGAACGGCGAAGCTGGCGCATGGCGCCAGGGCCGCATGCACCTCACCATGCAAAGCCAGTGGAACGGCCGCACCGTGGGCCTGTGTGATGCCGGCACCGACATGACCTTCCACTTCGGCCAGCTCATCGCCCACCTATGCAAGACGCGCAATGTGCGCGCCGGCAGCATCATCGGCTCAGGCACCGTCAGCAACAAAGGCGTGGAGGTGAACGGCAAAAAGGACTGGCCCAATGGTTACAGCTGCATCGCCGAAAAACGCGCCATCGAGACGATTCTGGACGGCGAACCCAAGACGGATTTCATGAAATTTGGCGACACCATCCGGATTGAAGTCAAGGGGCGTGATGGCTTGTCTGTCTTTGGGGCCATCGACCAGAAGGTGGTAAAACTGGCGTCATGAAACAGTTTCGCTGCACCGCAAGAAATTGAAGTCCCGGATGGCGCTCCACCCCAATTTTCCCCTTTCACCGTATCAGGAACTGCTGCCGGAGCAACGCTGGTTTCCCGCATCAGAGGAACTGCGTTCCACCGCTTATGAAAAACTGTTGCCGCCTTTGGTTGCCAACATCCGCGAAGAGGTTAAGGCTTGGCGGGATCAAAATTACCGGGGCGCTTCAGACACCACTCGAAGCCTGCTCAATTGGTGGTTTGGCACCAGCCACATGGTCGAGCAGACGGACGGCAGCCAGCGGGAATTTCTCTATTACTTCGCTCAGCGCGAAGCCGTCGAAACCGTCGTGTGGCTGCACGATGTCAAAGGTGTCCGCGACAAACATGACCTGATGCGCTTCGACGCGTCGGGTTCTGTGTCGGGCGGAATGTTTGACGAAGACTGGCCGCGTTATGTCGTCAAAATGGCCACAGGCGCAGGCAAGACCAAGGTGCTGTCGCTGCTGATCGCCTGGAGTTTCTTTCACAAACTCTATGAGACTGATTCGACCCTTTCCCGCAACTTCTTGCTGATAGCGCCCAACATCATCGTGCTGGATCGCCTGCGGGCAGATTTTGACGGCCTGAAGATTTTTTTCAACGATCCGGTGCTACCAGACAACGGGATTGATGCGCGCAACTGGCGCGACGATTTTCAACTGGCCCTGCACATTCAGGACAACGTGCGCATCGTGCGGCCCACTGGCAATTTGTTCCTCACCAACATCCACCGCGTGTACCTGGGCGAAGTGCGAGAACCCTCACTGGAAGATGACGACCTGCGCAACTATTTCCTGTCCCCCTTCGGCCCCAAGCCTGTTGGCAAGACCACCGACAGCAACATTGACCTGGGTGAAATCGTCCGCGAGATTGACGAGCTGGCAGTGTTCAACGACGAGGCCCATCACATCCACGACAACAAGTTGGCGTGGTTCCAGAGCATTCAGGACATTCACCACTGCCTGCTGCAAAAAGACCTGAAGCTGGCGATCCAGATCGACGTGACGGCCACACCCCGGCACAACAACGGCGACATCTTTGTGCAAACCGTCAGTGACTACCCGCTGGTTGAGGCCATCGCGCAAAACGTCGTCAAACACCCGGTGCTGCCCGATGCCGCCAGCCGCGCCAAATTGGCAGAACGCCAAAGCCCCATCATCACGGAAAAATACGCCGACTATTTGCAGCTTGGCGTCGAGGAATGGCGTAAAAGCTTTGCCGAGCACCAGGCTTTGGGCAAGAAGGCCGTGTTGTTCGTCATGGTGGACGACACCAAAAACTGCGACATCGTAGGCGACTATCTGCCCAAGATTTGTCCGGAACTTGACGGGGCGGTGCTGGTCATCCACACCAAAGCCAATGGTGAAATCTCGGAGGCCAGTTCCAGCAAAAACAGGGACGAGTTGGAAGTATTGCGCAAACAATCCAATGAAATCGACACTTGGCAATCGCCCTACCAGGCCATCGTTTCAGTGCTGATGCTCAAAGAAGGCTGGGACGTGCGCAATGTCACCACCATCGTCGGCCTGCGGGCTTATGCCGCGCAAAGCAACATCCTGCCCGAGCAAACGCTGGGACGCGGCCTTCGCCGGATGTACTTCGGCACCGACCAGCGGGAAACCGTGTCCGTCATGGGTACGCCCGCGTTCATGGAGTTTGTCGAGTCGATCCAAAGCGAAGGCGTGAGTTTTGAGCGTGTGCCTATGGGCGGGGCAGGTGGACGCGAGCGGCAGGATTCGCTGGTGGTCGAGGTTGAAAGGGAATCACCCGCGAAGAACCTGGATGAACTGGACATTGCATTGCCGCGCCTTTCGCGCCGTTTCAACCGCGAATTCAAAGACCTGGCCGAACTGGACCCGGCGACTTTCCAGAACGTCAAACTACCCCTCAAACCGTTCACGCCAGAAGAAACCCGCGACATCGTTTTCAAAACCATGCTGGATGGCGAGGTGGATCACACCTTGCGGCTGGACGGCGCCAGCCTCGGCAACTACCGGTCGGTGATTGCGTTTTTCTCCCGCCAGTTGCTCAAAGACCTGCGTCTGGTGGGTGGATATGACCTGCTGTACCCCAAGGTCAAGTCATTTGTGCAGAACGGTTTGTTTAAGGTTCCCATTGAACTGGAAGACCCGGTGGTGTTGCGCAACCTCTCTGAGCCAGAAGTCAGCAAAACCCTGTTTGACCAATTTCGCGTTGCCATCAATGCGCTCACCATCCATGACAGGGGCGCATCGCGCATTGACGGCCATATCCGCCTGCGCGACACCCGGCCCTTCCGCACCCAGCCGCGCGGCTACCTGGCGACCAAAAAATCAGTTTTCAACCGGATGGTCGGCGAAAACCATGCCGATGGACTCGAGCTTGCTTTTGCCGCTTTTCTGGAGAACGCGCCTGATGTTCAGGCCTTTGGCAAAAATTACATGGCCGTCGGCTTCAAGGTGGATTACGTCAAAGCCAACGGCGATTTGTCTACCTACACGCCCGACTTCCTTGTGCGCACCACAGACCGCACCGTGTGGCTGGTGGAGACCAAAGGGCGTGAGGAAATTGATGTACCCAACAAGATGGCCCGTTTGAAGCAGTGGTGCCAGGACGCGACTGACGCTGAAAAGGCCACTATCGGCACAAGCTACGGCTTTGTCTATGTCGATCAAGAGAGCTTCAATCTGCACAAACCCGCCACTTTCGCGGCGCTTGCAAGCAGTTTCCGCGAATACCAAGCCGCATGAAGCACGAAGACCTCGCGGCGCTGCTTCGCCAATTGATCGCCACCTGGGAAAACGAGGTGGTTGAATTCAAGGAGGCGAACGACAACTATTCAACCAGTGACATTGGCAAGTATTTTTCTGCCTTGAGCAATGAAGCCAATTTGAAAGGCACCGCAAGCGGTTGGCTGGTTTTTGGCGTCAACAACAAAGCTCGAACGGTGGCAGGAACGAGTTACCGGGAAGACCATGGGCAATTGATGGGGCTTAAACACCAGATCGCCCAAGGCGTGGAGCCCTCAACGTCGTTTCGGGAAATTCACGTTTTGCAAGTCGATGGGCATCGGGTTGTGATGTTGGAAGTGCCGCCCGCGCCGCGCGGCATTCCCATCGGCTGGCAAGGCCACTACTACGCGCGCAATTTCGAGTCCTTGGCTTCTTTGAGTTTGTCCAAACTTGACGAAATCCGTGCCCAAGACGCGGGAGGCGACTGGTCAGCGGTGATTTGCCCTAAAGCCACCCTCGATGATTTGGATGGTGAGGCCGTAGCCCGCGCCCGCGAGGTTTTCGCCAACCGATTTGGCGGCCGCTTTCCCGCTGCCCAATTGGCCAAGCTGACTGACGCAGAATTCCTGGCCACTGCCAAACTCACCGTCAACGGCCAAATCCCCCGCGCCACCCTGCTGCTGTTGGGCAAGTCGCAGTCCACCCACCATTTCAGCCCCTATGTGGCAGAACTCACCTGGAAACTCGAAGGCCCAGAGCTTGCATACGAGCACTTCCATCCGCCCTTCCTGCTGGAAACCAGCCACCTGTACCAGCGCATCCGCAACCTGCGCCTGCCGCCCCTGCTGCCGCCTGGCCAGTTGATCCCCATCGACATCCAGAAGTACGACCAGCGCGTCGTATTGGAAGCACTGCACAACTGCGTGGCCCATCAGGACTACAGCGCCTGCGAACGCGTGGTGGTGGTTGAGCGCACGGGGGAGCTCGAGTTCACCAACGCGGGCGGTTTTTACGAGGGCAAGCCCACCGACTACGTGCTAGAAAACCGCATTCCCAAACGTTACCGCAACCGCTTTCTGGCCGAAGCCATGGTCAACCTGGGCATGATGGACACCATGGGTTTTGGCATCCGCGAGGTGATGTACCGCGGGCAGGCCAACCGTTATTTGCCCCTGCCCGACTATGAACTTGGCGACGCAGCCCATGTGGTGCTGCGTTTGCAGGGCCGCTTCATCGACCCCAACTACAGCCAGGCCTTGCTGGCGAACAGTGAATTTGGCTGGCCTGAGATTCTGGCGCTGGACCGCATTCAAAAAGGCTGGCTGCCCGATGACGGCGTGTTGCGTCAACTGCGCAAACGCGGCCTGGTGGAAGGCCGCAAACCTGCCCTGCACCTGTCTGCCAAAGCAGCTGTCGCGATTGACGGCAAAGGCAGTTACATCCGGCACCGCAGGCAAGGCGACCTGCACTACCGCCATCTGATTTTGGATTATTTGAAGCAGTTCAGGGAAGCCAGCCGCGACGATCTGCGCGACATGTTGTTGCCCGCCTTGCCCGCCGTGCTCAGTGCTGAACAGAAGGAAAATAAGCTCAAAAACCTGCTGGCTGCATTGCGCATTGACGGGCAGATCGTACGGCATGGCCCCGCCGCTAAAGCCCGCTGGCGGCTCGGATAAATCCACGGTGAATTAACCGTGATTGCATCCGCGTTTATCCGAGAAAACGACACAAATTGCAAAAATGTCATTAAAAATCAACAGCTTAAAAACAGCCTCCTCGGATAAATGTCGGATAAATCCGGACATGACCAAGGCAAAAAACCAAACAAACCCATGGCCCGCCCCAAAACCTACGAACTGACCGAAGCCGAGCAGCGCGACCTGTTCGCGCTCATCAGCCAGGGCAAGGCCCTGCCTGAAAAATACCGTTTCATCCTGTTTGAAGACAAACGCGAGGTGGAGCTGGTGTGGAACGGCAAAACCCGTGACGTTTGCACCACCGTGCTGCCCTTCCAGACGTTGGAGCACATTGACGAGCCGCGCACCGAGACCAAAACCCAGCCCGATTTTTTCGACAGCCGGGGCCGCCAGCAACGCGGCTGGACCAACAAACTCATTTGGGGTGACAACAAGCTGATTTTGTCGTCACTCAAATCCGGCGCACTGCGCCAGCAGATTGAGGATGCCGGTGGCTTGAAGCTAATCTACATCGACCCGCCGTTTGACGTGGGTGCCGACTTTTCGATGGACATCGAGATTGGCGGCGAGACCTTTCACAAAGAAGCCAATTTGCTGGAGCAGATTGCGTACCGGGATACCTGGGGGCGTGGGGCGGATTCGTTTATCTCGATGATTTATGAGCGTTTAGTCCTGATGCGAGATTTGATGGCCGAAGACGCGAGTATTTACGTGCATTGTGATTGGCGAGTGAACTCTTTCATCAAGTTGGCGATGGATGAAATATTTGGGACAAATTGCTTCGTCAACGAGGTAATTTGGAAGCGAAAAGGAGGAAGTGCGAATCCTCAAAACCGGCTGGGCGTAGTTACGGACTCCTTGATTCATTTCAGCAAAACTGGCTCCTACTACTTTCAACCCCAGTTCACTCGTGATTCAGAGGACGTGAAGCGATATATTGCTGAGCGATTTACAAATGCCGACACCGATGGCCGGAAGTATCGTAAATCGCCCATCATTAGCCCAAATCCACGACCGAATCTGACATACGAATATAAAGGGATAAAACCGCCAAAGAATGGTTGGTCAATTTCGAGGGAGATCATGGAACAGTGGGATTTGGAAGACAGGCTTTGCTTTCCAAAAGAGAAGGATGGGCGTATCGAGCGAAAAATCTACTTGGACGAGTATCAAGGCCAGCCAGTACCGAATCTTTGGACGGATATTTTTGTCATTAACCCTGTAGCCGACGAGCGTTTGGACTATCCAACCCAAAAACCCGAATCGCTTTTAGAACGAGTGATCGAAATTAGCAGCAATGAAGGCGATCTCGTCGCCGACTTCTTCTGCGGCTCTGGCACCACCGCCGCTGTCGCCGAAAAACTGGGTCGCAAATGGATCGCCACCGACCTGGGCAAATTCGGCATCCACACCACGCGCAAACGCCTGATTGGCGTGCAGCGCGAGAAGAAGGCCAAAGAGCAGGACTTCCGCGCCTTCGAGGTGCTGAACCTGGGCCGCTACGAACGCCAGGCTTACTTGAACGTGGGCGGGCGGCTGACGGGGCCGCAAAAGGAGCAGGCACTGCTGCAAAAAGAGCGTGATTTCCGCGAGCTGATTTTGCGGGCATACAAAGCCACGCAGTTGGGCGGCGATGCAAATAGGGGCAATAGCGCGGGTGCCGCCAGTGCGCCGCAAGACGGCTTCTTCCACGGTGCGCGCAATGGCCGCCTGGTGGTGATTGGCCCCATCAACCTGCCGGTGGGCCGTTTGTTTGTGGAAGAGGTCATCACCGAATGCCGCAAACGCGGCGCTTCGCGCGTGGACATGCTGGCCTTTGAGTTTGAGATGGGCCTCTTCCCGGCGGTGCTGGAAGAAGCCAAATCCAAAGGCATTGACCTCAGCCCCAAATACATCCCCGCCGAGGTGTTTGACAAACGCGCGGTGGACAAGGGGCAGGTGGTGTTCCACGACATCAGTTTTGTCGAGGCCACGCCGCGTTATGACACCAAAGACAAAAAGAAAAAACTCAGCATCCGCATCGAGCTGACGGATTTTTCTGTCTACTACACCCAGGGCGCAGCCGAGGCGGCGATTGCCGCCATGAAAGAGGGCAAAAGCGAGGTAATGTGCGAGCAGGGCCAGTTGTACAAGGTGAACAAAAACAAAGACGGCATTGTCAGCAAAGTGCGGCTCACCAAACTCTGGACGGATTGGGTGGACTACTGGGCAGTGGACTTTGACTTCATGCAGCGCAAGGAGATCATCAAGGTGCCGCGCAGCCTGGGCCTGCAAGGCCACCTGCCCGACATCAACCCCGTGCAAGGTGAACTGGCCGAATTTGAAGACCGCTGGACCGGCGGCTACATCTTCGAGAACGAGTGGCAGAGTTTTCGCACCCGGCAGAACCGTGAATTGGAACTAACCTCGGTGGAACACAGCTACGAGCGCCCTGGCCGCTACACGGTGGCGGTGAAAGTGATTGACATTTTTGGCAATGACACGATGACGCTGGTGCCCGTGAACGTGGGGTGACGGTGGGATGGCGGGGCAAAGGTTTGACTGCGCGCGTCATCCAGTGCGCCACCCCCACCAAAGGCAGCCCGCGCCCGCTGGCGGCCCACGCGATGCGCGTGCCTGAGGCCAGCCGCGCGAAGCGGATGCCGCTGGAACTTGGGGCAAAACCCCTGGGCGTGGTCGGCATTGCGGGCATGGTCAAATGCTAACTGCAAAGGCGGCGCACCGCCGCATGACGACGCCACACGGGCACTTGGCAGACTCATACATATTTGTGTTTATTTTACATTTTATTATATTTTTGATTAATTTAATTTCAAATTTAATCATAAATTAATAGCAATAATATGAATAAATACGAGACCTGATACTGAATTTAAATCATTCAACAGTATGATGTATAAATATTTAGCACTTCTCACGTCCCTTCTTCTGGTGGCTTGTGGCACGGCGGGCAACGTCAGTTTGCAGCAGCAGGTCAATTTCGGGCCACCGCCTGTGGCCACCAACCCCGAGCCCTTGGTCAGCGGCCCCAAGGCCATCGCCGACACGCTGGCCCAAGGCGGTTATGTCATTTATCTGCGTCATGGCAAAACCCAGTACGACCAGCTTGAACGCGAGCGGGAGAACCGCAACAAAGGCACGTTTGACCTCGCCAAATGCGACACCCAGCGCCAGCTCTCAGACGAAGGACGGGCCGAGATGAAGGTCGCGGGCGAGCAGTTCCGCCAAGGCGCTTGGCCGCTGGACAAAAGCTGGAGCAGCCGGTATTGCCGCGCCATCGAATCGGCGGTGTTTTTTGTGGACGGCGCCCAAGCCACCCAGTCGCTCAGCGGTGAAGGCGATTTCGGCATCGACCCGAGCATCAAAGGCCGCGTGCAGGACTTCTTCAAACAACGCCCGGCATCCGGCAAAAACCACTTCATGATGGCGCACGGCGGCATCTTCTGGCTGGCCACGGGTTTTCAGATTCAGGAAGGCCACACGGTGGTGCTGGATCCGACCAACCCCAAAGTCATCGTCGCGCGCATTGGCCCCTATGAATGGGGCGCGGTGGCACAGGCGCGTTTGCAGACACGGTAAATAGGCGGCGCTGCGGATGTCCCCAAACCGGGTTGCCGTGATTGCGGCGGTGGCGGGGGTCGCCATTCTCCTGATGGCGGCAGCCACCGCGATGGCGCAAGCCGCAGCGCCCACACCATTGCCTGAGCCGCAGGCGGTCGCACCACAAAGTTTTGGTTATTCCGCCAGCCCGATTCACAACCCAGTGCCGCTTTTGGGCACGGGCCGGGCGGTGCGTGAGGCGCTGCATAAAGGCGGCTACATCATCTACTTTCGGCATGGGCGCACGCAGCTGGACCAAGTGGGCCGCGAGTCGGGCAACCGCGCGCAGGGCAAGATCGACTTCGCCCATTGCGACACCCAGCGCAACCTCAGCGAGGAGGGCCGCGCTGAACTCAAGGCCGCAGGCGAGGCTTTTCGCGCGGCTGCCATCCCGCTGGACAAGGTTTTAGCCAGTCCCTATTGCCGCACCCGGGAAACCGCCGCGTATTTTGTGCCCCGAGGCACACCATCGGCCCAATCCACCGGCGCAGGCAGCAGCCTTCGGGTGCAAGAGCAGCCCCTGCTGGCCGGCGACCTGCAATCCGAGCCTAAAACCGCCCAGCTGGAGCAACTTTTCAGCCAGCGCCCGGCGCCGGGCAAAAACACGCTCATCGTGGCCCACGGCATTACGCTGCGCGCCGTCACCGGGTTTGCCATTGCCGAAGGCCATGCCATTGTGCTCAAACCCGGCGACTTTAAAACCATCGTCGCACGTATTGCACCGCACGAGTGGGCGGGCGTGGCCAAAGGGCGTTGACGGGGGCTTGCGCAGGTTCATGCCGGATTTATGTCGGGTTCACGCCAAGTTTGGCAAAGCATGGAGCGCACCTGGATTTAAGCTGCGCCAGGGGGCTGGGCACTGTGTTAAGGTCAATAGGTTGAAAGTCGATGCCTGCCTTCAACACCCCCGCCCAACCCGTCCAGGAGCCCTGATGACTTTGCGTTCCAGCCTGCTTGTTTTAGCCACTGTTTTGCTCACCGCCTGCGGTGCCATGCAGCCCACCGTACCGGTGTCGACCGAAGTCAAAAGCCTGCTGTGGGTAGGCAACAGCTTCTTTTATTACAACAACTCCATGCACGGGCACGTGGGCCAGCTGCTCAATGCGGCGGGTGTGCGCGGCACGCGGGCCACCTCGGCCACCATCAGCGGCTCGGGCATCAACTGGCATGACCTGGAGGCGCATTTCAAGCCGGGGGGCGTCGGCAGTTATTCCTTTGTGGGCGACAACGAGGTGCGCTTCAACAAGTTCGACCAAGCGGGCGACAAAGTGTTTGACGGCGTGATGATGATGGACTGTAGCCAGTGCCCGATCCATCCGCAACTACAGGCGATCTTTTACGAATACGCGGCCAAACACAGTGCCACGGCGCGCAAATACGGCGCTGCCCCGATTCTGTTCATGTCCTGGGCCTACCAGGACAAGCCTGAGATGACAGCGCAACTCGCCGCTGAATACGTCAAGGCCGGCAAACAAAACAAGGCGCTGGTGGTGCCCGCCGGACTGGCCTTTGCCGCCTCCGTCGCCCAGCGCCCAGCGTTGAACCTGTATGTGGCCGACAAGCGCCACCCCAGCCTGGCCGGCACGTATTTGGCCGCCTGCACCGTGCTGGCCTCGGTGTACAAAAAGAGCCCGGTCGGCCTGAGCTACACCGCAGGCCTGCCTGCCGACGTGGCCGCGCACCTGCAAAGTGTGGCGTGGGAAACAGCGCAGGCTTTTCACGCCAAAGAGGGGCGCGGCGGGCTTTAGGCACTTGCGGCCCGCAATGCGTCCAGTGTTGACCCGTAGAAACCCCCACGTGTTGAGGCTACCGCAGGCACACCGCTTGCCGCAAAATGGCGCGATCAACTTTGATGCAACCCAGCGCATGAACGGAACCCCATGAACACACTGTCCCTGATGGATTTGGCATTTTTCATCGCCGAGTCCGACGCCAGCCCGAAACACGTGGCGGGGCTGCAAATCTGCAAGAAACCCGCGAAGGCCAAGGCCAATTTTGTCAAATCGATCTACGACGAATATTTGACCTTCACCGACGTCGCGCCGCCCTTCAACCGCGTCATCAACTTCACGCTGACGGCCATGCCCAGTTGGCGTACGGTGGATGCGGTTGATCTGAATGACCACGTTTTCTTTCACAAACTGCCTGCCAAAAAGAACGACCGCACGGCGCTGTACGAGTTCATCTCGGGCCTGCACGCGCCGATTTTGCAGCGAGACCGCCCACTGTGGGAGGTGCATGTGATCGACGGCCTGTGGGACGGCCATTTCGCGCTGTACCAAAAAATGCACCACGCCTATGCCGACGGCGTCACCATGTCGCGCTGGGGCGCCGAGAGTTACCAGAATTCAGCGGACGATTTGGAGATGTCACCGGTTTGGGTGAAAGACCACACGCGCTCTGGCATCAAACGCAAGAAGGGCAACCAAGAATTGGCGATGTCGCTGTGGGCGCAAGTCACCGCCAACAGCAAACGCGTGTTCGGCATCAGCCGCCTGGTGGCCATGCTGGCGCTGGAGGGCGTGAGGCTCACTAAAAACGCGATCAGCCTGCCCTTCATGGCGCCGCGCGGCACGCCGCTCACCGGCATGGCCAGCCCTGGGCGCCAGTTGGCCACGGCCACGGTGTCAATGAAACGCATCATGGCACTGGGCAAAAAGACCCGATCCACGGTGAACCACATCGCGCTGACTTGCCTGGATGGCGCGATCCACCGCTACCTGAAGGACGAAGGCGTCACGCTGCAAAAGCCTGTCACGATCCAGATGCCGGTGAACCTGCGTAAAGAGGGCGAGAAGGCCGCCGGCAACAAGATCGGCATCATCCTGGTGGACCTCTCGGCCCCCACCGACGACCCCTATGTGCGCCTGCGCAATATTGGCTATTCCTTGCGCAACGTGCGCCAGATGATCGACAGCGTGGCCCCCGAAGCCATCGAGACCTACACCATCCTCACCGGCCTCTCAGGCCAATTCGCCGAGATGCTGAAGCTCAGCAACACGCTGGCGCCCATGGGCAACACCACGGTAAGCAACGTGCCCGGCCCCAAAGAGCGCCTGTACGTAAAAGGTGCGCGGCTTGAAGAGATGCACCCCGTCAGCACATTGCCGCCTACCCACTTGTTGAACATCACCTTGTTCAGCTACGCTGGGTCGTTGAATTTTGGTCTGATCGCCTCCGATGCCCTCCCCAACTTGCAGCGGCTGGGTGGGTATGTGGATGATGCGTTTGATGAGTTGGAGCGGTGTGTGGAGCAGATTGGAGGGTAGTTTTTTGTGGGTCTCCCACACCCAGGTTTCGGAGCTGCGAGACGAGACGTCGATTTAAGGGGGTGCCCCCACCCCTGCTGCATCGAGGCGCCTGCCGATCCCCTCAGCAGTTGTTTGCATACGCTTTAGGTGTGCCATTGCAATGTCCGCCTCGTTGGCAACGTCGGGCAACCAAGAGCAACTCAAACATGCAATCAGCGTAGCACCGCTATAGATCGGTACTGCGAGGGCGCCAAAGTTTTCCGGCGAATCCTTCCCGGTTGCCGATTGCATTCGCGTAGCGAAACCATTGCGACGGGCTTCGACCACAAAACGCCGCAAGGTCTCAGGCTCCTTGGCCAGTTGATCGAACGGACGCTTTGACCGGCTCAATGCCGTCAGTATGGATTGCCGCTCGTTATCCGGGCAATGGGCAAGGTAGCAGCGCCCGAGCGACGAAACCAGCATATGGGGCCTAAACCCCAACACCCGGTAATTGACGGACAGACCGTTTGAGGGGCGGTGAGCGTCCAGTATCAGCATGCAGTTGCCGTCGCGTACGGCGATATCAAGCGGCCAAGGGATACGGCGTTGGAGCGCTGCGCGCAAAGGCACAGACAATGAAGACACTTGGGCCCGCCAACGTATTTGTGGTCCAGATACGCCTAGCGCAGCAGAACGAACATACCTGGACTCCAGATCGTTGCGCTCAATCCAACCCGCTTCCCGCAGTGTTTTCAGAATGCGTTGCAACGATGCCTTCGGAATACCAGTTTGCCGATATAGCTCTGTTAGTGTGGCCGCCGAACTGCTGTCAATTGCCAGCAATACCTCCAGCCCTCTTTGAAGCGCATTCACGGTTTTCATAGGACTGAGAGTTTAGGCCACCTAGGGAAAATACCTGGCTCACCAGGTGATACCTGTTGCGCATCTCGTCCCCATCGAGTTACACAATCCAATTCGCCAAATCTGACAAACCGAATTACATGCTTTGCTGCGAAGGAGAACTGAAGATGCGAGTATCACGTCGAACCTGGATGGCCGCCTGTGGCGCCATATTGCTGGTCAGCGCCGCCACGGGTGCCCATGCACAGACCTGGCAACCCGAACGTAGCATTACCATGGTCGTAGCCTATCCACCCGGTGGCGATACCGACGCCATGGCCCGCTTGTATGCAGAAAAATTGACACAACGACTGAAACAGACGGTGGTTGTGGACAACCGCGCTGGTGCAGGTGGAACGGTAGGCAACACTACCGTCGCGCGCGCCAAGCCGGACGGCTACACCGTCCTGTTCACGCCAAACCCTTTCACAACGGCCCCGACACTATTGAAGCTAGCGCCCGCCAACAGCTACGACCCGCTCACGAGTTTCGATCCGATCATCCTGACGGGCTTGCAATCTGTTTTGCTGGTTGCTCACCCCGATTCCGGTATCAAAACCATCAAGGATTTGGTGGGTGCAGCCAAATCTGGCAAGCAGCTCAACTACGCCAGTCCAGGTGCAGGCTCGCCCATGCATATTGCCGCAGAACTATTGAACAAGGCTGCTGGCATTGAAGTGCAGCATGTCCCTTTTCGTGGCATCGGGCCCATGATTCCCGAAATGCTGACCGGTCGGGTCCAAATGGGGTACACCACCTATGGGCCAGTCTCGCAACACATTGCAGCGGGCAAGCTGGTCGCTGTAGCGTTGACAGACGCTGAGCGCACACCGCTTATCCCGGGGCTTGCCACGGTTGCTGAACAGGGCTATCCCACTGTGAAAGAAGCGGCTTGGCACGGCATCATGGCCCCCAAAGGTACGCCACCACAAGTAATTCAGACCCTCAATGCACACATGAATGACATTTTGCGCATGCCTGATGTTGTGGAGAAAATGGCTTCGTTCGGTGCCCGACCCGTGGGCGGCAAACCTGAGGACTTGTCCAAGATCAATGCGGACGATTACGCCCGCCTGACCAAGACTATTCGCGACCTGCGGATCACTGCAGAGTAAAGGCATTGATTCCACCGATCGCTTGCCCCACTGAAGTGAGTTAGCTGATGAGCACCTCAACCATAGGAAAAAACACACCCCAGGTTAACGCCCGAGCCAAGGTGCTGGGGCGTGCCCAATATACGGGTGACCTCAAGCTGCCGGGCATGC
>JANLYO010000127.1:0-21385 GCA_031365665.1 Rhodoferax sp. | reverse complement strand
GGCCGTGGGCGTGGCGGGCGGGGGCGTTAAAACGCCGCTGGGCTGCCTCTGTACAAAGCCTCTGCCAAGACGCCTGTCCTTGTCATACCCATTTTGGGTATGATTGGCGTTAAAAACGACGCTCACTTGCTTTTTCTGGATAATATTGGCATCTAGGCCACGTATTATATAGATGGATTGCTATATTAAATATAGTGAATGTATTTCGCTGAAAACACTCCTCCAGCGCTCGGGCCCTGGTTCAATTTGCCGCAGGCCACCGTCGTGTGGCCATGGCCGCACGGTTCGCCCCGTTTATCTCTTGCTGCGGGCGCTCCGGGTTAAAATGAGGGGCTTTGCCCATTGGGCAGCGAAACCAAAAACTATTGATCAGGAATTTCAAATGGCTGTCGAACGTACACTCTCCATCATCAAACCAGACGCCGTCGCGAAGAACGTCATTGGCCAGATTTACGCCCGCTTTGAAGGCGCTGGCCTCAAAGTGATCGCCGCCCGCATGGTGCATTTGTCGCGCGGCGACGCAGAGGCGTTTTATGGCGTGCACAAAGACCGTCCGTTTTTCAAGGATTTGGTCGGCTTCATGATCTCCGGCCCGGTGATGATTCAGTGCCTCGAAGGTGAAGGAGCCATCTTGAAAAACCGCGACTTGATGGGCGCCACCGACCCCAAAAAAGCAGCGCCCGGCACCATCCGCGCAGACTTTGCCGACAGCATTGACGCCAACGCCGTCCACGGCTCCGACGCGGCTGCCACCGCAGCAGTCGAAATCGGCTTTTTCTTCCCCGGCATGAACGTGTATTCGCGTTGAGCCAGGCCGGTTTGACCTAAGCCTGCTGACACTGCCGCCTGCCCACCATGATGGCCAACCTGCTCGAATTCGACCTCGACGGTTTGGTCACGTTTTGCGAAGGCATGGGTGAAAAGCCGTTCAGGGCGCGTCAGTTGTTCCGTTGGATCCACCAAAACGGCGTCAGCGATTTCGAGCTGATGAGCGACCTGGCCAAGCCATTTCGCCAGAAGCTCAAAGCAGCAGCACACGTCACGCCGCTCGTGGTCAACACGCAGCAGGCGTCGGCCGATGGCACCATCAAGTGGCTGTTTGACGTGGGTGGGTCTGACGCGGTGGAAACCGTTTTCATCCCTGAGGAAGGCCGTGGCACGCTTTGCATTTCGTCGCAGGCGGGCTGCGCGGTGGGTTGTCGTTTTTGCTCAACCGGGCACCAGGGTTTCAGCCGCAACCTGACAACCGGCGAAATTGTCGCCCAGTTGTGGTTTGCCGAGCATTACCTGCGGCGCCATTTGGGTAAAAAGCTGACCGCTTCCGGGGCAAGCTCCGACCGGGTGATCACCAACGTGGTCATGATGGGAATGGGTGAGCCGCTGCAAAACTACTCGGCCCTGGTGCCGGCGTTGCGCGTCATGCTGGATGACCACGCCTACGGGTTGTCACGCAGGCGCGTCACCGTATCGACTTCCGGTGTCGTGCCGATGATCGACCGCCTGGCCCAGGATTGCCCGGTGGCGCTGGCCGTCTCGCTGCATGCGCCCAACGATGCGCTGCGCAGCGACCTTGTGCCCTTGAACAAAAAGTATCCCATCGGCGAGTTGCTGCAAGCCTGCAACCGCTATCTTGCCTACGCGCCACGTGACTTCGTCACCTTTGAATATTGCATGCTCGATGGTGTGAATGACCGCCCAGAGCAGGCGCGCGAACTGGTCGAACTGGTGAAGAAAAACGCCAGCGGCGGTGTGTGGGGCAAATTCAACCTGATTCCGTTCAACCCGTTTCCTGCCTCGGGGCTGCTGCGCTCCAAACCCGCGGCCGTCATGGAGTTTGCGAAAATACTGAGCGCTGCGGGCATCGTGACCACCGTGCGCAAAACACGGGGTGACGATATCGACGCCGCATGCGGGCAACTGGCCGGTGACGTCAATGACCGCACCCATGTGGCCGAGCGGATGGCGCGTCAACGCAGCGCGACGGCGCAGCCTCTGCGGTACATCGCTAAGCCCGGCGGTTTAGGCCTGCCAGCGCCCCACGGCAAAAAGCGAAGCGGCCAGGAACTGGCCGACAAGGCCCCGAGTGTAGATTTTGCCCAGGAGCATTGAATTGATGACAACCATGGTCAAAAACGCCAGGCAAGGCGAAAGCGCGCGCCTTCCGCCAGGGTGGCTTATGGGGGCGGCCAGTGTGCTGGCGCTGCTGGCAGGTTTCAGTCTTTCTGGGTGCGCCACCAACGACGCCAACTCAGTCAAACCCAGGGCCGACCTGGTCACGGATTCCGATGAGCCTGAAACCCGCAAACGCGCTCGCCTTCGCCTGGAACTGGCAGTGGGTTATTTTGAACAGGGTCAAATCACCGTAGCTCTGGATGAATTGAAGCAATCGCTCACCGCAGATCCCAACTTTGCTGAGGCCTTCAACCTGCGCGGCCTGGTCTACATGCGCTTGAACGACGCCCAATTGGCCGAAGAGAGTTTCAAGCGGGCAATGGCTTTGTCGCCCCGCGATGCCAACATTTTGCACAACTACGGCTGGCTCCTGTGCCAGCAGGCGCGTTATCCGGAATCGCAAGCTGTGCTGGCGCAGGCCATTGCCGCCCCCCTCTACGCCGGCCGCGCGAAGTCGTGGATGGCGCAGGGTGTTTGCCAGGTACGCGCTGGCCTGCTGCCAGAAGGTGAACTGAGTTTGCAACGCTCGTACGAGCTGGATCCCGGCAATCCGATCACCGGGTACAACCTGGCCAACCTGCTCTACAAACGCGGGGAATTTGCCCGTTCGCAGTTTTATGTGCGGCGCATCAACAACAGTGAATACGCCAACGCCGAGTCGCTGTGGTTGGGCATCAAGATCGAGCGGCGCATGGAAAACCGCGACGCGATGGCGCAGCTCGGCGGACAGTTGAAAAAGCGCTTTGCGCAAGCGCGTGAAACGGCTGCCTATGAGCGCAGCGCCTTTGATGAGTGAGATTGCCGTGGCCGCTCCTCGCCTCTCTGCGGGTGCGCTGCTGCGCCAGGCGCGCGAAGCGGCGGGCCTGCATATTGGCGCGCTTTCCGTGTCTTTGAAGATACCGGTCAAAAAAATCGAAGCGCTGGAAGCGGATCGTGTTGACCAACTGCCCGACACCGTGTTCGCCCGTGCCCTGGCTTCGAGCATTTGCCGGACGTTGAAAGTTGACCCGGCGCCGATTTTGGCGGCCTTGCCACAGGGCAATCGCACCGTTCTCAAGGCGGACGACGGGCAACTGAACGCTTCGTTCCAGCCCACCGGCGGCGCGCCGCTCAATTCAGTGCGGGAGCTGGTCTCCAAGCCCTTTGTCATCGTCGGCTTGGCGCTGGTCGCCGGTGCCTTGCTTTTATTGTTTTTGCCCGAAAGAAACCTGCCATCTGCGGTGCAGGAGGCAGGCGTTTTGGCGCCCAACGCACCTGTGGGCGTACCCGCAGCCCCGCAAAAGGACATCGTGCCAAACCACCAGGCGCTGCCTGATGCTGCCGCGCCGTCCCTGGCTGGGACAAGCAAAGCGACAAGCACAGAAAAAGGCGCTGCGCCATTGCCGCTCGCTGCAACGGCGGCTGTTGCGCCACAGAACCCAACCGTTTCCAACCCTGCCGCCATCAAACCCAGCCTGGAGGGGGTGGTTGCCTTTGAAGCGCGTGGCCCATCCTGGGTGGAAGTGACGGACAGCGCAGGTGCCGTCCAGTTGCGCAAGACGTTGGCTGCCGGTGAGAGCATCGCGGCCACCGGGCAAGCGCCGCTGAAGATCATCATAGGCCGTGCGGACGCCGTCAGCGTCAAGGTGCGCGGCCAAGATTTTTCGCTGGCGGCGGTGTCACGTGACAACGTCGCCCGATTCGAGGTGAAGTAGTGAACGACAGGACCATCCCAGAACCGGCTGAACAGGCGATTCCTTTCTCCACAACGCTGGCCCGAAAGTCACGCCAGGCCAGTGTGGTGTGGGGCGACCGCATCGTCACGGTGGGCGGCAATGCGCCGGTGCGGGTTCAATCCATGACCAACACCGACACAGCCGATGCCGTTGGCACCGCCATTCAAGTCAAAGAACTGGCCTTGGCAGGCTCTGAGATGGTGCGCATCACCGTCAATACCCCTGAGGCGGCGGCGGCGGTGCCCTATGTGCGCGAACAACTGGACCGCATGGGTGTTGACGTGCCCCTGATCGGCGATTTTCATTACAACGGCCACCGCTTATTGACTGATTTTCCGGACTGCGCCCAAGCGCTGTCCAAATACCGCATCAACCCCGGCAACGTCGGCAAAGGCGATAAACACGACCGGCAATTCGGCCAGATGATTGAAGCCGCAATCCGCTGGAAAAAGGCCGTGCGCATTGGTGTCAATTGGGGCAGCCTGGACCAGGAACTGCTCGCCCGCCTGATGGATCAAAACAGCTTGCGCCCGGTGCCCTGGGACGCCAAAGCCGTGATGTACGAGGCCTTGCTTACCTCGGCCATAGAGTCTGCGAAGTTGGCAGAAACCATGGGTCTCGCGGGCGACCAAATCATGCTCTCGTGCAAGGTCAGCGGCGTGCAGGATTTGGTCGCGGTGTACCGCGAATTGTCCAAACGCTGCGACTACGCCCTGCACCTGGGCCTCACGGAAGCCGGCATGGGTGCCAAAGGCACCGTGGCGTCCGCCACGGCTCTGTCGATCCTGCTGCAAGAGGGCATTGGCGACACGATTCGCGTATCCCTCACGCCAGCGCCAGGTGAGGCACGCACGCAAGAAGTTGTCATCGCGTCGGAGATTTTGCAATCTCTCGGTTTGCGTACCTTCGTGCCAAGTGTGACGGCCTGCCCTGGCTGTGGCCGCACGACCAGCACCACGTTCCAGGAACTGACCAAACAGATTGACGATTTCCTGCGAGCGCAAATGCCCGTGTGGCGCGAAAAGTACCCCGGTGTTGAAAACCTCAAAGTCGCCGTGATGGGCTGCATCGTCAATGGCCCAGGCGAGAGCAAACACGCCGACATTGGCATCAGCTTGCCCGGCACGGGCGAGGCCCCGGCAGCCCCCGTATTCATCGATGGTGAAAAACGCATGACGCTGCGGGGCGAGGCCATCGCCACTGAATTCCAACAGGTGGTTGAAAACTACATTGAAAAGCGCTTCGGACAAGCTGTCGCAGAAACCGCCTGATAGCTTGCGCATGTCAGACAACAACAGTGCCGCCAAGGCAGAGAAAAAAATGTCCGCAACCGTGGAAAAAATCAGTGCCGTCAAAGGCATGAATGACATATTGCCGCCCGATTCAGCTCGCTGGGAGTGGCTGGAGGAAAAAGTCCGCAAACAGATGGGGCGCTACGCCTACCGCAGCATCCGCACGCCCATCTTGGAGCCCACCGCGCTATTTGTACGGGGGACGGGTGAGACCACCGATATTGTCGAAAAAGAGATGTACTCTTTTGAAGACAGGCTCAACGGTGAGCAACTGACACTGCGGCCGGAGAACACGCCGGGCGTTGTGCGCGCGGCGATCCAGCACAACTTGACTTACGAGGGCGGCAGGCGGCTCTATTACATGGGCCCGATGTTTCGCCACGAACGGCCCCAGCGCGGGCGCTATCGCCAGTTCTACCAGTTGGGTGCGGAAGCCCTCGGTTTTGCCGGGCCCGAACTGGACGCCGAGTTGATGTTGCTGGTGCAAGATCTGTTCACCGATTTTGGCTTGCGCAACGTTCGCGTCGAGCTCAACAGTCTGGGCATTCCTGCCGAGAGGCAGCAGCACCGGGCAGCGCTCATCACTTATTTTGAAAAACATGCTGACCAGCTCGACGCTGAAGCCCAGCGACGCCTGCACACCAACCCCCTGCGCATTCTGGACACCAAAAATCCCGCGATGCAGGCCATGGTGCAGGGAGCGCCGCAATTGTTGGGTTTTCTGGGGGAAAGCTCGCTCAAACACTTCGACACCGTCAAGTCCCTGTTGACGGCGTGCGGCGTGTCATGGTCCGTCAACCCGCGTCTGGTTCGCGGGCTGGACTACTACTCCCATACCGTTTTCGAATTCGTCACCGACGAACTCGGCGCGCAAGGCACGCTGTGCGGGGGGGGCCGCTATGACGGACTTTTCGAATTGCTGGGCGGCAAACCAACGCCCGCCGTGGGTTGGGGCATGGGCATGGAGCGTGTGCTTGAACTGGTGAACGAGCAGGGTGTTGCGACAACCGAGTCGCTGCCGGATGCGTATGCCGTGGTGCCCGACGTGGCGGCCCGGCAGCTTGCGATGCGGTCCTTGCAGACCTTGCGCGGCCTTGGGGTCTCAGTGCAAATGCACGCAGGCACCTCCGAGGGGCAGGGCAGCATGAAGTCGCAATTCAAAAAAGCCGACAGCAGCGGCGCACGTTTTGCCTTGATATTCGGCGCCGACGAACTGGCTGAGAACTGTGTGATGGTCAAATCCCTGCGCGATGGCAACGGTGCCCAGGTCAAGCGCCCACTTGATGCCATCAGCACTTGGGCGGGCACCCTACAATCCCACGGTTAACGAATCGACACCATGGCAAATCAATTAGACCTCGAAGAACAGGAGCAGCTTGACCAGCTCAAGGCTTTCTGGAAGCAATACGGCAACCTCATCACGTGGGCCTTGATCCTTGTGTTGGCGGCATTTGCCGGCTGGAACCTGTACCAACGCTGGCAAGTGAACCAGTCAAGCCAAGCCTCCGCGCTATTTGACGAACTTGACCGGGTGGTGAAGACGGGCGATGTCGCCAAAATTGACCGTGTCTTCGCCGACATGAAAGACAAATTCCCGTCGACGGCTTATGCCCATCAGGGCGCTTTGCTGGCGGGAAAAGCTTATTTTGAAGGGGGCAAGGCTGCCGAATCGAAAATGGCGCTGACCTGGGTCGTCGAAAAATCATCTGACGAGGGGTATCAGGCAATTGCCAAGCTGCGGCTGGCGGCCCTGCTGATCAACGACCAAGCCTATGACGAAGCGCTGAAACAACTGACAGGCACGTTCCCGGCTGAGTTTTCGGCCCTGGTGGCTGACCGCAAGGGCGACACCTTCATGTTGCAAGGTAAAAAAGCCGAAGCCCGCACGGAATATGAAAAAGCTTACAAAGAGTTTGACGAGCGGACCGAATACAGACGCCTGGTCGAAGTCAAACTGAATGCCTTGGGCGTCAATCCAGTACCAGAGGCAAAACCTGCTTCCCCAGCCACCCAAACCGACACCAAAAAGTGATTTCCCACCGACCTTTCACTCCCTTAGCCACCCGTATCGTGCGGTTTGCCATGGCTTGCGGCGTGGCCGCGTTGCTCGTTGCCTGCGGAAGCACCGTCGAAGTGCCCAAGCCCGCCGAATTGGCCCCCAACGCCGCCCTCATCGGTGTGCGTTTGGCGTGGTCAGCGAAAGTGGGTGAAGTGAAGTTTCCTTTGGCGGTCAAAGCCAACGCTTCCAACATTACCTTGGCCAGTTCAGACGGCGTCGTGACAACTTTGGATGCCCGTACCGGTGGTGATGTGTGGCGCGCCCCGCTCGCAACTCCGCTATCTGCCGGGGCTGGCAGCGACGGCAGGTACGCTGCCGTGGTTTCCCAGTCCAACGAACTTGTCGCACTGGACAACGGGCGTGAAGTGTGGCGGCAAAAGCTGGGTGCCTTGAGTTTCACGGCCCCCTTGGTGGCGGGTGGGCGTGTGTTTGTGCTCGGCGCAGACCGGTCTGTCAGCGCGTATGACGCCGCTTCTGGCCGCAAAATCTGGACGCAGGCACGGCCGGGCGAACCCTTGGTGCTGCGTCAGGCTGGCGTTTTGTTGGCCGTCGGCGACACCTTGGTGGTGGGCCTTTCTGGCCGCTTGGTCGGCATGAATCCGCTGAATGGCAGCAGCCGTTGGGAAGTGCCTATCGCCGTTCCGCGCGGCACCAATGACGTTGAACGCCTGGTTGACATCGTCTCGCATGTCAGCCGTTTGGGTGACAGTGTCTGCGTGCGCGCCTATCAGGCCATGGTCGGCTGTGTGAATGCGCAGCGGGGCACGCTCGAATGGAGCAAGCCCGCCGTGGGGTCCGAAGGACTGCACGGCGATGACCAATTCGTCTTTGGCACTGAAAGCGACGGCAAAGTCGTGGCTTGGCGCAGGCTGGACGGTGAACGCGTCTGGGATTCAGAGAAACTGAAATATCGCGGCCTCACGGCGCCTGTGGTCGTGGGCCGGTCAGTTGCCATCGGCGACAGCACCGGGCTGGTGCATCTGCTGGCCCGCGCAGATGGCGCACCCTTGAACCGCCTTTCAACTGATGGATCTCCCATTGTGGCGGCGCCCGTGCTGGTGGGCGACACACTCGTGGTCGTCACCCGCAATGGCGGTGTCTTCGGTTTCCGGCCCGAATAGGGCCAGTGCCACCATGGGCCCGCCATGAAACCTGTTTTGGCTCTGGTGGGCCGTCCCAACGTCGGCAAATCTACCCTGTTCAACCGCCTGACCAAGTCGCGTGATGCCATCGTCGCCGATTTTGCCGGTCTGACGCGCGACCGCCATTACGGCAACGGCAAGCAGGGCAAACACGAGTTCATCGTCGTCGATACCGGCGGTTTTGAGCCAGATGCCATTGGCGGCATTTACAAAGAAATGGCCAAACAGACGCGCCAGGCCGTGGCTGAAGCGGATGTAGTGGTTTTTGTCGTTGACGCGCGGGAGGGCATTTCTGCCCAAGATCACGACATTGCCAAATATTTGCGGCGTCTGGGCAAGCCCTGCGTGCTGACGGCCAACAAAGCCGAGGGCATGCAAAGCGGCGCCAAATTGGCCGAGTTTTACGAACTGGGCTTGGGCGAGGTGCATGGCGTCTCCGCCGCACACGGGCAGGGCATTCGTGATCTGGTCGAGCTGGCGCTCGCGCCGCTGAATTTGCCTGAGCCCGAAGATGCCGAACCAGAAGAACCCGGCATCATCAAACTTGCCGTCGCAGGCCGTCCCAACGTTGGCAAATCCACCCTGATCAATACCTGGCTGGGCGAAGAGCGCTTGGTCGCATTTGACCAACCCGGCACCACGCGCGATGCGATTTCCGTGCCGTTTGAGCGTGATGGCCAGAAGTTCGAACTTATCGACACGGCGGGCTTGCGCCGCAAAGGCAAGGTGTTTGAGGCCATCGAGAAGTTCTCGGTTGTCAAGACCTTGCAAGCCATTGAGTCGGCCAGCGTCGCGCTGCTGCTGATCGACGCCACCCAGGGCGTCACAGACCAAGATGCCCACATCGCCGGCTACGTGCTTGAAAGCGGCCGTGCGGTGGTGGTTGCCATCAACAAATGGGACGCAGTTGACGAATACCAGCGTGAGCTGGTCAAACGCTCCATCGAAACCCGACTGCCATTTTTGAAGTTTGCAGCACTGCACCTGATTTCCGCCAAAAAACGACAGGGTTTGGGGCCGCTGTGGAGCTCCATCACCCAAGCCTACCGGGCCGCCAACTGCAAGATGTCCACGCCCATCCTGACGCGCCTCTTGCTCGAAGCGGTGCAGTTCCAAAGCCCAAAACGCTCCGGCATGTACCGGCCCAAGTTGCGTTACGCCCACCAGGGCGGCATGAACCCGCCCATCATCGTGGTGCATGGCAATTCGCTTGAGCATGTCACGGATGCTTACAAACGATTTTTGGAAGGGCGCTTCCGCAAGGAGTTTGACCTCACCGGCACGCCCTTGCGCATCGAGATGAAAACGTCGAAAAATCCGTTTGCCGACAAGGAAGACTGAGTTTTTGCACGCAGGCCAACTTGGCTGCCCGATGAGCCCCTTGCAAATTAGGGGATTGCCCCGCATTTAGGCCTCATCAGCGCAGGGCTGTGGTATCGTTCTTTTCTTTCCAACACTTCTTTGAACACGGAGAATATCGTGAACACCAACAAAGGCCAGTTGCTGCAGGATCCGTTCTTGAACGCCTTGCGCCGCGAGCACATTCCGGTTTCCATCTACCTCGTCAACGGCATCAAATTGCAGGGGCAGGTGGAGTCTTTCGACCAATACGTCGTGTTGCTGCGCAACACCGTGACGCAAATGGTCTACAAACATGCCATTTCCACCATCGTTCCCGGCCGTGCAGTGAATCTATCCAGCTCCGAGGCCGGCGAGCCAGCTGCAGCTTGATTGCACCCACCATTTTGGTGGGCGTGGATTTGGGCCTGCCCAATTTCGATGGCGAGCTCGAAGAGTTGGGCCTGCTGGCCCAAACTGCTGGCCTGCAACCTGTGGCGCGCGTCACGTGCAAGCGCCGAGCGCCCGATGCTGCGCTGTTCATCGGCAGCGGCAAAGCAGACGAGATCAAGTTGCTGGCCATCCAACATGGCGCCACAGAAATCCTGTTTGACCAGTCCTTGAGCCCGGCCCAGCAGCGCAATCTCGAGCGCCACCTGGAGTTGCCGGTCAATGACCGCACCTTGTTGATTCTTGAGATCTTCGGCCAGCGCGCGCGCAGCCATGAAGGCAAATTGCAAGTTGAGCTGGCGCGCTTGCAATATTTGAGCACCCGTTTGGTGCGCCGCTGGTCTCACTTAGAGCGCCAAAGCGGCGGCATCGGCATGCGTGGCGGACCCGGTGAAACCCAGATCGAATTGGACCGCCGGATGATCGGTGACCACATCAAACGCACCAAAGAGCGCCTGCTGAAGGTCAAAAAGCAGCGCCAGACCCAACGACGCCAGCGCGAACGCCGCGACGCTTTCAATATCTCCCTGGTGGGCTATACCAATGCCGGTAAATCGACGCTGTTCAACGCGCTGGTTAAAGCCAAAGCCTACGCCGCAGACCAACTCTTCGCCACCCTGGACACCACAACGCGCCAGCTGTACCTGGGCGAGGCTGGCCGCTCCGTTTCGCTTTCAGACACCGTAGGTTTCATCCGCGACCTTCCGCACGGCCTGATTGCGGCATTTGAAGCCACTTTGCAGGAGGCGGTGGACGCTGATCTGCTGCTGCACGTGGTGGACTGCGCGAATCCGCATTTTCCGGAGCAAATTGAGCAGGTGCAGCAAGTGCTCGCCGAGATTGGCGCGGCCGACATTCCGCAAATATTGGTCTTCAACAAGCTCGATGCCCTTGAAAAAGCCCATCTACCGCTACACCTTGAGGACATGTTTGAAATCGATGGTGTGCAAACGCCGCGCGTTTTTGCCAGCGCCAGCAAGGGTGAGGGGCTGGCCGCTTTGCGCCGTCTGATTGCCGCCAAAATCCAGGTTTTGGCCGAATTGCCAGCCCAAGCCCCACCCGACGGATTACAGGATTTCCCCTATGTCGACGATGAAAATTTGTCCGACAAGCCCAGCAGCACCCATTGATTGGGCACAATTGCGTCATTCCTGAAATTGCCCATGAGCCACTACAAACCAGATTTGAGCGCGATGACCTTTTCACAACGCATCCGGGGTATGTTTAATTTGAACGACCAGAAGTGGGGCCGTGGCGGTGACGCGTCTGGGGCTGACAAGCCTTCGGGCGACAAACCAGCGGGTGAGCAGCCCGCTGCCGACAACACCCCGCAGCCGCAAAATCCCCCGCCGCCGCAGGCTGACAACAACCGCCGTCCGGCGCGTGGCGCCAACCAGGGCCCGCCTGATCTGGACGAACTTTGGCGCGATTTCAATAAAAAACTCGGCGGCCTTTTTGGCGGCATGGGCGGTAATAAACCCGGCAGGCGGCCAAATCCCCAGCCGGGCGGCGATGGCGGCAATGGTGGTGGCAACAGCGGTGGCGGATTCCAGCCCGACATGAAAAGTGCGGGCATCGGCGCAGGGCTGATTGCCGCCGTGGCTGTATTGATCTGGCTGGGCACCGGCTTCTTCATTGTGCAAGAGGGCCAGCAGGCGGTCATCACCCAATTTGGCAAATACAAGACCTCCGTAGGTGCCGGTTTCAACTGGCGTCTTCCTTACCCAATCCAAAAACACGAGTTGATCTTTGTGACCCAAATCCGCTCGGTGGATGTCGGTCGCGACACTGTCATCAAAGCCACCGGCCTGCGTGAGTCGGCCATGTTGACCGAAGACGAAAACATCGTCGAAATCAAATTCGCCGTGCAATACCGCTTGAGCGACGCGCGCGCCTTCCTGTTTGAAAGCAAAAACCCCGGTGAAGCCGTGGTGCAGGCGGCCGAGACAGCGGTGCGCGAAGTGGTCGGCAAAATGAAGATGGATGCCGCCTTGTCTGAAGACCGCGACCAGATTGCGCCGCGCGTGCGGGTGCTGATGCAGAAAATCCTCGACCGCTACAAGGTAGGCATTGAAGTCGTCGGCATCAACCTGCAGCAAGGCGGCGTGCGCCCGCCTGAGCAGGTGCAGACTGCGTTTGACGACGTGCTCAAAGCTGGACAGGAGCGCGAACGCGCCAAAAACGAGGCGCAGGCCTACGCCAACGACGTGATTCCGCGCGCTGTGGGCTCGGCGTCAAGGCTGAAGGAAGAATCCGAGGCCTACAAAGCCCGTATCGTGGCGCAGGCCTCGGGTGATGCGCAGCGCTTTAAATCAGTGCTGGCCGAGTACCAAAAAGCGCCACAGGTGACGCGCGACCGGATGTACCTGGAAACCATGCAGCAAATCTACGGCAACGTCACCAAGGTGCTGGTCGATTCCAAACAGGGCTCCAACATGATGTTCCTGCCGCTGGACAAAGTGTTGCAGATGTCTGGCGCAGACACGGGTGCCGTTGTGGCCAACCCGTCGGCACCTGCTGCGCCCGGCGCGCCCGCGCCGATGGCGCCCGACACCCGCTCGCGCGACACCTCGCGCTCGCGTGACCGCGACTCCCGCTGACCGCCAGGACAAGATCATGAACAAGCTTGGATTTATTTTTTCCACCTTTTTGGTGGCGTTGGCTCTGGCCAGCTCGATGTTGTTTGTGGTGGACCAGCGCCAGTTTGGCGTGGTCTACGCGCTGGGCCAGATCAAGGAAGTCATCACCGAACCCGGTCTGAATTTCAAACTGCCGCCGCCGTTCCAGAACGTCTCCTACATCGACAAACGCCTCTTGACGCTGGAAACCAGCGACACCGAGCCCATGCTCACCGCAGAAAAGCAGCGCATGGTGATCAACTGGTACGTGCGCTGGCGCATCTCGGAGCCGACCGAATACATCCGCAATGTGGGCCTGGATGAAGCCGCCGGCGCCAACCAGCTCAACCGCGTGGTGCGCAATGCCTTCCAGGAGGAAGTCAACAAACACACGGTGAAGGAGCTTCTGTCCACCAAACGCCAGGCCGTGAGCGACGCGGTGCTGAAAGAAGTCACAGAAAAAGTGAAGGGCGCCAAACCCTGGGGCATTGAGATCGTTGACGTGCGCATCACACGCGCGGACTATGTCGATGCCATCACCGAGTCCGTCTACCGCCGCATGGAAGCCGAGCGCAAACGCGTCGCCAACGAGTTGCGTTCCACCGGTGCTGCCGAGGGCGAAAAAATCCGCGCCGACGCGGACCGCCAGCGCGAAGTGACGGTGGCCAATGCCTACCGCGACGCGCAAAAAATCAAAGGCGAGGGCGACGCCCAAGCCGCCAGCACCTATGCGGAGGCTTTTGGCCGCGACGCCAGTTTTGCCCAGTTCTACCGCAGCCTGGACGCCTACCGCGGCAGCTTCAACAAAAAGGGCGACGTGATGGTGGTGGACCCCTCGTCCTCCGAGTTCTTCAAAGCCTTCCGTGGCAACACAGGGCCGTCGCCTGCGCCCGCCAAAAAGTAAGCGGCACATCGCACGCCACGCCCCAACGCATCACACCCGCATTAAACGGCAGGCCATTTGCTGACCCTTGGTTTTTGGCAATTGCTGGGCTTGGGCCTCGGTCTGGCGCTGGTCATTGAAGGCTTGATGCCCTTCGTTTCACCTGCGAAGTGGCGCCAGCTATTCACCCAAATTCAAAACATGAACGATGGCCAGGTCCGTTTTTTCGGTCTGGTGAGTATCGGCATTGGCTTGGTGATCATTGTGGTATTGATGCCTTGAGTAACGCGCCCTGGTTTTGCAAGCCGTTGCCATCGTTTGAGTGTGTTGAGTATTGTTAACATCCATGTTAATTTTAAATCCAAATATCAACTGTCAATCCGAGTTTTAGGAAAATTTGGCGCCTAGGCCACGTGTTTATTAAATAGTTTGCTATTAAATATATAGCATTCAAATTTGATGCCTTTCTTGGTTGACGGCCTGTGAAAGCACTTTTAGGTCGTGCGGCAGGGCACCCCAGGGGCTTGACGGTATTTGCATCCAGGCGCGCCCGGTTTGCGCCAGGGCATTGATTTTTGCCCTGTAAAATCATGTTTTTAACAGCCTCCCCCATTCCATGAGCGCCTGGGTCCTGCCGGATCACATAGCCGATGTTTTGCCCTCAGAGGCGCGCCACATCGAAGAGTTACGCCGAGGCCTGCTGGATGCCGCCCGCGGTTACGGCTATGAATTGGTGATGCCGCCGCTCTTGGAGCATCTCGAATCCTTGCTCACCGGCACAGGCGAAGCGCTGGATCTGCAAACTTTCAAACTGGTGGACCAGCTCTCCGGTCGCATGATGGGCCTGCGCGCCGACACCACGCCCCAGGCCGCCCGCATTGACGCGCATTTGCTCAACCGCAAGGGCGTGACACGCCTGTGTTACTGCGGCCCGGTGCTGCACACCCGGCCCGACAAACCCCACGCCACACGCGAGCCTTTGCAGTTTGGCGCCGAGATTTTTGGCCATGCCGGGCTTGAAGCTGACCTTGAGGCGCTGCAACTTGCGCTCGATTGCCTCAACGCCGCGCAGGTCAAGGGCCTCGGCGTGGACATGGCCGACGCGCGCATCGTCAAATCCCTGCTGGCGGGCATCGCCATGCCCAGCGGCCATTTAGGCTTGGTGCACGGCGCCCTGGCCGCCAAAGACGCCAGCGCCCTGGCCGCGCTGACGCTTGATTTTCCCAAGGCACCACGTGAAGGCCTGGCCGCTTTGATCAATCTCTATGGCGATGCCAAAGTGCTGGTAGAAGCTGAAAAAGTCCTGCCACCGTCGCCCATGTTGCAAGAAGCGCTCTCCAATTTGAAGTGGCTGAGCCACCATCTAGATGGTGCATCGGTGAGTTTTGACCTGGCCGACCTGCGCGGCTACGCCTATTACAGCGGCGTGCGTTTTGCGATTTATGCCACCCACGCGGGTGACGCGCTGGTACGGGGCGGGCGGTATGACGAAGTGGGCGCGGTGTTTGGCCGCAACCGCCCGGCTGTGGGTTTCAGCCTTGACGTCAAGGCGCTGGTGGGCGCGGCCGGCCCCAAGCCGCTGCGCGCTGCCATCCGCGCGCCATGGAACGAGTCCGCGCTGTTGCGCAGCGCCATCGCCAAATTACGCGCCCAGGGCGAAACAGTGGTGTGCGTTTTGCCGGGACATGAAAGCGAAGTCGATGAGTTTGAGTGTGACCGCGAGCTGGTGCAGGCCGCTGGTTTGTGGGTCGTCAAGGCGCTTTGATGCCGCCTGGCCAAGCTTCAAACAACGCCATTTTTCAGAAATCTTGAAGAACTCTTGATAAAGGTCCAGCATGACAGTCCAACATGAGAGCCGAGCATGAGCAAGGGTAGAAACGTCGTCGTCGTGGGCACCCAGTGGGGCGACGAGGGCAAAGGCAAGCTGGTCGATTGGCTCACCGAAAGCGCGCAGGGCGTGGTGCGTTTCCAGGGCGGCCATAACGCTGGGCACACGCTGGTGATCAACGGCGTCAAGACGGCGCTGCACCTGATCCCCAGTGGCATCATGCGAGCGGGGGTTAAGTGTTACATCGGCAACGGCGTGGTGCTGTCAGCCTCAAAGTTGTTTGAAGAAATCGCAGGACTCGAAAACGTCGGCGTGGAGGTGCGCTCGCGCCTGCGAATTTCCGAGGCCTGCCCTTTGATATTGCCCTTCCACGCCGCGCTGGACGTGGCCCGCGAGGCGGCCCGCGAGAAGGGCGGCAGCGCCAAAATCGGCACCACCGGGCGCGGGATTGGCCCGGCGTATGAAGACAAAATCGCCCGGCGCGCGCTGCGCGTGCAAGACCTCAAACACCCCCAACGTTTCGAAGCCAAACTGCGCGATTTGCTGGATCTGCACAACCATGTGCTGGGCACCTATTTGCACTCCGCCAAGTTTGAATTTGGCGACGCACTCAAGCCCTACCTGAAAGATGGCCAGGTGTTGTTTCAGCCGGTGTATGACGAAGCGATGAAACACGCCGAGTTGCTCAAACCGATGATGGCCGACGTCTCGCGGGAGTTGAACGAAGCGCATCTGCGCGGCGACAACCTCTTGTTTGAAGGCGCGCAAGGCACGCTGTTGGACGTCGACCACGGCACCTACCCGTATGTAACCTCCAGCAACTGCGTGGCGGGCAACGCGTCGGCAGGCGCAGGCGTAGGGCCAGGCATGTTGCACTACGTCCTGGGCATCACCAAGGCCTATTGCACCCGCGTGGGCGGCGGGCCCTTCCCGACTGAACTGGACTGGGAAACCCCTGGCACTCCCGGCTACCACATGAGCACTGTGGGTGCCGAAAAAGGCGTCACCACCGGGCGTTCACGGCGCTGCGGCTGGTTTGACGCAGCCCTGCTCAAACGCTCAGCGCAGGTCAATGGCCTCACAGGCTTGTGCATCACCAAACTTGACGTGCTGGACGGCATCAGCGAGCTGCTGCTGTGCACAGGCTACGAGATGGACGGTGAAACCATCGACATTCTGCCTATGGGCGCGGACGATATCGAGCGCTGCACGCCGATTTACGAGGTGATGGAAGGCTGGAGCCAAAGCACTGTGGGCGTCACCGAATACGCCCGGTTGCCGGTGGCCGCCAAGCTGTATCTGCAACGCATCGAGCAGGTGACCGGCGTGCCGATTGACGTCATCTCCACCAGCCCCGACCGCGACCACACCATCATGATGCGCCACCCGTATCTGGTGCGGGCCTGAGGTGTGTTGAAACAGGTGTTTGTGATTGAATAGGGCTGCGGGTCATGCCATTCAAATATAGTAAGCTATAAATTCAGGAGCATATGGATGTTGACAGAAGACGGTAAGCACTTGTACGTCAGTTACGACGAATACCACAACCTGATCGAAAAGCTGGCCATCAAGGTGCACCAGTCGGGCTGGAAATTCGACACCATCCTGTGCCTGGCACGCGGGGGCATGCGCCCCGGCGACATCCTCTCGCGCGTGTTTGACAAACCGCTTGCCATCATGTCCACCAGTTCCTACCGCGCCGACGCCGGCATGACGCAGGGCAACCTGGACATCGCGCGTTACATCACCACCCCAAAGGGCGAAATCGCCGGTAAAGTGCTGCTCGTGGACGATCTGGCGGACTCCGGCCATACCCTGAAAGCAGTGATTGACCTGCTGAAAAACAATTACTCCCCCATCACCGAGATGCGCAGCGCCGTGATTTGGACCAAAGCCCTGTCCACCTTCACGCCTGACTATTCGGTCGAATTTTTGCCGACCAACCCCTGGATCCACCAGCCTTTTGAAGGCTACGACGCGATGCGGCCTGAGCAACTGATTCAAAAGTGGAGCGTTTGAATTTGGCCCCCACGCTCCACCGCTGCGCGGGTCGCTGCCCCCCGAGGGGGCGCATTTTTGCTTGGGGCGGCCCGGCGCAAAAACCGGCCCCCACGCTCCACCGCTGCGCGGGTCGCTGCCCCCCGAGGGGGCTAAATTTCCTCGGGAGCGGCCCGTCGGAAATTTGCGTGACCCCCGCGACGCACCGCTGCGCGGGTTGCTGCCTGCCGAAGGGCCTGGTTTTGCTTGAAGCCGCCCGGCGCAAAATTGCACTTTTCCCATGACCAAGCCAAGCACCAAACTCATCCACCATCCCTACAAACCGCCTGAGGGATTTAGCTCGCCGCAGGCCGGTGTCTTCAAAGCATCCACGGTGCTTTTTCCCAACGTGGCGGCCATGCGCAGCATGGAATGGAAGAACAAGACCGGCTACACCTACGGCCTGCACGGCACACCCACGAGTTACCTGCTCGAAGAAAAAATGTGTACGCTCGAAGGCGGCAAACACTGCATCTTGCTGCCTAGCGGGCTGGCGGCGATCGCCAATGTCTCGTTCGCGCTGTTGAAAACCGGCGACGAGGTGCTGATCCCGGACAACGCCTACAGCCCCAACAAAGCCCTGGCCGATGGCGAGCTCACAACCTTTGGTGTCAGCTACCAGTTGTACGACAGCATGGACCCGGCCGATCTGGCCGCCAAAATCAGCAGCAAAACGAAACTCGTGTGGCTGGAAGCTGCCGGTTCGATCACGCTGGAGTTTCCCAATCTTGTGGAGCAGGTGCGCATTTGCCGGGCGCGGGGCGTGGTTTCTGTGCTGGACAACACCTGGGGCGCGGGCCTGGCGTTCAAGCCTTTTGACCTCACGCCCGCACGCACACTGGCGGGTGCCGAGCCATTGGGCGTGGATGTGACCGTGCATGCGTTGACCAAATACCCCAGCGGCGGTGGCGATGTGCTGATGGGCAGTTGCATCACCCGCGACGATGCCCTGGCACTTAAGCTCAAAGACAACCACATGCGTTTTGGCTGGAACGTCGGCATGAACGACGTGGAGCTGGTGTTGCGTTCTTTGTCCAGCATCGCCCTGCGCTACGCTGCCCACGATGCGGCCGCGCGCGAGCTGGCAGCGTGGTGCCAGGCCCGCCCCGAGTTTGCACAGGTGCTGCATCCGGCCTTGCCCGCGTCGCCCGGCCATGCGGATTGGCGCACGCTGTGTGCGCCGACGGGCGCGGAGGATCTTATGCCTGGCCCCGGCACCGCGGCGGGTCTGCTCAGCGTGATTTTCAAACCTGCGTATTCACAGGCCCAGGTAGACGCGTTTTGTGACGCATTGCAGTTTTTTGGCCTGGGCTATAGCTGGGGTGGTCCAGAAAGCCTGGTCGTGCCGTACAACCTGGCGGCGATTCGCCCGGCCTGGCCGGCGCACATCGCCCCAGGCCGTATCGTGCGGTTTTCGGTCGGGCTGGAGGATGTGGCGGATTTGAAGGCTGATTTGGCCCAGGCGCTGGCGGCGCTGTGAGGGCCGGAGGGATGTGGTGCGAAAAGAAGATTGTGCAAAATTGCGCCATTTCGCCAAAGCATCCGTCCAAACTGGTAAAGTGGCCTCAACACTTAGTTCTATTTCAGTGAAAGCACCCTTTGGCAACACCTAATTACGGCTACGAAAAACGTCAGAAAGAACTGGCGAAAAAGAAGAAGAAAGAGGAAAAACTCAAAGCCAAGGCTGGTCGCAAAGCGGGTGAGGGCGGTGCTGATGACGCGCCAGATGAGCCAGATACAAGCGATAGCTCGGACACCCCCGTGTCCCCCACGCCCAGCGGCACACCTTAAGTCTCAGCCTGAAACGAGCGACCAGGGCCTTCAGGCCTGCGTCAACATTTTTTGAGCCAGCGCGCTGAAAGTTGTTGTCGAGTGGTCGGCGGGCGAAATGTCCACCGCTCCTTCAAACTGCTTGAAATTGCGCCGCATCGACTGCAAATACACCGGGTCGTAGTGAAGCGTTAAAAGCGCCTGCACCACCGGCGCGATCTGGCCGCTTGACACCTGCGCCTGCCAAGCGGCCACCTGCGTTTTGCCGCGAATTTCAGCCAAGGCACCCAGCCGGTCATTGAAATGCGCGGTGTCTTTCACAAAGAACCCGTACTCTTCCATCAACAACGCCACGCGGCTGGCGTCGGGCAGGATCAAGTTCCAGCAACGGCTTTGGCGCACCGCCTCGATCAGCGCGGCAGGCACCGCCACGTTGCCGACCTTTTTGCTCTCGCTCTCCACGTAGACGGGTTTTGACGCGTCAAAACCCCGAAGCGCATCCCACACGAGGGTGTCAAAGCGCTTTTGCGAAGGCTGCGCCAGCCCCGGAATCGCGCCCAGCACTGAGCTCCGGTGGTTCGCCAGCGCTTCCAGATCCAGCACCTGCGCGCCCTGTGCGGCCAGCGCCTGCAACAATCGGGTTTTGCCTGAGCCTGTGGTGCCGCAAATCACTTGCCAGTCAAACATCGCCGCCAGACGCGGAATATCGTCCACCAGTGCCGCGCGAAACGCCTTGTACCCGCCTTCCACCAGCGTGACCCGAAAGCCGATTTGGTCGAGGATCAGCGAGAGTGAGCCGCTGCGTTTGCCCCCGCGCCAGCAGTAGGTGAGCGGCTTCCAGTCTTTGGGTTTGTCGATCACCTCGCGCTCGATGTGCGCTGATATATTGCGGGCAGCTATCGCTGCGCCGCGCTTTTTGGCTTCGAAAGCGTTGACCTGTTTGTAGGTGGTACCGACCAGAATGCGCTCGGCGTCATTCAATGTCGGCCAGTTCACCGCGCCGGGCAGGTGGTCTTCGGCGAATTCGCCTTCGCTGCGGGCGTCGATGAGGGTGTCAAACTCCGCCAGACGGTGCAGGGCCTCGGCAGCGGGAATCGTGGCCAAGCCCATTCAGAACAGCTTTTTGAGTTCAGGCCACACGTTGGCCAACATGATCGGATGCGCCTCGGCCTTCGGGTGGATGCGGTCGGCCTGCAACATTTTATCAGTCAATTTGCCGGCATCTGGCCCGTCGGCCACGTCTTTGCGCAAAAACGGCACTAGGCCGGTCTTTTGCTTTTTGGCCACGGCAGCAAAGGTGCCTGCAAAGCGCTGGCCGTAATCCGCCCCGTAATTGGGTGGCACCTGCATGCCGACGAGCAGTACTTTAGCGCCCAGCTTTTGCGCCGCCTGCGTCATGAGCATAAGGTTGTTTTCAGTCATGTTCAGTGGCAGTCCGCGCAGGGCATCGTTGCCGCCCAGTTCAATCACGAGATGCGAGGGTTTGTATTGCTTCAAAAGCGGTGCCAGACGCGCCGCGCCGCCCGAGGTGGTGTCGCCGCTGATGCTGGCGTTCACCACTTTGGCGCTGATTTTTTCGAGGGCGAGGCGTTTTTCAAGCAGGGCGACCCAGCCGGTGCCGCGCGCCAGCCCGTATTCGGCGCTGAGCGAATCCCCCAGCACCAG
Organism: Rhodoferax sp.; assembly: GCA_031365665.1. Taxonomy (GTDB): domain Bacteria; phylum Pseudomonadota; class Gammaproteobacteria; order Burkholderiales; family Burkholderiaceae_C; genus JANYCG01. The sequence continues at coordinate 416 of JANLYO010000127.1, read as the reverse complement.
GATGGTTTTGGGGGCCTTGTCCTCTGCCCAAACGGCTGCATCTAAAGTGCAAAGCGAGGCGGCTGCGATAAAGTGTCGTCGGTACAAAGAAAATCCCATGTCTGAAAATACACCACTGCTCAATGCAGACCCCATCATTTCGGTTGACCACGTGTTCAAGTCGGTTGTCGATTCCACCGGCACGCTCGACATTTTGCGTGATATCGATTTTTCACTCGCGCGACGAGAAACCGCCGCTATTGTCGGTGCTTCGGGTTCAGGCAAAAGCACGCTGCTGTCCATCGTCGCCGGGCTGGACACACCCACGCGCGGCACCGTCAAGCTGGCCGGGCAAGACCTCTTCAGCATCGATGAAGACGAACGCGCCGCCCTGCGCGCCCGCCAGGTCGGCTTTGTGTTCCAGAGCTTCCAGTTGC
>JANLYO010000126.1:0-10594 GCA_031365665.1 Rhodoferax sp. | reverse complement strand
CCAACTCGCTCAAAAAACTGGGCTCCGGGCTCAACACCAGCGGCACCGCCAAGGCATCTCTATGCTGGGGCCACAGTTTGACGGCATCTTTCTGCGTACAGATCAAGGTGTGGGTTCCAGAAAATGGGTTCCTCCAGCTATTAAAATCATAGTGATCTGGCAAGCCGATGGTGTGGTCAAGTTTCAAACCGCACGCGCGCAACATCGCAAAAAAGTTTTCTGGCTGCGCAATGGCGGCCACGGCCAGCACGGGTTGTCGGGCCAAATCCGACAGCGCGATACGGATGCCGTCAATGCTTTGGCCGTAAGCTGCGAGTGCGCGCGGCACGTGGAAGCCGCCTTCAGCTGCGGGCGCATCGCCGGTGTGCAGCACAAAGTGGACGATATGCGGCCAGAATTTCCCGATCCAGGAATGGCGGGGCCAGGGCTCGCGCAGCGGCCCGGCCGGCATCAAGAAGCCGTTGCCCAGATAACGCTTGTCAAACACGCAGATTTCAATGTCGCGCTGCAAGCCGTAGTGCTGCAAGCCGTCGTCACAAATGATCAGTTGGATGCTCGGGTATTTGGCCAGCAGCGCAGCGGCGGCCTCGCGGCGCCTGCTGGCGACAAACACTGGCACACCCGAGGCTTGTTTGACCAGCTTGGGTTCATCACCCACGGCCTGCGCGGGGCTGTCCCGCAGCACTTCGCGGCAATCGGCAGTGTCGCGCCCGTAACCCCGTGAGATCACACCCACCCGCACGCCACGCGCCCGCAGATGCGCCACCAGCAGCATCACCACTGGGGTTTTCCCCGCGCCGCCCGCCACGACGTTGCCCACGACCAGCACCGGCACGTCCACTTTGTGGGAACTGTAAATGCCGAACCGGTAAAGCCAGCGCCGCAAGGTGATCGCCATGCCGTAGAGAAGCGACAAAGGCCACAGGAGCCAGGCTAGCGGCCCACGGCGCTGCCAGGATTGGGTCACCACGGCGCGCCAGCCGGTGTCGGCCTGAGCGGGGGTCAGGGGAGCGGTGGCAGGGGGCGGGTCAAGCGCGTCACGCAGCGGGGCGACCGACGCGCCAACATCCGGCGACGCAGCGGGCGCTGTCGCCTGGGCCATGCTTATTTGCGGGCCCCCTGGGCCGAAGACTGCGTGGCAAAGGTGATTTGGGACAGGCCTGCGCGGCGCGCGGCCTCCATCACAGTGATGACCGCCTGGTGGCGCGCAGCGGCGTCGGCGCTGATCACCACCACGGAATCTTTGCCGGCTTTGGCGCCGTTGGACATGGCGCTGGCCAGATCCTCCATGGCGCGCCCCGGCACCGGCACCCGGTTGACGCTGTAGGCGCCTTCGGCATTGACGGTGACCAGCAACTCCTTGGGGTAATCGCGCTGCGCCTCGGTGTCGGCCACCGGCAGCTTGAGCTGCATTTCGGTGAACTTGCTGTAGGTGGTCGACAGCATCAGGAAAATCAGGATCACCAGCAACACGTCAATGAACGGGATCAGGTTGATCTCCGGCTCCTCTTTTTGACGTGGGCGGAAGTTCATAGAACGCAGACCGACGGCATGCCGGGAGTTTTTGCGCCAGGCCGCCCCAAGCAAAAATGCGCCCCCTTGGGGGGCAGCGCAGCACACGCAGTGGCAAGCGTGGGGGCTAGATTTTTGGGCCGGGCCGCTCCCAAGCAAAAATGCGCCCCCTCGGGGGGCAGCGCAGCACACGCAGTGGCAAGCGTGGGGGCCACATTTTTCATGGCGAACGGCGAAGGATGTTGAGATGGCGAACCAAGGCTTCTGAGGCGAGTTCCAAGGTCATCAGGTATTCGTCCACACGGCCACGGAAATAACGCCAGAAAATCAGCGACGGAATGGCAATGATCAGCCCAAACGCGGTGTTGTACAAGGCCACCGAAATGCCGTGCGCCAACTGGGCCGGGTTGCCTCCCGTGGCTCCCCCGGCGGGCGACTGGGAGCCAAAAATTTCGATCATGCCGACTACGGTGCCAAACAGGCCCATCAAGGGCGCGGCAGAGGCGATGGTGGCCAGGGCGTTGAGGTAACGCTCCAGGCGGTGCGCCACGACGCGGCCCGTGCCTTCCATGGTGGCTCGCAGATCCGCTTCCGAGCAGCGCGGGTTGGCGTTGAGCGCCCGAAAGCCGCTGGCCAAAACCTCACCTAAAGCGGAGTTTTGTTCCAACTGGGCCACCACGTCGACCGCCGGCACGTTGTGGCGCGACACGGCCAAGGCCTCTTCCAGCAGTCTCGGCGGGGCCACTTTGTCGGTTTTGAGGCTGATAAAACGCTCGATGATGAGCGCCATGGCGAGGATTGAGCAGGCAATCAGTGGCCAGATCGGCCATCCCGCAGCTTGTATGATTGAAAACAAAGGAAATCTTTCGCTCTGGATTGAATTGCTGCACGATTATGGCCTACCGCCAAGGCGATCCAAACCTGGCCACCGCAGCGCACAGAATCTGTGGATAACTTTGTGAAGAAGTCGGCTTGAAGCCCAGTTTGAACCGCGCCAAATCTCGCGCGTGACAGTTCGATGACATTTTAAGCAAAAGAAAAATCAATGAAATCAATAAGTTGCTACGTAAACCCGTGGTTTCTGAGGGTCTTTCGACGGCTTCAAGCTGTTGGCGTCCATCTGTGGAGCACTTGCTTTGTCAAACCCGCCTGCGAGGGGCTTTTTTGTTGATGTCTGAGTTCGAGATTCCAGCAAATACGCCAAAAATCTGGCAGATTGCTGCGCTGGTGCGCGCCATTGCTGATGCTTTGCAGGCGAGGTTCAATCCTGTTGCGGTTCAGGGCGAGATTTCGGGCTTTTCAAGGGCGTCCAGCGGGCATTGTTATTTTTCTCTGAAAGACCCCGAAGCGCCGGAGGGCGGTCAAATCCGCTGCGCCATGTTCCGCCGTGCGGCGCTGTTGCTGGATTTCCAGCCGCGCGACGGCGAGCAGGTGGCACTGCGTGGCCGCCTGGACGTGTACGGGCCGCGTGGCGAGCTGCAACTGATTGCTGAATCCATGTCCCGCGTGGGCGCGGGCGCCTTGTTTGAGCAGTTTCTGCGCCTGAAGGCCAAATTGCAAGGGCTGGGGCTGTTCGATGCGGCACGCAAACGCCCTGTACCCGAGGCGCCCCGTGGCATCGGCATCGTGACCTCGCTGCGTGCGGCGGCGCTGGCCGACGTGGTGACGGCGCTGCGTCGGCGTGTGCCGCACATTCCGGTGGTGATCGCGAACGCGTCCGTGCAGGGTGCTAACGCGCCAGCGGAGATGGTCGCGGCTTTGTCCAGTTTGTACCGGCTGGAGCAAGACGGGCCGGCTGGCGGAGATGTCGAAGATGTCGACGGCGATAGAAGTCCTGCGGTTGTGGTCGATGTCATCCTCTTGGTGCGCGGTGGGGGCTCCATGGACGACCTGTGGGCGTTCAATGACGAGTCGCTGGCCCGTTGCCTGGCAGACAGCCCGGTGCCGGTGATCAGTGGGGTGGGCCATGAAACCGACTTCACCATCGCTGATTTTGTGGCCGACTTGCGGGCGCCTACGCCCACGGCAGCCGCTGAATTTGCGGCAGCACCCCGTGCTGACATTCTGGCCGCGTTGCTACAGCTTCAGCTTCGATTGCAAACAGCGGCAGAGCGGCAACTAGACTTGGCGCAGCAGTCTTTGGATCAGGCCAGCGGTCGCCTAGTTCGCCCCGCCGCCATGTTGCGGCAGTTGAGCTTGCGGCTTCAAGCCCAAGAGCAGCGGATGGCCTACGCTGCAGGCCAACGCTTGGCCGGGCAAGGTCGCATGATTGACTGCCTCCACCAGGCTTTGCCGCCCGCCCTGGCGCGTGGCCTCCTGCAACGCGTGAACCGGGTCGAGCAGCTAGCGCTGCGTTTGGGGGGCGTCGATCCCCACCGCATCTTGCAGCGCGGCTACGCCTGGTTGGCGGACTCCGCCGGGCAGCCCGTCACACGGGCAGCCCAAGCGCGGCCTGGCCAGGCGCTGCGGGCCACACTGGCCGACGGCGGGCTTGATTTGACCGTATCCAATTGACCGTATCCAAGCTCGTCCAACAGAACTTCCTACAATCACCGCTTTCCCGAACCAACCCACGAGGACATCATGGAACACACACTGCCCGCCCTGCCATTTGCGATTGACGCGCTGGCTCCCCACTACTCCAAGGAAACCCTCGAGTTTCACCACGGCAAACACCACAACGCCTACGTCGTCAACCTCAACAACCTGCAAAAAGGCACCGAGTTTGAGGCGATGACGCTCGAAGAAATCATCAAAAAATCCAGCGGTGGCATCTATAACAATTCCGCGCAAATCTGGAACCACACGTTTTTCTGGAACGGCATGAAACCGGCTGGTGGCGGCGAACCTTCCGGCGCGCTCGCCGCAGCCATCAACGCCAAATGGGGCACCTACGCGGCGTTCAAAGAAGCCTTTGTGAAGTCCGCAGTGGGCAATTTCGGCTCTGGCTGGACGTGGCTGGTCAAGAAGCCCGATGGCACGGTGGACATTGCCAATACCGGTGCTGCCGGAACACCCCTCACCACGGCTGACAAAGCCTTGTTGACGGTCGACGTCTGGGAGCACGCGTATTACATCGACTATCGCAACCTGCGCCAGAAGTTTGTCGAGACCTTCCTCAACAGCTTGGTGAATTGGGGTTTCGCGGAAAAGAATTTCGCCTGAATTTGACCATCTGGCTTGGGCGCAGCCCGCGCTCAAGCCAAGGCTCTAACCGGCTTCAGCGCTGAAAGGGTGGCCCGCTGAGTTTCGAGCCGGCCTGCAGGCCCTTTTTGGCAAACCAACCCAGGTTCATCTCCAGCACGTAACGCACCGGTTTGGCGGAGCAGTGGGAATCCGTCGTTTGCGGCTTCATGTCCACCAGGTTCACGATGCTGCCATCATCCGTCACGAATGCCGCTGAGAGCGGCAACAGTGTGTTTTTCATCCAGAAACACTGCTGATTGGGTTGTTCGAACACAAACAGCATGCCTTCAGGCTGCGGCATCTCCTTGCGGAACATCAGCCCGATCTGGCGTTGCTCAGAGGTTTGGGCGACTTGGGCGGTGATCTGGTGCATGCCGGCCGAAAGTTTGACGCGCGGTAAATCCATTTGAGGGGCGTCTTGGGCCTGGGCCGGTTGAAGGGCCATGCAGACCCCGGCCGCCAACGCCGCCAGCGCGACAAAACTGCGATGAATCGGCTGGGTCAAACGCGGATTAAGTCGAAAAACAAAGGGTGATTTCATGGACATCGCTCCATTGTGAAGGAACTAGTGGCAAAAAAACACAAAAAAAGCCCGAAAAAAAAGCCCACCGAAGCGGGCTTTTTTGAGTCCGTCAAGAATTACTTCTTGGCTTCTTCTTTCTTGGCCATAGGCTTGTCAGCCATTTTGGCTTTCTTGGCAGCCATTTTTTCTTCTTTCATCTTCTTGGCAGCGGCAGCTTTTTCAGCTTTGGCGGCCTTGGCAGCAGCCATTTTTTCTTCTTTCATCTTCTTGGCGTCAGCCTTTTTGTCCATTTTGGCTTCAGGCTTGGCTTCTGCCTTGGCAGCAGGAGCAGCGGCGGCGGGTGCAGCGGCAGCAGGTGCGGCAGCAGCAGCAGGTGCAGCGGCTGGCTTGGCAGCAGGAGCAGCAGCTTGGGCGAAGGCGCCAACGGCAAACAGGCCAGAGATCAGGGCGACGAGGAGTTTGTTCATTTCAGTTTCCTTTAAGACACATGGGTTGGAAGTTTCCCTCCTGAATTACCAGAAGGCCCATCCGTAACGGGGTCGCTTTACTTGCGGTTGACAGAAAGTTCATTTTTTTTCACGCTAGAATCATGGGCTTTAGCTAAAAAGCAGCCTCTACTGCCCGAGCCCGGGCTTACATAGACAGCCTGCGCCGCAAAATCCAGCTGCTTCCCTTCCTATACCGACCACCGATCACGGAGCGTTTGTCCATGTACCAGCACATCAAGGTGCCCTCAGCCGGCCAAAAGATCACCGTCAACGCGGACAATTCGCTCAATGTGCCGGACCAGCCGGTCATCCCGTACATCGAAGGCGACGGCACCGGGCAAGACATCACGCCCGTCATGCTCAAAGTGGTCGACGCCGCCGTGGCCAAGTCCTATGCGGGCAAACGCAAGATCCACTTGATGGAAGTTTTTGCCGGTGAACAGACCACCAATGGGTATGGTCCGGACGTCTGGTTGCCCGAAGAAACCTTGAAGGTTTTGCGCGAGTATGTGGTCTCCATCAAAGGCCCGCTGACGACGCCGGTCGGTGGGGGCATCCGCTCCTTGAACGTGGCACTGCGCCAAGAGCTTGATCTCTACGTTTGCCTTCGTCCCGTGCAGTATTTCAAAGGGGTGCCTTCGCCCTTGAAAGAGCCGGAAAAAACCAATATGGTGATCTTCCGCGAAAATTCGGAAGACATCTACGCCGGCATCGAATACGAAGCGCAGGGCGACAAGGCCAAAAAACTCATCAAGTTCCTGATCGATGAGTTGGGCGTGAAGAAAATCCGTTTTCCGAACACCTCGGGCATTGGCATCAAGCCGGTGTCGATCGAGGGCACTGAGCGCCTGGTGCGCAAGGCGATCCAGTACACCATTGACAACGACAAACCCAACCTGACCATCGTGCACAAGGGCAACATCATGAAGTTCACCGAAGGTGGCTTCCGGGACTGGGCCTACGCGCTGGCGCAAAAAGAGTTTGGCGCGGTGCTGATTGACGGCGGCCCCTGGTGCAAGTTCAAAAACCCGAAAACGGGCCGCGACATCATCATCAAAGACGTGATTGCCGACGCGTTTTTGCAGCAAATCCTGCTGCGCCCCGCCGAATATTCTGTGGTGGCCACACTCAATTTGAATGGCGACTACATCTCCGACGCCCTGGCAGCGCAAGTCGGCGGCATCGGCATTGCGCCAGGCGCCAACATGAGCGACACCGTGGCCTGTTTCGAGGCCACCCACGGCACGGCGCCCAAATATGCCGGCAAAGACTATGTGAACCCCGGCTCTGAAATCCTCTCCGCCGAGATGATGCTGCGCCACATGGGCTGGAAAGAGGCCGCCGACCTGATCATCAGCTCGATGGAAAAATCGATCCTGAGCAAGAAAGTCACTTACGACTTCGCCCGCTTGATGGACGGCGCTACGCAGGTCAGCTGCTCCGGCTTTGGCCAGGTCATGATCGAGAACATGTAATTCCGCTTTGCGAGCCAAATTTGAGCTGCCTAGAGCCGCTGCGGGCACACGCCTTCAGCGGTTTTTATTTTGACCGCTTGAATGCGGCCATGTTGCCACCAAATTAGAATGAATTCATGGCAACCCAGACTCCCATCAAACCTCCCCCCGCAGCCCCGCCGCTGACGCGCCCGCGTGAGCCGGATGAAGGCGGCGCAGTGGTGCTGGAGCGCAAAACCCAGAAAACCAAGCCACCGCAGATGTACCAGGTGGTCCTGCTCAATGACGACTACACCCCGATGGAGTTCGTCGTCGTGGTGATCCAGGAGTTTTTCAGCAAAGACCTGGAAACCGCGACACAAATCATGCTGAAGATCCACCTCGATGGCAAAGGTGTTTGCGGCGTCTATTCAAAAGACGTCGCGGCCACCAAGGTGGACCAGGTTTTGGATGCAGCCGCCAAAGCGGGCCATCCCTTGAAGTGTGTCAGTGAACCAGTGGAGTTTTGAATAAAAATTTGGATTGGCGATGAAAAATGCTGAAAAACAGGGGCGTTGCAAAACTGAAACGCACCCGCAGATGAAAACCTATTAAAGTTGGATGCAGGACGCCACTTAAAACGCCGTAGATCAGGCAGAAGGAAATCAAATGATTGCCCAGGAACTGGAAGTTAGTTTGCACATGGCGTTTGTTGAGGCGCGCCAGCAGCGCCATGAGTTCATCACGGTGGAGCACTTGCTGCTGGCCCTGCTGGACAACCCCAGCGCTGCGGAGGTGCTGCGCGCCTGCTCGGCGAACATCGACGACCTGCGCAAGTCGCTGGCGAATTTCATCAAGGACAACACGCCTCAAGTGGCGGGGTCTGATGATGTCGATACCCAGCCCACCCTTGGTTTCCAGCGGGTGATCCAGCGCGCCATCATGCACGTGCAGTCCACCGGCAGCGGCAAAAAGGAAGTGACGGGCGCCAATGTGCTCGTCGCCATTTTTGGCGAAAAAGACTCCCACGCCGTGTATTACCTGCACCAGCAGGGCGTGACACGCCTGGACGTGGTGAATTTCATTGCCCACGGCATCAAAAAGTCTGACCCACCCGAGCCGGTCAAATCCGGTGAAACCCAGGCTGAAAACGAAGAGGGCGGCGGCGAGAAAAACGAAAAACAGTCCCCGCTGGAGCAGTACACGCAAAACCTGAACCAGTTGGCCAAAGACGGCAAGATCGACCCGCTGATTGGCCGTGAGTATGAAGTCGAGCGCGTCATCCAGATCCTCTGCCGCCGCCGCAAAAACAACCCCTTGCTGGTGGGTGAAGCCGGTGTGGGCAAAACTGCCATCGCCGAGGGCCTGGCCTGGCGCATCACGCAAAAAGAAGTGCCGGAGATTCTGGCCGAATCGGTGGTCTATTCACTCGACATGGGCGCGCTCCTCGCGGGCACCAAATACCGTGGCGATTTCGAGCAACGCTTGAAAGGCGTGTTGAAGTCGCTCAAAGACAAACCCAATGGCATCTTGTTCATTGACGAAATCCACACGCTGATTGGCGCGGGCGCTGCCTCTGGCGGCACGCTGGACGCGTCGAATTTGTTGAAGCCGGGCTTGAGCTCGGGCGCCCTGAAGTGCATTGGCGCCACCACCTTCACCGAGTACCGGGGCATCTTCGAAAAAGATGCGGCTTTGTCACGCCGCTTCCAGAAGGTCGATGTGGTCGAGCCCACGATCCAGGAGACCGTGGACATTCTCAAAGGACTCAAGTCGCGTTTTGAAGAGCACCACAGTGTCAAATACGCGGTGGCCGCTTTGCAAGCCGCCGCCGAGCTCAGCGCCAAATACATCAACGACCGCCACTTGCCCGACAAAGCCATTGACGTGATCGACGAAGCCGGTGCAGCGCAGCGCATTTTGCCGATCAGCAAACGCAAAAAAATCATCAGCAAAACCGAGGTCGAAGAGATCGTCGCCAAGATCGCGCGCATCCCCCCGGCGAACGTCTCTAACGACGACCGGGGCAAACTCAAAACCCTCGAGCGCGACTTGAAGAACGTCGTTTTCGGGCAAGACAAGGCGCTCGACGTGCTGGCTTCCGCAGTGAAGATGGCGCGTTCGGGCCTGGGCAAGGGCGACCGCCCCATCGGCTCCTTCCTGTTCAGCGGCCCCACGGGCGTTGGCAAAACCGAAGCCGCAAAGCAGCTCGCCTACATCATGGGCATCGAGTTGATCCGTTTCGACATGAGCGAATACATGGAGCAACACGCCGTGAGCCGCCTGATCGGCGCGCCGCCGGGTTATGTGGGTTTTGACCAAGGCGGTTTGCTCACCGAAGCCGTCACCAAAAAGCCGCACTGCGTGTTGCTGCTCGACGAGATCGAAAAAGCCCACCCGGCCATCTTCAACGTGTTGTTGCAGGTGATGGACCACGGCACCTTGACCGACAACAACGGCCGCAAAGCCGATTTCCGCAACGTCATCATCATCATGACGACCAACGCCGGTGCCGAGACGATGAACAAGGCCACGATTGGCTTCACCAACCCGCGCGAAGCGGGCGACGAGGCAGCAGACATCAAGCGCCTGTTCACGCCCGAGTTCCGCAACCGGCTGGACGCTACCGTCAGCTTCAAGGCGCTGGATGAAAACGTCATCCTGCGGGTCGTTGACAAGTTCTTGCTGCAGTTGGAAACGCAATTGGCAGACAAGAAAGTGGACGTCACTTTCACCGACGTGTTGCGCAAGTACCTGGGCAAAAAAGGCTTCGACCCGCTCATGGGCGCGCGACCGATGCAGCGCCTGATTCAAGACACGATTCGCCGCGCCTTGGCCGACGAGTTGCTGTTTGGCCGCCTGACCGACGGTGGCCGCCTCACGGTGGACATGAAAGTCACCACCGACGAAAAAGGCGTGGAGCAAGGCGAAGTGTTGCTCGACATCCAGCCGCTGCCCAAGAAAGAGGGCAAGGCCAAGCCCGAGGCGGCGGAAGCTGCGGCTGCGGATTAAGAGCGGCGGGAAGCCGCCGCTGCGGACTAGCGCGGCAAATATACGCGGTTAAGGCGACGGCGGCAGATTGATTTCTGCCGGTTTTTTTGCTGCTTCAGCTAAAATTAACACCCATGTTAATTTTAGTGAAGTTTTGACTCTGTCAAGCAAAATTTATAAAAATCTCGGCATTGGGCCACGTAGTATATGGATAGATTGCTATCTAAATAGTAGTAACTTTGTTGGCTTAAATCACCTGCGCTTGGATTGAAAAGGCAGTTTACGGTTTCGAGAACTCCGTGCGAATCGCTTCCACCCGCGCGCGGTTCACATCAAAATCCTTGCGGCCCAGGCGGCTGGAGGAGCGCACGTGGATCACGCCAGCGCTTTTGTCGAGCAAGAATTCCACGTCGTCGGTGTACTTCATCAGCGCGGTGGTGCTTTGGGCATAAATGTAATCT
>JANLYO010000102.1:0-2063 GCA_031365665.1 Rhodoferax sp. | reverse complement strand
GCAGGCCGTCATACATGTAGCCGGTGTCGCCCTGGGCGCACGACACGGTGACCAGCGCGCCTTCGGCCACGCTCTCGGTGGCGTTGCCGCAGCCCACCACGGCCGGGATGCCCAGCTCGCGCGCGATGATCGCCGCGTGGCAGGTCCGCCCGCCGCGGTTGGTGACGATGGCGCTGGCCCGCTTCATCACCGGCTCCCAGTTCGGGTCGGTCATGTCGGTGACCAAAATGTCGCCGGCCTGCACCTGGTCCATCTCGCTGATGTTGTGCACGATGCGCACTGGCCCCGTGCCGATCTTCTGGCCGATGGCGCGGCCTTCGGACAACACCGGCGCTTTGCCTTTGAGTTTGTAGCGGTGCTCGGCTTTGCCGGCGGCCTGGCTTTTCACGGTTTCGGGCCGCGCTTGCAGGATGTAAAGCTGGCCATCTGCGCCGTCTTTGCCCCACTCGATGTCCATCGCGCGGCCGTAGTGCTCTTCAATCACCAGCGCGTATTTGGCAAGCTGCTCCACATCCGCATCGGTGAGCGAATAACGGTTGCGCAGTTCGGTCGGCACATCGGTGGTTTTGACAAGTTTTCCAGATTGCGCTCTCTCTGCCGCAGACGTGAATTCCATTTGAATCAATTTCGAGCCCAGGCTGCGGCGGATGACCGCCCGTTTGCCTGCCCGCAGCATGGGTTTATGCACGTAAAACTCGTCGGGGTTCACAGCGCCCTGCACCACGGTTTCGCCAAGGCCGTAGCTGGAGGTGATGAAGACCACGTCGCTGAAGCCGGACTCGGTGTCGATGGTGAACATCACACCCGCCGCGCCCAGATCCGAGCGCACCATGCGTTGCACGCCCGCCGAGAGCGCCACGTGTTCGTGCGCGAAACCCTTGTGCACGCGGTAACTGATGGCGCGGTCGTTGTAGAGCGAGGCGAACACCTCTTTCATTTTGTGCAGCACGTCGTCGATGCCGACCACGTTCAAAAAGGTTTCCTGCTGGCCGGCAAAAGACGCGTCGGGCAGGTCTTCAGCCGTGGCGGAAGAACGAACGGCGAACGAGGCCGCCGGGTTGCCCGCACTCAAGGCGGCAAAGGCAGTGCTGATGGCCTGTTGCAAATCGAGTGGAAACGGCTGCGCCTCGACCATGGCGCGGATGTCGGCACCGGCTGCGGCCAGCGCGCGCACGTCGTCGGTGTTGAGTTCGTCCAAGCGGGTTTTGATGCGCTCGGCCAGCCCGTCGTGCGCCAAAAACTGGCGAAAGGCGTGTGCCGTGGTGGCAAAACCGGTCGGCACTTTGACGCCACGCTCGCCCTGCGTGGGCAATTGCGAAATCATCTCGCCGAGGCTGGCGTTTTTCCCGCCAACCGCCTCGACATCGGTCATTCTCAGGTTTTCAAACGAAACGACCAGGTCGGTCGCGCCAAAAAGTTGGGACATGGGGAAACTCCGGAGGTTGAAAACCGGGGGGCAGAGGCGAACACGGCAACCGTTGTTGTTGGTTTTATGGGCTGGCGGCGTTGCATGGCTAAAAATTGGGGTTAGAGTCATTGTAGAGTCCACCATTCGGCCCACCCTGCGGGCCGGGCACCTTGACCTTCACCATGACCACACCTTCCACTTTTTTTGGCGATCTGGGCGACAACAGCGCCGCGTCTCCGGCAAAGCACCAGCGCAGCGTGTTTTTCATCTCCGACGGCACCGGCATCACGGCCGAGACTTTTGGCAACGCCATCCTGGCGCAGTTCGACCTGGAGGCCCGCCATATCCGCCTGCCGTTCATTGACACCGCCGACAAGGCGCACCAGGCCGTGCGCCAGATCAACCACGCGGCCACCATCGACGGCAGCAAGCCGATTGTGTTCAGCACCCTGGTCAATATGGAGGTACTGGGCATCGTTTCAGAGGGCTGCCAGGGCATGTTGCTGGACATGTTTGGCACCTTCGTGCATCCCTTGGAGACCGAGCTGCAATTGAAGTCCAGCCATCGCATTGGCCGCTTCAGCGACGTGAGCAAAAGCAAGCAGTACCACGACCGCATTGAGGCCATCAACTTCTCGCTGGCGCATGACGACGG
>JANLYO010000079.1:0-15949 GCA_031365665.1 Rhodoferax sp. | reverse complement strand
CCTTCGACGGCCGAGTCGATGTCGGCGTCGTCAAACACGATGAAAGGCGCGTTGCCGCCGAGCTCCAGCGACATTTTCTTCACGGTGGGCGCCGACTGCGCCATCAAAATGCGGCCCACTTCAGTCGAGCCGGTGAAGCTGATGTGGCGCACCACGTCGCTCGCGCACAGGGCTTTGCCGATGGCAATCGAGTTGGCCGAATCTGCGCTCAAAATGTTCAGCACCCCGGCTGGAATGCCCGCACGCAGCGCCAGCTCACCCGCCGCCAGCGCGGTGAGCGGTGTGAGCTCGGCCGGTTTGATGATGACCGTGCAGCCCGCAGCCAAGGCGGGTGCCACTTTGCGCGTGATCATCGCCAGCGGGAAGTTCCACGGTGTGATGGCCGCGCACACGCCGATGGGCTGCTTGACCACCATCAGGCGGCGGTTGTTGTCAAAAGTGGGCAGCGTCTCGCCGTTCACGCGTTTGGCCTCTTCGGCAAACCACTCGACAAAACTCGCGCCATAAGCAATTTCGCCCTTGGCTTCGGCAAAGGGTTTGCCTTGCTCGGCGGTCAGGATACGTGCCAGGTCTTCCTGATTCGCCATCAGTAGGTCAAACCATTTGCGCAGCAGAATGGAGCGCTCCTTGGCGGTTTTGCCGCGCCACAGGGGCCAGGCGGTGTTGGCGGCGCTGATCGCCGATTCAGCTTCGGCAGCGCCGAGATTGGCCACGTCAACCAGTTTGCGGCCATTGGCGGGGTCAAACACGTCAAAACGGCTGACGCCAGCCAGCCATTGCCCGTTGACGAGTGCGTCGGTTTTCAGCAGGCTCGGGTCATTGAGCAGCGAGAGGGGAGAGGTCTTCATGTCCATGGGCGTTCCTCGGGGGGAAATATGTGAAAAGTGCTAAAATCTGGTTGAATCAACCAAAGTTGGTTGTAATCTGGTTACGAGGAGTATTGTGATGCACGCAGTCGGATTGTTCGATGCAAAAACCCATCTCAGCGAGTATGTGATGCGGGCAGAAGCGGGCGAAGAGGTCATCATCACGCGGCACAACAAACCCGTGGCGAAGATTGTGCCACTGCACGCCAAGGCTGTGCCCGCCAGGAAAATCCCCAAGTTTGTGCAGCGCACATTCGCGATGGGGCCTTTGCTTGTGGCCGAGACCAATATGAATCATTTGGCGGCTCAATTGGAGGATGAAGACATCATTGCGAAAATGCGTCGCGGCGCATGAAACTGCCTGACGTCAACGTTTTGATCCATGCCGTCGATACGACGCATCCCAACCACGCTGTAGCCCGATCCTGGTTGCAAAGCGCACTCGCTGATACCGGGGGTGTCGGTTTTGCATGGTTGGTGTTGGTCGGATTTGTGCGTGTGTCAACACGGGCCGGCATATTGACCCAGCCCTTGTCGGTGCCCGACGCGCTCGGCATCATGGACGATTGGCTTCGCCATGCCGGAGCAAGGGTAGTCCACCCCGGCGAAAGGCACGCAGGTGTCTTGGGCGCCTTGTTGCTGGCGGCTGGAACCGGGGGCAATCTCACCAACGACGCGCATCTTGGCGCTTTGGCCATCGAGCACGACGCGAGAGTGGGCACTTTCGACAAAGACTTCAAACGCTTTCCCGGCGTGAAAATTGATCTACTAAAAACCAAATCAGCGAACTGAAATGACAAGTCCCCAATCCGTCGCCGCGTTTTCCGTCGCTGACATCCGTACCAGCTTCCTCGACTTCTTCGCCAGCAAGGGCCACACCGTCGTCGCCTCCAGCCCGCTGGTGCCGGGCAACGACCCGACGCTGATGTTCACCAATTCGGGCATGGTGCAGTTCAAAGACGTGTTCCTGGGCACAGACAAACGCAGCTATGTGCGCGCGGCCAGCGTACAGGCCTGCCTGCGCGCCGGCGGCAAACACAACGACCTGGAAAACGTGGGTTACACCGCGCGCCACCACACCTTTTTCGAGATGCTGGGCAACTGGAGCTTTGGCGACTACTTCAAGCGTGACTCGCTCAAATGGGGTTGGGAGTTGCTCACGCAGGTTTACAAACTGCCCGCCGACAAGCTCACCGCCACGGTCTACATCGACGACCAGGAAGCCTACGACATCTGGACAAAAGACATCGGGGTGCCGCCCGAGCGTGTGATCCGCATTGGCGACAACAAGGGCAAAAAATACGCGTCCGACAACTTCTGGATGATGGCCGATACAGGGCCTTGCGGCCCCTGCAGCGAGATTTTTTACGACCACGGCGAGCACATCCCCGGCGGCCCGCCCGGCAGCCCCGGCGAAGACGGCGACCGCTTCATTGAAATCTGGAACCACGTCTTCATGCAGTTCGACATGCAGACCGATGGCTCGCTCGTCAAGCTGCCGGCGCCTTGTGTGGACACCGGCATGGGCCTGGAGCGCCTGGCCGCCATCCTGCAGCACGTGCACAGCAATTACGAAATCGACATTTTTGACGCGCTGATCAAGGCGGCGGCCCGCGAGACGGGTTGCGCCGACCTGAACAACAAGAGCCTGCGCGTGATTGCCGACCATATCCGCGCCACCGCATTTTTGGTCAGCGACGGTGTGATCCCCTCCAGCGACGGGCGCGGCTACGTGCAGCGCCGCATCATCCGCCGCGCCATCCGCCACGGCTACAAGCTGGGTTGCAAGAGGCCTTTCTTCCACAAGCTGGTGCCGACGCTGGTCAAGATGATGGGCGACGCCTACCCGCGTTTGAAGAACGATGCCGCGCGGGTGATGGAAGTGCTGCGGATTGAAGAAGAGCGGTTTTTTGAGACGTTGGCTACTGGCATGAGCCTAATTGAGAATAGACTTTTGTCGCCAAATAGAGCTATTGAAAATTTTGCTGCACTAAACGGCCACCAAATAGAAATTAGTGGGTGTTTTAGGCAACCTGGTTCGACGCGAACATATGGGAGTGCTGTATTGCTGGGGAGGGATCGATTGAAGTATGGGTTGGTTGTCGTCGATGGGACGAACACCGCAGACGCCGCTGAAATATTAGCTTCACAAATTTCGGCTTTTCCGGACGGTGTCAAACTTTTGGTGCCCCAAACAACTTCCCCGTCGTTAGCCGGTTCTTTTGAATATTTTGATATTTCGAAATTCCCCTTTTCGGGGCAAGATGCGTTCTTACTCCATGACACCTACGGCTTCCCACTCGATCTGACCCAGGACGTTTGCCGCGAACGCGACGTGCAGGTGGACGTAGACGGCTTTAACGCCGCAATGGATAAACAAAAGGCTACTGCCCGCGCAGCCGGCAAGTTCAAGATGGACAAGGCGCTCTACTACAGTGGCGAGGGCAACGACTTTGTCGGCTACGACAGGCTCGAAGCGGCGTCCAAAGTGTTGGCGCTGTATGTAGACGGCAGCCCGGTCACAGAACTAAACGCGGGCCAAAGCGGCGTGGTGGTGCTCAATACCACGCCGTTTTATGCCGAAAGTGGCGGTCAGGTCGGCGACGAGGGCGTGATCGCCAGCGAACCCTGGGGCGTGAATGCCACACCTGCGGAGAACGTGTTCAAGGTCGATGACACGCAAAAGATCAAGGCCGACGTGTTCGGCCACCACGGCACGATGACGAATGGCGCGCTCAAGCTGGGCGACAGCGTGCACGCGCAGGTGAATCTGCAGGTGCGTGCAGCGACGATGCGCAACCATTCGGTCACGCACCTGATGCACAAGGCGCTGGTGGAAGTGCTGGGTGACCACGTGCAGCAAAAGGGCAGCCTGGTGAACGCAGACCGCACCCGTTTTGACTTCACCCACAACGGCCCGGTGACAGACGCGCAAACCCGCGAGATCGAGGCCAGGGTCAATGCCGAAATCCTCGCCAACGCCGCTACGCAGGCGCGCGTGATGGATATTGAATCCGCGCAGAAAACTGGCGCGGTGATGCTGTTTGGCGAGAAGTACGGCGACGAGGTGCGCGTGCTGGACATCGGCTCCAGCCGCGAGTTGTGTGGCGGCACCCACGTTGCCCGCACCGGTGATATCGGCCTCTTCAAGGTGGTAGCGGAAGGCGGCGTGGCAGCGGGTGTGCGGCGGATCGAGGCCGTGACCGGGCACAACGCGCTCGCCTATTTGCAGCACCTGGAAGACACGGTCAACACAACGGCGGCCACGGTGAAGGCGCCGGTGGCCGAAGTCAACGAACGCATCACGCATGTGCTGGAGCATGTGAAAGCGCTGGAGAAAGAAGTCGCCGCGCTCAAAGGCAAACTGGCGTCCGCCCAGGGCGACGAGATGTTGGGCCAGGCCACGGATATGACCCGCAAAGACGGCAAGACTTTCAAACTGCTGGTGGCCCGGCTGGAAGGTGCCGACGCCAAGACTTTGCGCGAGACGATGGACAAGCTCAAGGACAAGCTCAAGTCGGCCGTTGTCGTCCTCGGCGTGGTGGATGGCACCAAGGTGCAGATCGCCGTGGGCGTGACGCCCGACAACACGGCGCAGGTCAAGGCCGGCGAACTGGTGAATTACGTTGCCGCGCAGGTCGGTGGCAAGGGTGGCGGCAAGGCCGACATGGCCATGGCCGGTGGCACCGAGCCCGGCAAACTGGCGGCAGCGCTGGCCAGTGTGCCGGCGTGGGTCGCGGCAAAGGTCTGACCGGTTTTCAGCGACGTTCGGCAAATAATTAACATGGAAGTTAACAATTGCCGAAATTGTGGCGAAAATCTGGGGATTATGATAATTTCATGCCTCCAGGTCTCGTGAAATATACATAGTTTGCTATTAATAATATAGCGTTTGTTTTCCAATCCACAATCTGCGTCATCTCTTCAACCCTTTTCAGCCCGTCAGGAACACGCATGAAACGCCTCGAAGGTAAAACCGCCGTTGTCACCGGAGCCGCCAGTGGCATCGGCCGTGCCAGCGCCATTCTGTTTGCGCAGCATGGCGCCAATGTGGTCGCCGTCGATCAGTCTGAAGGGGTGCAGGCCACGACGGACGCCATCAACAAGGCTGGTGGCCGTTCGATCGCGCTGGTCAAAGATGTCTCGAGCGAAACCGACGCGGCGTCCTACATCCAGGACGCCGTGAGTTATTACGGCGGCATTGACATCGTCTATGCCAATGCCGGCATCAGCGGCGGCATCCCCCGTTTTGACGAAATCACGGCCGCTTACTGGACCAAGATACTCGCCGTGAACCTGATCGGCGCCTTCCTCGCCATCAAGTACGCCGCCCGCGTGATGGTGCCGCAGGGGCGTGGCTCCATCATCTGCACCGCTTCGGTGGCGGGTCTGCGCTCGGGCGCGGGCGGTTCGCCCTACAGCGCCAGCAAGGCCGGGGTGATCAGCCTGGTGCAGACGAGCGCCAACCAGTTTGCCGGCACCGGCATCCGCGTCAATGCCATTTGCCCAGGCCTTATCGAAACCGGCATGACCCAACCGATTTTTGACAGCGCCCGGGCACGCGGCTCCGAGGGCAAGATTGGCCAGTTGAACCCGCTGCGCCGTTATGGCCTGCCTGATGAGATCGCCCACGCGGCCCTGTTCCTCGCGTCCGACGAGGCGTCTTATGTCAATGGCCAGGCGCTGGCGGTCGATGGCGGTTTGTCCAGCTCGCTGCCGGTGGTGTTGGCCAAGCCGTTTTCCGAATCACGCTGGGGCGAGTTGTAGGCCGTCAGGCGTCGGCCTTCGCAGTGGCCGCCTTGGCGTCTTTGTCGATCGCGGTGGTTCTTCGCAGCTTCTGGCCGGGCTTCGCAATGTTCCGCTCCACCCAGGTGCGTAGCCGCAGCGCTTCGGGCTGGTTCAGCTTGCCCAAGTGGGCCACCAGTGCATCGTCGCGCATATGCGGCTCGACCGGTGTGCCCAGGGCCTGCACACCGTTTGGGTAAACGGCGGCGAGCGCATGCGCAGGGGCGATGTTGCCCACCACCTTGCCGATGTCGGCCAGCCTCACCCAGCGGCATTGGGCATCGTCTTCCACCACGTGAACCGTGATGCCCCGGAACACATAGTGTTGCCCGTGCACCGGCAGCCACGCGTGGCTGCGCACCGCGCGGCGAAAATCTGACACGAGCGCGACCAGGGGGCGCCGGATGCCCACTGCCATCAGCGGCGAGGTCATCACCAGAGCGCCTGGTCCAAGGTAGTACCCCACCAGCGCCCAGGCGCCCAGCCACAGCGCGATCTGGACCAGAGGAAGGCTGAGCCAGCGTTTCATGGTTTGGCACTGCTGAGGACAGCCCGCCGCCGGCCGCAGGCTCAGGCGTCGGCCTTGACGGCAGCGTCTTTCGCCACCTGCGCCCACTTCACCTGCTCGGCCTTGATGAAGTCGGCAAACTTTTGCACGCTGCCGCCACCGTCTTCGGCGCCATAGACCTCCATCTTTTCCTGCACGTCGGGCATGGCCAGCACTTTGTTGACGTCTTCGTTCATGCGCGCCTGCATGGCGGGTGGCAGCTTGCCGGGGCCCATCAGGCCGTACCACACGGTAGCCTCGAAACCCTTGAAGCCGGACTCGTCCATGGTCGGCACATTGGGGTGGCCCTTGGCGCGCTTCAGGCGCGTCTGCGCCAGCGCAATCGCCTTGCCGCTCTTGATGTGCGGCGTGGCGGAGGTCATGGTCTCGAAGCAGTAGTTGACCTGGCCGCCGATCAGGTCCACCAGCGCCGGGCCGGAGCCCCGATAGGGAATGTGCAGCGCAAAAATCTTCGCCTGCAGCTTGAACATCTCCAGTGCGAAATGCTGGGCCGAGCCGCCGCCGGCCGAGGCAAAGCTGATCTGCCCCGGCTTGGCTTTGCACAGCGCCACCAGGTCGCTCACCGTTTTGGCAGGCTGGTCGGCATTGCAGACCAGCACATTGGGCGTGACACCGACCATGCTGATGGGCACAAAGTCGGTCTGCGCGTTGTAGTTGAGCTTCAGGCCCATGGCCGGGGCCAGCGCATGGCTGTTGATGTGGGCCATCAGCAGGGTGTTGCCGTCAGAGGCCTGTTTGGAGACGTAATCAGCGGCGATCACGCCGGCCGCGCCGGCCTTGTTTTCGATCACGACCGAGTTGCCCCACATGGCCGAGAGTTTTTGCCCGACCACACGCGCCAGCGCGTCGGTGCCGCCGCCGGGCGGAAAGCCGACGACGATGCGCACAGCACCACTGGGCAGGTTTTGCGCCATCAGCATCGGGGCGGCGAGGGTGGCCGCCGCGGCGGTGGAAGACTGTAGAAAGGTTCTGCGTTGCATGGTGGTTCCCGAGTTGGATTGAACTGAATGCGGGTCTGGGCGCCCTCAAGCGGCTTTTTGCTGCGGCACCACGGCCGCGTGAGCGGAAAAATGGTCCATGGCGGCCTGCACGCCCGAGCCAGCTAGTTTGACGCCCGCGAGTTTGAGCCCCATTTCGCAGCCAGCCAAAGCGCCCAGCAGCGTCAAATCATTGGTGTCGCCCAGATGGCCAATGCGGAACATCCGGCCCTTGATTTTGCCCAGGCCCGTGCCCAGCGAGCAGTCAAAACGGTCATAGATGATCTTGCGCACGGCGTCAGCGTCTACACCTTCGGGCGTCATGACGCCGGTGAGGATAGGCGAATACACGTCGGGCTGCGCGCACTGTATGGGCAGGCCCCAGGCGGTGACGGCATTGCGCACGCCCTGGGCCCAGCGCTGGTGGCGGGCGAAGACGGCGTCCAGGCCCTGTTCCAGCAACATGTCGCAGGCCTCGCTCAGGCCATAGAGCAAGTTGGTGTTGGGCGTGGACGGGAAGTAGCCCGTTTTGTTCATGTCGATCATCTCGTCCCAGGCCCAGAAGGCTTTGGGCATCTTCGCCGTCTTGCTGGCCGCAAGAGCTTTGCCTGATACCGCATTGAAGCTGATGCCCGGTGGCAGCATCAGGCCTTTTTGCGAGCCGCCAATGCTGACGTCGATGCCCCACTCGTCGTGGCGGAAGTCGGCACTGGCCAGGCCTGAGATGGTGTCCACCAGCAGCAGCGCCGGGTGGCGGGCGGCGTTGATGGCGCGGCGCACGGCGGCGATGTCGCTGGTCACGCCGGTGCTGGTTTCGTTGTGCACCACGCACACGGCTTTGATGCGGTGCGCCGCGTCATTTTTAAGCCGCTCCTCGATCAGGTCGGCGCGCACGCCGTGGCGCCAGACCTCGGGGCCGGGGTGGCGCATCACTTCGGGGTTCAGGCCCAGGCGCACAGCGAGTTTTTGCCACAGCGCGGCGAAATGGCCGGTTTCATACATCAACACCGTGTCACCGGGGCAGAGGGTGTTGACCATGGCGGCTTCCCACGCGGCTGTGCCACTGGCCGGGTAAATGACGACTGGCTGCGTGGTCTTGAATATCTTCTGGATGTCGGCCAGCACCTTCAAGCCCAAGGCGCCAAATTCCGGCCCGCGGTGGTCGATGGTGGGCAGGCTCATGGCGCGCAGGATGCGGTCGGGCACCGGCGACGGCCCGGGGATCTGCAGGAAGTGGCGGCCAGAGGGGTGGTAGTCGAGGTTCAGCATGACGGGCATTTTGGCATGTTGCGATGGCACGCGGTACAGTTCACGCATGAACGCAAGGGTTTACGAAAAGGTCGCCAACGCCAGCAACGAGACAGCGGGCCGGCTGGCCGCGCGGCTGTCGCAAGCCACCCAGGGCGAGGTGCTGTTCTCTGCCGCGGACCGGGGCCGTTACGCCACCGACGCGTCGATTTACCAGCAGATGCCGGTGGGCGTGTTTGTGCCGCGCAGCGCCGACGAGGCCAAGACCGCTTTGGACATCTGCCGCGACCTGAAGGTGCCGCTGGTTCCACGCGGCGGCGGCACCAGCCAGTGCGGGCAAACCGTGGGCGCAGGTCTGGTGATTGACCACAGCAAACATGTGCGCAACATTCTGGATGTGGATGTCGAAAACCGAACCGCCGAGGTCGAGCCCGGCCTGGTGCTGGACCACCTCAACGTGGCGCTGAAGAAACACGGCTTGTGGTACCCGGTGGATGTCTCCACCAGCGCGCAGGCCACTTTGGGTGGCATGGCCGGCAACAACAGCTGCGGCAGCCGTTCCATCGCCTACGGCAACATGGTGCACAACGTGCTGGGGGCCAGGGCCTGGCTGTCGGACGGCGCGCTCATCGACATGGGGCGTTTTGATGCGGCAACGGGCGTCGCCAGGCAAATCGGCGAGCAGGTGCGCGATTTGTGCATCACACACAGGGCCGACATCGACGCGCTTTGGCCCCGCGTCATGCGCCGTGTGGGCGGCTACAACCTGGACATCTTTCATCCGCAGAGCGAGCGGCCCTATACGCTGGATGGCTCGGTCAACCTGGCGCATTTGCTGGTGGGCAGTGAAGGCACGCTGGCGCTCACGCAGTCGCTTCGCCTGCAGTTGAGTGAGTTGCCGCGCCACAAAGTGCTGGGCGTGGTGAATTTCGAGACCTTCCACAAGGCGATGGATTCGGCGCAGCATATCGTCAAGCTCAATGACGCAGAGGGCCCGGCCACGCTGACGGCGGTCGAGCTGGTGGACCGCACGATGATCGAGCTGGCGCTGCAAAACCCGGCCTTTGCGCCGACCATGAGAAGCGCTTTGATTGGCCATCCTGCGGCCATCCTGCTGATCGAATTCGCCGGACCGGACAGTGCTGGCTTGCTCCCCAAATTGAAGCAACTAGACGAGCTGATGGGCGATCTGGGCCTGCCCGGCAGCGTGGTGGAGATGCCCGGAGAAGCGGCGCAAAAGGCCCTGTGGGAAGTGCGCAAGGCGGGCCTCAACATCATGATGAGCCTGAAGGGCAATGGCAAGCCAGTGAGCTTCATTGAAGACTGCGCGGTGCCGCTGGAACACCTGGCCGAATACACCGACGCGCTCACCCAGGTGTTCGCGCGCCACGGCACACGCGGCACCTGGTATGCGCATGCGTCAGTAGGCACGCTGCACGTGCGGCCGATTCTGGACATGCGCAGGGGCGATGAAAAAGGGCACAGCGAGGGGGCCGCCAAAATGCGCGCCATCGCCGAAGAAGCCAGTGCGCTGGTGCGCAGGTTCAAGGGCGCCTACAGCGGCGAACACGGGGACGGGCTCTGCCGGGGCGAGTGGATTGAGTGGCAGTTCGGCAAAAACGTGACGCAGGCCTTTGCGCAGATCAAGGCGCTGATGGACCCGCTGAATCTGCTTTGCCCCCAGCGCATGGTGAACCCGCCCCGCATGGACGACACCACGCTGATGCGTTTCCCGCCCTCGTACAAAGTCATCCCCATCCAGACCGTGCTGGACTGGAGCGCCTGGAACGTGCAGAACGACCCGGTCACCGAGGCCACGAGCGCGCCCGGCACTGGCGGCGACCCGGCCCGGGGTTTTGCCAAAGCGGTGGAGATGTGCAACAACAATGGCCACTGCCGCAAGTTTGACGCCGGCACCATGTGCCCGAGTTACCGCGTCACGCGCGATGAAAAGCACTTGACGCGCGGGCGGGCGAATACCTTGCGCTTGGCGCTGTCCGGGCAAATCGAAGGTTTGAATTCCGCCGATGCGCTGGCGAGCGACGAAGTGAAGGAAACGTTTGACCTGTGTGTGAGCTGCAAAGGTTGTAAACGCGATTGCCCCACCGGTGTGGACATGGCCAAAATGAAAGTCGAGTTTCTTCACCACTACAAAGCGAGGCACGGCTTCAGTTTGAAGGACAAGTTGATTGCCAACTTGCCTGACTACGCGCCTTGGGCGAGCCGATTTGCACCGTTGTTGAATCTGCGCGACAAAGTTTCTGGCCTTGCCTACCTCAGCGAAAAGCTGCTGGGTTTCTCCGCGAAACGCAGTTTGCCGCAGTGGCAGTCGAAGAATTTTTTCAATACCGAACACGCGGGTGTCTCGCGCGAGGCTGTGTTGAAGGCTGCCAAACCGGTGGTGTTGTTTGTCGATACTTTCAACGGCTATTTTGAGTCGGAAATCGCCATCGATGCATTAAAAGTGCTGTCCGGTCTCGACTACAGTGTTCATTTTGCTACCAAAACGGTAGCAAATGGCAAGGCCTTGTGTTGTGGCCGCACTTACCTGGCCAGTGGCATGGTGGATGAAGCGAAGGCAAAAGCGGGGGAATTGATCGACTCGCTGTTGCCGTTTGCGCAGCAAGGCATTCCCATTGTCGGCCTGGAGCCTTCTTGCCTGCTCACCCTGCGCGACGAGGCGCTGGTGATGGGTTTGGGCGAGAAGGCCGACGCAGTGGCAAGCCAGGCCCTGCTGTTTGAAGAGTTTCTGGCGCGCGAATTGAAGGCAGGCAAACTAGATGCGCTCGGCAAGCTGCTGGAGCCCGCTACAGCGCCCATCCTGCTGCACGGCCATTGCCATCAGAAGGCTTTTGACGCGGTAAACCCGATCCTGGAGATTCTGAAACTCATCCCGAACGCCAAGCCCGAGTTGATCGAATCAAGCTGCTGCGGCATGGCGGGCAGTTTTGGATATGAAGCAAACCACTTCGATGTCTCCATGCAAATGGCCGAGCTGAGTCTGCTGCCCGCCGTTCGAAAACAACTCGACGCGATAGTGGTGGCAGACGGCACCAGTTGCCGCCACCAGATTCACGATGGCGCCGGGCGAGAGGCGGTGCATGTGGCGACCTTGCTGGCGAGCTTGCTTCACTGAGACTTCCAGAATTTGCGACATTGGCTGGCGGCCTGGTTGGCTGAGCTTGCCTGGCTTCAAAGCGTTTGCGACATCCAGGAACCGGCGTTCACGCGTGGGCGGGCCGCAGAGGCCGAGGTGGGTGCTGAGAACGCCTGCCGCCGCGTGCTGAGGAATACGTAGCGCGTGAACGCGAAAATACGCGCTTTGACGCCGGCCGTTGCAATGACAGCCTGATTCATCGGACACAAGGGCTTGGCTTATCCCAAAACCGTTCGCAAGCGGTGGAGCCGAAAAAGCCATTTCCAGATGAGGTGCGCCGGCAGGCCAAACGGAGATACGGCACGGCTCAAATCGCCTTGGGTATTGGATCACATGCGCCAGCGGGTTTGCAATTTGAACTTGGGCAATTTCTTCATCCCTTGGCGGGGGCGCCTGGGTGTGATGCGTCAAATGGCCGGTGGGTCAAACAATCATACCCAAAATAGGGTTTATCGAACGAGGATTTACTGGTTGATGCTAAATTTAGAAAACTATTGGCATGTAGGCCACGTGTTTATTACATAGTATGCTATATAAATAATATCTTATTGAACTCAAAATACAGATGAAAAAGGCAAGGCTCCCTTTGTCTGTAGCCGTTGATCACCCGCACATTCACCAGGATCAGGTCGATGGGGCATTCAGCGTAGCGGCATCAAGGGGGCGCAGTCGGCGAAGGCCGCTACGCAGGACAGCCGCGTAGCTGAGTGCCCCGTCGGCCTGATCTAGCCGATCAGGTAACCCAAGCGTGCAATCCTCAGCGCCGCCAAACTCACACCCACTTGTTGTAGACCAGAAACCCCACGTGATCCGCAAGCTTGTCGTACAGCAGGCGGCCGGGCGCATTGGTCTCATGGGTTTGCCAATAGACCCGTGGCGAGCCATCACGGCGGGCCGCGTCATAGACCGCCTCGATCAGCGCCCGCCCGACACCCTTGCCACGTTCGGATTCGAGTGTGAACAAATCTTGCAGATAACAATTTGGCGCGATTTGCGTGGTGCTGCGGTGGTACAGGTAATGCACTATGCCCACCAGCGCACCTTCACGCTCGGCCACCAGCGCGTGCACCGGCTCATAGGGGTCAAAAAAACGCGACCACGTCATTTGTGTGATTTCGGGTACCAACGCGGTGGGGCCGACCCGTTTGTAAAACGTGTTGTAGCCGTCCCAAAGCGGTTTCCAGGCCGCAAAATCTGTTTTAGCGAGGGTGCGGACGAGTACAGAATGGGTCATGGCGTTGTCCATCAGGTGGATTTCAAAAACTAAATAACACTCAATTCATTGTGCCGAGTTGCAAACGTCGGTTGCTGACAAATTCGCATGGCTGTGATGAAAGCGGGTCAACAAACGTGATGGACTTGGCCAGGAGTTGCAAGGGTTTGCTGAAATCTGTAACGCCTTCCGGCGTGAGCACCGGGTAAATGCCGTCATTCAAGATTGGCAATCCGAGCGCGTCCATGTGTACGCGCAACTGATGGCGCTGGCCGGTGACGGGTTTCAGCTCATAACGCGCGAAGGCGCCCAAGACTTCAAGCGGGCGAATCTCCGTGATGGCATTGGGCTGGCCGTCCACCTCACACTGCTGCATGAAGTGGGCGGATTCGGCAATGCGGGATTCACGCCGTAACACGCCGTTTGCTGGCCAGGGCAGGGCGGCGTCCCAGGGGGCAATCGCTTCGTAGATTTTGTGCACGTGGCGTTCGCGGAACAGGGCGTGGTAGGCGTCGCGCGTGGCTGGGTTGAGCGAGAACATCACCAGCCCGGCGGTGTCGCGGTCGATGCGGTGGATCGGTGCGATATCGTTCGAGCCGAGTTTGTTTTTGAGCCGCACCAGCACGGTTTCTTGCAGGTATTTGCCGGAGGGCATGACGGGCAGGAAGTGCGGCTTGTCGACGACCAGCAGGTGTGCATCTTGGTGCAGCACGACTTCATGAAACGGAATCGGCGTTTCTTGCGGCACGTCGCGGAAGTAATACAGGCGAAGTCCAGCTTGGTAGGGCGAGTGCGCGGTGATCAGGCGGCCACTGTCGTCCACCACGTCGCCGTTGGCGAGGCGATGGTGCCACGTGTCTGCGCCGACGTGAGGAAATCGGTGGATCAGGAACGCAAATACGTTCGGCCAGTGCCCGAGAGGCAGCACCGTGCAACTGGCCGACACACCGAGCCGCGTGGGTGGCGGATTGGGGCGAAATCGGGCCATCAGGCGCGTCGGCTCAGGGCGCGGTAGCCCAGACTACGCGTTACGCCGCCAGAACACCACATCCCAAACCCCATGGCCGAGTTTGATGCCGCGATTTTCAAACTTGGTGAGCGGCCGGTAAAACGGCTTGGGCGCGTAGCCGTGGCCATTGCCGCCGCAGTCCTCATCATTGGGCACTGTATTTTCTAGCAAGGGCTCGGCCCGCAGCACCTCCAAAATCTGCTCGGCATAGGGCTGCCAGTCGGTGGCGGCGTGGATGTAGCCGCCCGGCTTGAGCCGCGTGGCCAGCCTGGCAACAAGCGGAGACTGGATCAAGCGCCGCTTGTTGTGGCGCTTTTTGTGCCACGGGTCCGGGAAGAAAATGTGGATGCCGTCCAGACACTGCGGCGCCAGCATGTTGTCCAGCACTTCAACCGCATCGTGGGCGATGATGCGGATATTGGCGAGGCTCTGTTCGCCGATGCGCTTGAGCAAGGCGCCGACGCCAGGCTCATGCACTTCGCAGCAGAAAAAGTCAGTGCCGGGCAGTGTTGCGGCGATCTGGGCGCTTGCCTCGCCCATGCCAAAGCCGATTTCAAACACAAGGGGCCGAATCGACGGGTTTTGGCGATTTTCCAAGACAGACTGGCCCTCAGGTCTCGCCAGTACTGAGAAAGTTGCTGCCAAATCAAGAATGTTCGGCGCATAAGGCAACAACACGTTGGGGCCAATCTCAGCCAGCGCACGGGTTTGGCCCACGGTGGTGCGACCTTGGCGGCGCACAAAACTGCGGATGACGCGGGGGTGGGCGACGCGGTCTGGCGGCGGGTCAATGGAAGAGTCAGTAAGAGGGAGATTCACGGGCGGAATTGTAGAGTTCCCGCCATTGCGCAACCCAAGGTGCCAGAGCCTGGGTGACACCCTGCCTACCGGCATCATTTTGGGGGCCAGCCCACGTGCCGCTTGTGGCCGCGTTTGTTGCCAGGCCCAGCGCCCTGGCCGCAGTTTGGAGTGTGGCCAACGGATGCGACAGATCCAGCGCTTCTGCGCCATTTTGTTTCGAGAGTTTTTCGCCTGTGCCACCCAGCACCAGCGGGGTGTGCAAATAACGCGGTGTCGCCAGGCCCAAAGCCCGCTGCAACATGATTTGGCGGGCGGTGTTGTCTGTCAGATCTTCGCCACGAACCACGTGGGTGATCGCCTGCGCGGCATCGTCGACCACTACGGCGAGTTGGTAGGTAAAACACCCGTCTGTGCGCAGCAGTGGGAAATCACCCACTTGGCTTTCAACGGCTTGTTGCTGTGGGCCTAGCCTGCGGTCTTGCCAGTGAACCGTGGGGTTTGCACCTTTCTGATCGGTGCGCAAGCGCCAAGCGGACGGTGCAGCCGTGGCCGGTCGCTCGCGGCAAGTTCCGGGGTAGACAAGTTCATCGCCCCGTGAAGGAACCCGGCCCTGGGCCCGCAGCACAGCTTCAATGTCTTTGCGCGAACATTGGCAGGCGTAGGCTGCACCGTGTGCTTTCAGGCGCTCCAAGGCCTGGGTGTAAAGATCGCGCCGCGACGACTGGTAAACCGGTGGCTCGTCAGGATGCAGGCCCAGCGCCGCGAGTTGCTGCAAGATGACACCATCCATGCCCGCCACGCTACGGGGGGCATCGACGTCTTCGATGCGGATCAGCCACTGGCCGCTGTGCGCCCGCGCATCCAACCAACTGGCCAGTGCGGCGACCAAGGAGCCCGCGTGCAAGGGCCCAGTGGGAGAGGGCGCAAATCGACCTCTGTAAATGTTGACCCCCACGCAATCCCTCACATCGCGGCGAGCGCCAGCTCCAGGCCCGAGACGAAGGCGTCTTCCACCCGGTGGCCGATGCACCAGTCGCCACACAGGCCCAGGCCCGCCTTGGCCTGCCAAAGATGGCTTTTTCCCAAGGGCGCGGTGGTTTGTGCATGCAGCCAGCGGCGCGTTTGCACGTGGGCAGGCACGGCCCGTATGCCGGTGACTTCAGAAAACGCCTTGAGCAGCTTGGCTTGCACCCGGGCTTCGTCGTCCATCAAGTGTTCAGCGCTCCAGGACGCGCTGGCCTGCACTGTCCAGCGTTCCACCGAGCCACGCCCTGGTTTGGAGGACTCCCGCGCCAACCATGCCACGCGGTGGTGGGTGCTGCGCG